>WSZT01000153.1 GCA_013139985.1 Candidatus Methanophagales archaeon | reverse complement strand
GCTAATTGCAAGTGGTATTGTTGTCAGTGCAGCAGACATCTGATGGTGGATACATAATAACAGGATGCACCGAGTCTTACGGCGCTGGTGGAGAAGATGTCTGGCTAATCAAATTAGCTCCTACGGCTAGTTTAGGCGAGGCAGTGGATAACACCGTCAGTCAAGTGCCGTGAGGAAAGCGGGCACATATATGATAGCCCACAACAGAAGGAAAAGGGGCTAATTCGGTCTGAAAACCCCCTCTACTTTTTTTCTTTGCAATCTTCACTTTTGAAGGTCTTGGATTAGCTTTATCCCTGCTTCCATTGCCTCTTCCGCCATTTCTACTTTTTCACCACCACCCTGCGCGATCTCTGCCTTGCCACCGCCACTGCCGCCAAGTACTTCACAAACGCGTTTTACCAATTCCGATGCACTTATCTCATCTTTTAGATGTCTTGGTACAGAAGGTTTGAAGTGAGTGGGCTTCTCCACTCTCACAACTTTTGTCTAACCCTGCTATGTTCTACGAATCGAAAAATTTAGTGCGAAACATAAAGAAATGATAGCCCTTACTAAATTTATTTTCGACTATTTTAGAGTTCTTCAAGGAACATAATCTCTGGACCGGTTAACCGCATTGCCTTTGCAACAATTTCCTTTTCTCTTGTGAAAAGCGCCTTGCAGCTCTGGAGGTTTGCAGCAGCAAGCGTGGCATTGTCACAGAAGGAGATGGCATTAACGGCTTTCAAGTGAGCGAGTTTTCTCATAAACTCCCAAGATAAAGGAAGCACGTCGATGGGCATCTCATAACATACCGCATGCATACAGTTTTGTGCGAACTCTTTGTCTTCTGTCACACGCTCGAGTACATAACCTATTTCAGCAACGTTTACGGCAGAAATACACGCAAAATATCCTTCAAAGACCGATTCTACAAGCTTAAAAGCTTCCTCGTGTAACATATCCTCTTCGAGGAAAAAGGGCACGATGACCGAAGTATCGAGGGCAAGCGGTTCAAGTCTTGGTCTCATATTAGTCCTTCTTCCTTGTAACCAGCTCTGAAGACCTCAAGAGGGCTCTTCAAAAGTTTTGGTTTTCTAACGGTCTGCAGTTTTACGAACTCAAGAACTTCAGCCGCACTGCTTGGCTTTCTCGTGTAAAGCTCAAGAGCTCGGCTTAAAATATCTTCAACGCTCATTCCTTCTCGCTCTGCAAGGGAGAATAAACGCTCCACAAGCCCCTTCCCCAGCTCTAAAGTTGTGTTTTCTTCCATTTAACCCCCTATTATTCGGCATTCTATAAAAAACTATCCCATTAATTAGATATGTTTCTATTTTTTCTGTAATTTCTCTTCTATAATTCGTGACCCCTCTTTGCAGGCTTTATCCACCAACTCCAACTTATCACCGCCGCCCTGTGCGAACATCGCCGTTCCTCCACTACTACCTCCAAGCATCTCGGCAACAGGTTTTACCAACTCAGCAGCGTTAATCATGCCACTCAAATTAGCTGGAACTGTGGCAACGACATGTACTTTGGAATCAACCGAAGAGCGGCCAATAAGCATAGTGAGAT
The DNA here is from genome assembly GCA_013139985.1 of Candidatus Methanophagales archaeon. Classification (GTDB taxonomy): domain Archaea; phylum Halobacteriota; class Syntropharchaeia; order Alkanophagales; family Methanospirareceae; genus Methanophaga. The sequence continues at coordinate 6,303 of WSZT01000153.1, read as the reverse complement.
AATCTTCTCCTTCCAAATGTGATGAAATGTTCCTCAACTCTTTTGCACTTACAGTTGGTAACACACCCTCACAAATATAATCTACACCGCTTGAGCTTTTTTTTACTAGTTCCTTCAATCGTTTGGGTTCCTGCCTCGCAATCTCACTCCCCAATCGCTCGTTCTCCTTCTTCAACTGTTTCCACTCCTCGAAGAACCGCTCAACAGTATGGGGTAGCTTCTCCGGTGGCACTTTTAACGTAGCTGCAGCCATCTTTATCAGCTCTTCCTGCGCTTGCACCGCCACAACAGCAGCTTCACCTGCGGAATACTCTATCCGCACTATACCATCCTGTATCCGCTCAGTGCGCAATATCTTTATCGGTCCGACCTCGCCCGTCTTCGTGCAGTGGGTGCCTGCACATGCCTGCACATCTTCATCTTCGCCTATCCGCACTATTCTTATCACCTTACCCGGCGGAACGCCGCCCTGATAAATACCGAACTTATATTTCTGTTCCGCTTACTCCCTATCCTCGAAACGCGCTTGTATTTCCTTGTCTTCCATAACCATTCGGTTTGCAAGTAGCTCTATCTCTTTCCGCTCTGCATCGGAGATTCGTTTGAAATGAGTGATGTCGATTCTCGCCCTCTTCTCGCCTTTCTGCGCTCCTGCTTGCCAAACATGACTGCCCAGCACATTTCTCGCAGCGCAAACGACAATATGCGTTGCAGAATGGTGCCTGGTATGTGCGATTCGTCGCTCTGCATCTACGTGACCCGATACCACCGAGCCTTTGCTTATCCCGCTACCATTTTCGATTTTATGAAGAATAACACCTTCTACTTCCTGCACATCCTGCACTTTCAATGTCTTGTTCTCCTCTTTCAGCCTTAAGGAACCTGTATCAGCAGGCTGACCGCCACCTTCGGGAAAGAACAGCGTCTTGTCTAATATGACAAAATCATCAAAAGTATCCAAAACAACAGCATCGAAATCAAATGCAGACGGCTCATCGTAATACAATTTTAATGTCGTCGGAATTTATTCCGTTTTCTCTTTTAGACCGTCCAAAAGGGGTTCCCGCGCTGTCTTCTGTTCCTCGCCGTGCATACTCGCAACCAGGGAATAGAAGTTTTCGGGTATATCGACCGCAATGCCCTGGGTTGATGCCACTTCAGACACAAACTCCGGCGGTAGACCGTGAGTATCGTATAGATCAATTAGTGTATCAATGTGTATTTTCTGCGCTTTTAATTTTGATTGTTTTGCAAGCTGCTTCACGATTCGTCCGCCTTTTAAAAGTGTATCATCATACCGGCTCTTCTCCAGCGCGACTATTTCGACTATTCTATCTACGGAATCTTCCAATTCAGGGAACGAATTTTTGAGCGTTTTTATCTGCTTGAGCACCAGTTCCTCTAAAGGTATCGCTATGTTCAGAGATTTCAACATCCGAAACGCTCTCCTCAAGACCAACCTTGCCAGGTAGCCCTCTTTCGCATTTGAGGGCACAATGCCATCTGCGAGCATAAAAGCAAGGCATTTTGTATGGTCGGAAACGGCATATACCGACTCTATCGGCCCCAGAATAGTTTTGAGCTCTTTCGGTGAAATACCAAACCTCTTTGCTATTTCGCGCCTACTCATAGCACCGGATAAGCGCGCATTCTCTATGATTAGCTCGTGATGCGTCTCTAACGGGTGCACAATCCCCGCAGCATTTATCAGCTCCTTTATCATATCCGGGAATATGGCATCATATACGGTGGGCGAGCCTTTAGAAGCCCATACAAATCGTTCCAGGCCGTAGCCGGTATCAACGATGTACGTGTCCATTTTGTCATACAGTTGTCCTTTAATGTCTATTTGGCCCAGAGGTGAAAGTTTAAGGTCCATGAAGACGAGCGTAGCGAGCTCCAGACCGCTCGTTATGACTTCGAGGCTTGGTCCAGCATTTCCGCCGCCTACCCACGGCGCTTCCTTATATGTTACACCGTCCATGTCCACACCAAGTTGCCGCAGATACTCATCACAATACCTTACGGTATCGTTCTTCCAGTATATCTCTCCCGTCTCCTCTCTTTCCTCTCCCCTCTTATTAAAGGCATGATGACCCATCATCTCGAATGCCGTTAGGTGGCGACCGGTTTTTCCGATAGATTCAAGGTCTTCAAGTCTTATGCAAGGCTGAGAAATGACAAGCGGATTTGCAGGTGGTGGTACTTTGCCTGCGGTAACAAAAGGTTGAAAATTTGAGATGGAAGCGATGTTCAGATAGATGTCATCCCGCCATCGAGCAACAACAGGATACCGTTTCAGCCTCGTGTGCCCGTGCGATTCGAAGAAAGAGAGGAATGATTCTCGTATCTGCTCCACGCTTCTCTCTTTGAATATCGGCTCGCCTATAAAAGAATAAATATCACATGGTGCATCACCGCATGTCTTTCTATCATTATCCCGAGTCCAGTAGTACGTGCCACACTTCTCACATTTTTTCCTTATTAATTCGTGCTCTTTGAAGTATTCTATGTTGTATTCTTCATCATTCATTTTCCACTTTTATCCTTTATTTATTTATCACTGATTATAATTATTAGAATAATTTAAGAAAAGGTTTTTGCGAAGCGTTATGAGGATACTTGCGATAGATGTAGGTGCAGGGACACAGGATATAATGGTCTATGACGATGAGGACGGCTTTGATAACGCATACAAACTCGTTTTACCTTCGCCCACCCGTTTATTCGCTGCACAAGTGCGTAACTCAAAAGGTGATTTAGTCATCTCCGGAGACATCATGGGCGGGGGTCCCTTCACTCGTGCGGTACTCGAGCATGTTCGGGAACACAAGGTTTATATGACCGAAACGGCGGCAAGAACAATCAGAGACGACTTGGCACTCGTAAAAAGCTATGGGATCGAGATTATAACAGAGGATGATGTAGAACGCATAAGAGAAAATGCGGAGCCTATACTTGTTTCCGATATAAATCGCCAGCTTTTGCCTTTCCTTTCTTCTTCCGGTATTGAAACGGCATTTGACGTCATCGCAATAGCTGTTCAGGACCACGGCGTTGCACCAACCGGAGTTACAGATAGAGAAAATAGGTTCCATTTGATCGAGGAGAAGGTAGCGGACGGCGGACTAAATGCCTTTGGCTATTTCGATACCGTACCGGAGAACCTCAGCAGGATGCACTCGCTATTGCACTCGGTGAAACGATGGTATGATGGACACATACTCTTGATGGACACGGGACCTGCAGCAGTTTTGGGCTCGCTTGAAGACGAACGGATAAAAGAGAAGGCAAGTGCTATTTGCATAAATGTCGGTAATGCACATACTATTGCGATGTCCATGATCGGGAACCGAATAGTAGGTGTATTTGAGCACCATACACGCATGCTTGACAAACAAAAACTCGATTACTACATAAAAAAACTGTCTGACGGCACTATAACCAACAAAGAGGTTTTTGATGATGGTGGACATGGTGCTTTGGTAGTAAGCGGAAATAAACCCGATATAATCTCATTGACAGGTCCGCAGAGGGCGAAGATGAAAGGGCTTGGGATCTTCTCCGCTCCCGGTGGCGACATGATGATGACAGGACCAGTGGGATTGATAAAAGTGGTGCTAGGGAACTCCCTGTAAATAATTTACCAATTTTGATAATTAAATTTTTATGCAATTACAAAACCTTCTTCATTAGTATTGCACCTTCACCATCTTTGTAATAGTAAGGGAAGAATCCAACCTCCATAAAGCCCATACGATTATATAACCCCATAGCTATCGAATTGCTTACCCGGACCTCCAACTCAACATATCCTATTCTCCGTTTCCTCAGCACGCCAAAAGCAGCCTTTAATAACACGCGCCCAACACCCCACCCCCGGAATCGGGAATCGACAGCGAGTGAGAATACACGCCCTTCGCCTTCCGGCGTTAAAATCACAACTATGAACCCCTTTACACGCCCTTCTCTCTCTGCAACTAAGAACCCCTCCGGCCATTCATCATGTAACTCCAGATACAATCCCGCATCGCCATCCAGAGAAGAATCCACCTCTATTTCCATAACTCTTCTAATATCAACAACTTCAAAGTCCCTTATTTTTACCTCGAATCCTTTCGCCGTCCTCACTCTGAGTTCCATGTTCTCACTCACACGCTCATATCAGAGTTATTATCTATCAGCTCATTATTAACCGTATATTCGATTATAAGTGCAGCCATCTTCATCATCATCTCTTCACTCAAATCATACGCAGCGCCTCTTTTATTCCTTCTTGCATGCTCACACCAGTTCCCTATTACCATTTCTTCCCTTCGTCTGTCCTTAATGGGCATATCCATTTGCACTTTCACATCCTTTATCTGTTTCGCATATGCCATCCTTTTGGAAAGTAAATCAACAATAGCAGCGTCTATTTCATCTATCCTCTTCCGTATCTCATCCAGTTTCTCTTCTTCTGGCAACATTGTTATTAAATTATATTTATAAATGAAAGGGATAACATAAACATAAGAAAAGAGAATGAGGCCCATGCAAGATAAGGAATGCGAAACAGATACTGAGCCCCCAGATAGCTTGGGTGCGGGTTTAAACACGGGCATTAGTATTGGCAAGCATAAGAAAGATGGCAGAGCTAAGAGGGGGTATGGAAATGCAAAAAGAGCAAAAGAAAGCGAAGCCCAGCGGCTTTTGCTCAGCGCTTGTTGCTGCTCATATCCAGGTAGCTCCTCTCAGCCAAGTCACATCATTTTTTCACAACTTCTCTGATTTATTTAGGCAAGCGCCTTTTTCACTGCTATTCTGCTCTTTTACCGGTCTTCTGGCTGGAATTGGATTGAGTTTGATGACGGGCATGTTGCAACTGCTCCCCGGTCTCCTGATACTCATACCACCTGCAATTGCCCTGCGTGGTAATGTCTACAGTGCGCTGGTGTCGCGATTAGGAACTTCAATGCATCTGGGTCTTTTTTCTCCAACGCTGAGAAAGGGTGGCGTGTTATATCAAAATGCTTATGCCTCTTTGTCACTTACACTTATCCTTTCTGTTATCCTTGGCGCATTGGCGAAGATAATGGCAGATGCATTTGGAATCTCATGTATCCCTATACAAGGCTTTATTCTCATTTCTGTACTCGGCGGCATAATCTCTGGAATCATTTTGCTCGGCATTGCGATTCTCGTCTCTATTACCGGCTACAATAGAAACTGGGATTTGGACAATATGTCCTCTCCTATAATCACATCCGCCGGTGACATGGTGACCATACCCTCTTTGTACCTGGCTGCTGTTGTATTGTTAAAGTTAAACTCACTTGATATTGCATTTATGGGCTGGTTGTCTCCTGTTACTCTGTTATCAATCACATTCATCGTAGTGGCTGTTTTATGTACCATAAAAGGTCTGAAGACAAACGATGCTGCTGTGAAGCGTATTTTTGTAGAAAGCATACCAATGCTTTTCATCTGTGCTATTCTCTGCACCCTCGCCGGAATAAGAATGGATATGGCGTTGGAACGTTTAATAGCTATTCCTTCGATTTTGATACTTATCCCACCATTTTTGGGTGAATGCAATGCGTTAGGCGGCATATTAAGTGCTCGTCTTTCCTCTATGCTTCATATCGGGACGCTGAGTCCAAAGCGTGTCCCGGATAAGCTAGTCTCTGCTAATTTCGCGGTGATATATATCCTCGCCGTATTGGTATTTGCATTTGTTGGCATTTTGGCATTCGTTGCGAGTAGCTGCCTTGGAGTAGCCACGCCATCTATATTGAAAATGCTAGCAATATCGCTCATAGGCGGCATTTTATGCACTACTTTTCTTAACCTCGCTTCTTATTACATCGCAATATTATCCTTCCGATTTGGTTTGGACCCGGATAACGATACAATACCACTAATAACCAGCTTAACCGACGTAGTAGGTGTATTATGTCTCATGTTTGTGCTGTCATTATTCCTATAGCGAAAACCTTTTTCTTTCGGTAAAGCTTTTTTTTTTCTAAAGAAAAGGTTTCTATGCAACTCCCTACGAGATATAGCAGTGGATGTAAGAATATAGACGAGCTGTTAGGCGGCGGGTTCGAGTCACGCACGGTAACGCAGTTATACGGCGAGGCGGGCAGCGGGAAGACCAATATCTGCCTTCAGGTAGCGATAGGATGTGCTAAAACGGGTAAGGCCGTAGTTTTTATAGATAGTGAAGGATTTTCGCCTGAAAGATTCATACAGATAGCCAGCTCGAATGCTGAATCCGAAGATGTGGAAAGTATAGCACGGCGGATAATAATATACGAGCCA
>WSZT01000190.1 GCA_013139985.1 Candidatus Methanophagales archaeon | reverse complement strand
TTACCACAGGATAAAGCGAATGAAGTGAAGAAACTGCAAGAAAGAGGTGCGGTAGTTGCCTTCGTGGGCGATGGCATTAACGATGCACCGGCACTTGCACAGGCGGATGTGGGCATCGCAATAGGTAGCGGCACAGACATAGCAATAGAGAGCGGTGAGATAGTGCTTATAAAGGATGATCTTATAGATGCTGTTGCCGCGGTGCAATTGGGTAAGAAGGTGATGTCGAGGATAAAGCTAAACATATTCTGGGCTTTTGCATATAATGCTGCACTAATTCCTGTTGCGGCGGGGATATTATATCCCTTTTTTAATATTACTTTTAAACCAGAACTTGCAGGGCTCGCAATGGCTATGAGCTCTGTAACGGTGGTAACTCTTTCGCTGTTGTTGAAAAGGTATGTGCCACCCGCGAAGAGGGGTGAAAAAACAAAAGGAGGTGATGAAGATGGCGATAGATCCGGTATGTAAGATGGAAGTGGATGAGAAGACGGCGAAGATTAAGACCGAGTATAAAGGAGAGACGTATTACTTCTGTGCACCAGGATGCAAAAAGGCATTTGAGGAGAAGCCAGAAGAGTACGTTGGCTGAATACAAGGACAGGGAATTGCATACACCATGTTATATGACTCGAAGGGCAAGGTTGCGAACAATGTCCAGAAGCCATTCTAAATACTAAATGCAGGTTATTTATGCATTCTCATCTATCTAAAAGTTATGAGGTAAAAATGACGGGGAAGTTTCTGCCAAAAGGGAGGGATTTAGGTATATACGAAGTAAATTTCGGATTTTATCCCAAAATGGGAGGATGTACGACGTTAATGTCGGATATACCGAAGTTAGGCGACATTGCCGCAAATATCATAAGATTCAAGTATCAATAATCGTTATAGAAAAAAAATAATATTTAGAAATGGGAAAAATGGCAACGCCGCCTAACAGGCGTATCTGGCTACGGTGCTACGCACCTCCGCCCAAATTCCCCTTCGGGAAAGTTCTGATACGCTCGAGACGTTATCGAAAATTCGGTGCTGTGGAAACAAATATAAATGATGTAACTAATAATATCATACGGTGGTTGATCATGATAAATGAAAGAGAAAAAGGGATTATTACCCGGTGTGCAAAAAAATATAAGGTCTCCTCCATTTATCTATTTGGGTCATCATTAGAATTAGATATAGATAGTGCGCCTAACGATATTGACTTAGCAGTAGAAGGAATAAGACCTGAAATCTTTTTTAAATTTTATGGTGAGTTACTGAGAAGTTTATCTAAGCCTGTAGATCTTGTAGACTTGTCCAGAAAATCATTATTTAATCGAATAATAGAAGAAAAAGGAGTTAAAATCTATGGATGAATTACTTCGAGAGGTTCAGGCGGAAAAAGAGCATATTTTGGACACGCTTCGAGCATTAAACGAAGCATTTGGACGTAAAGAAAAGACAGTCGTTGAGTTAGCTGCTATCTCCACGTTTCTCCAAAACATGTACAATGGAATGGAGAACATACTTAAAAGGGCACTAAAATTCAAGGGAATGTCTATCCCAGTCTCAGAATCTTGGCACAAAGATTTATTGGACTTATCGGTTAATAATCAAATAATTTCGCTTGAACTTTCAAAGAGACTCGATGAATACCGTGCGTTTCGGCATTTCTTCGTTCACGGATATGGGATAATGATAGATAAAGAAAAATTAATGCCGCTTGCTGAGAATTTGCCAAATTTGTGGAAAGATTTTGAGTCTGAGCTGGATACATTTATAAAGTCCTTTAGAAATAAATAACATGTATTTTGGATGCCTAACTTCCGATAACAGAGCGTATCTGGCTACGTGCCTTCGGCACTCCGCCCAAATTCCCCTTTGGGGAACTTCAGATACCCACAGACACGTTATCGAAAATTCCGAGGATTTGACATGTTAATAAACATTAGAAAAGAAACAGAAAATGATTGCAATGATATTAAATCAGTAAATGACAAAGTAATATCACAGAAAAATGAATACGAAACCCTTTCACTTGCCCCAATGTCGGTCTTGCCAAATTATCAAAAAATATACTTCTATTATCGTATTGGGTCACCCTGACTATTACTTATCCAGAAAATCATCTTTATAACTTCTTCTTTTAGATAAATCATACCTGGAATTGATTGTGAAGACATACTTTGAAGATTGAACTTAATTTTATCTGTGGAAATGTTGAAGCGTTACAGAAAAAAATGCGGAAATTATTTTATATATATACCCCAACTTATTTAAGAGTTAGTTAGAAAGTAAAAATTATTGTAGCAAAGGAGAATGACATCATGAAAGAAGAAAAAGAAAGACATTTGACCACGAACCAGGGTGTACCGGTTACGGACAACCAGAACTCGATGACCGTTGGCGAACGCGGTCCTGTGCTGTTACAAGACGTCCAGTTTATCGAGAAGATGGCTCATTTTGATAGGGAACGTATCCCTGAAAGGGTTGTCCACGCCAAGGGAGCAGGGGCACACGGCTACTTTCAGGTTCACAAGAGCATGGCAGCTTATACGAAGGCGGAATTCCTTCAGGACCCCGATAAAAAGACGCCTGTATTTGTACGGTTTTCTACTGTAACCGGTGGCCGTGGCTCTGCTGATACAGTGCGAGATCCTCGCGGATTTGCCGTTAAGTTCTACACCGAGGATGGAAACTATGATCTTGTAGGGAACAACCTGCCTGTCTTTTTCATCCGGGACGCTATCAAGTTCCCGGATATGGTTCATGCCTTCAAGGGCGCACCTGATAGCAATATCCCCGCGGCCTCTTCCGCGCATAACCGCTTTTGGGATTTTATATCCCTAACACCGGAATCAACCCACATGATTACCTGGCTCTTTTCCGACCGCGGGACGCCCAAAAGCTACCGTATGCAGGAAGGTTTTGGCGTCAATACCTATGTATGGGTGAACGCCGAGGGCAAGGCGGTGTATGTGAAGTACCACTGGAAACCGAAATTGGGTGTGCATAACATTGACCGTCATGAAGCAACCCGGTTGGCTGGTCTTGATCCCGATTACCTTACTCGTGACCTCTACGATACGATTGCCCGCGGCGAAGAGGTTGAGTACGAACTCAATGTCCAGTTAATGGATATTGGAGACGAACTGGAACAAAATTTCGAGCCACTCGATGCCACAAAGACATGGCCTGAGGACAAGTTCCCGCTGATTCCGGTAGGCAAAATGGTGCTCAATCGCAATCCCGAAAACTTCTTCGCCGAAGTGGAACAGGCGGCGTTCTGTCCCGCAAGCATCGTCCCCGGGATCGAGTTTTCCGCTGACAAGTTGCTCCAGGGTCGAACATTCTCATATAATGATACTCAGCGCTATCGGTTGGGTGCGAACTACCTGCAACTTCCCGCCAACCGCCCTCTGGTGCTGGTAAACAACAATCAGCGCGATGGAGCTATGCAGATTGGAGCTTTCAGTGGCTCGGTCAATTACGAACCCAATAGCTTAGCTGGAGGTATGCCTATGGAGACACCGGCGGGTACATCTCGTGTATATCGAGTTGAGGGAGAAGTGACTCGGCGGAAGATTAGCATAACGAATGATTTCGGACAGGCGGGAGAGAGAATTCGCTCCTTGAGCAAGCTGGACCAGGAACATCTGGTAGATAACCTCATTGCGGATCTTATGCAGATAGACAAACCAATCCAGCAGCGGGTGGTTGAGAATCTGACAAAGGCGGACCAAGAGTTGGGTAGATCTGTAGCGGAAGGTCTAAAGCTCTAACCATTGTATTACTCTCGCGAAATACCATTCGGAGATCAATAGCCCCTATCCTTTTACCAGATTGCATAGGGGCTTGCAAGCAACACTTATTGTTGCTCTAAGTGCACGTTCAGTTGTGGGTATGGGATTTCAATTCCCTCTTCCCTGCGGAAAGCCTCGAGAATACCATTTGTCAGATCTAATTTAACGGTCCAGTAATCTTCAGTATTTGCCCATGCCCTTAGTTGAAGGTTTACGGAAGAATCAGCCAATTCCGTGGTGACAATCGCAGGTTCCGGATCCGTTAAAACCATCGAATGCGCTTTCATCAGATTCATCGCTACCTGAATTGCCTTCTTCAGATCGCTTTCATAACTTATGCCCACTGCGACGTCAACCCTTCTCGTAGGCATTCTCGTGAAGTTAACTATTGGGCTCCCCCAGACAAGCCTGTTTGGAATTGTGATGAATTTATTGTCATAAGATAAAATTTCGGTTGCCATAAGCCCAACAGCAGTAACTTTTCCTGTCTTTCCCTCTACCTCTACCACTTCATCCTTGTCAATAGGTCTCAAGGCGGCAATCCAAACACCGGAAGCTAAATTTGTGATTGAATCCTGCAGACCAAAACCTAATATTAGACCTATAACTGCGGACAGACCAAGAACAACGGAATTCACAGAAAATCCCAGCGCTTCGACAGCTAAAAGTATCACTATAACATAGAGCAATACGCTAAAGAATCTTGCCAGAAGTTCCACAACGAGTTCTGTGAGTTTCGTCTTCCCTAATTGTTTCCTGAAGAGTATGACAATTATCTTAGTGATCATCCAGCCAGCGACCAGTATAATCAAGGCAACCAGCAGTTGATAGGCGGTTATGTCAGTGTACGGCAGCGTTTGCTCCAGTAAACCTGCTAAGTCTGTCATCTTAACGCCCTCTTTACTTTACAGTAAGATATTATCTGGCCCGTCATCATGTTACCATAACTAACTGGAGTTGTCATAGTATAAAATACTTTCTATTTTTTTATGTTTATTACCCAAAGCACTAACATCACGAACTATAAGTGTATGCTTTTATAAATGGCGGTGGTTAATTAATTAGGATTAGGCTCTTGTGTCCAAACGCCGCGGTAAGATGCAATGACATAATAGCCCAATCAAAAATAAGAGTGAAAAAATGAAACGCATGAGCTGGAATTTGTTATTCGCCTTGTTTTTGATCATATCCACTATATTTATTTATATTATCCACTATGCAATTTTCACCGACCCGCACCACATTCTTATTTTCTTGATTAGTGATCTGGCGTTCGTACCAATTGAGGTGCTGCTGATTACATTAATCGTAGAGCACCTGCTGAAGGAAAGGGAAAGACGTGCTTTTTTGAATAAACTGAATATGATTATAGGCACTTTTTTTAGCGAAGTTGGAACAAGACTATTGAGCGATTTTGCCAGTTTCAGTCATGATTCCACAGAAATAACTAAGCATCTGATTGTAACAAACGAGTGGACCAAAAATCATTTCCGGGCAGCTATGGTATTTGTCACTGGTGTAGATCCCATAATTGACTCCCAGAAGGGAAATCTGAACGATTTGAGAGATTTTCTCTTTGGAAAACGATATTTTATGCTACGTCTGTTGGAGAATCCAAATTTGCTTGAGCATGAATCTTTTACCAACCTCCTTTTGGCAATATTTCATCTGTCTGAAGAATTGGTAGCCAGGGATACACTAGTGGGTTTGCCACAATCAGATTACGAACACCTGGCGGGAGATATAACGCGTGCTTACACGCTGCTAATTCGTGAATGGTTAGCCTAAAGATATGATGCACTTAAAGGATAACTATCCATATCTGTTCTCGCTTGTTATAAGAACAAATCCTCTGGATGCGGACGCATCTCCTGTAGTGACATAGCGGGTAATTAAGTTACGTATAAATACATTTTTAAAAACATAAAAATAAAAAATGGGGGGGATAAGACTTATGCGAGCTAACCTTTTGATCTTATCAACTTACTCTTTACAAAAACGTTCGTAAGTTTCTGGATTCAATCTAATCTCCCCCACCGTATAGAAATTCCGATTTAACAAATTTTTCGTAGCTTTCCGGACTCATTCCCCCGCACATAGGGCACCAATAGACCTCTGAATTTTCTACATCATCCCCACTATCATCTAGTGTCTTAAATACATAACCCGGGTGCCTCTCCTCGCATTTCTCACATAGCTTTTCATCCACTCTGGCGACGATCTCGAAATGGCCAACCTTCTTTCTATACTCCAGAGGTTTATCAGAGATTTTCTCCCATTCAGACGGGAACTGCCCGTATTCTTCATCCATCTTTCTATTTACCTCAATTAAACTTTGGTTCGAAGATACATATAAAGTTATAGCATTATTCTACGTGAGCAGGAGGTAGAGCAACAAAAGATAGAGAAGTGATACAAAAGAATGAACAGAAGAGTATTAAAAGAAGAAATAGGAGGAACTTGGCATGGTTAGCATTCGACTGGCCGAGGAATCCGATGAAGCGTCCGTGTATGAGTTGGTTACTGCTTTGATGGACGTATCGCTTGACCAGAAGTCGTTTCATGATGTCTTTGTCCAGAATCTTCGTGACGACAATGTGCTGTACTATGTTGTGGAGCGTGATGGGTTTGTTATTGGCTTTGCAAGCCTCCATATCGAGCCTCAGCTACATCATGCCGGACTGGTGGGCGAGATACAGGAATTGATTGTGCATGAAACAGTCCGTGATAAGGGTATCGGCGCTCAACTCGTGTCACAACTTGAGCATGAAGCACAGAAACGAGGTTGTGTCTCTATCGAAGTGACGACAAAGAATTTTAGGGTGGATGCACAGCGATTTTACGAGCACATGGGCTTTACTCGAACGCATGAGAATTTTACAAAGAATTTAAAGTTCGTATAGCACACATAAAATTTTTTCTCACAAAACGCATCCTGTAAACTTATATATCCCTATAAGGCGTTATATCGCAGCCCGTACAGGTAAGGCACATCGTCTGCGAGACATCTACGCGAAGACCATACTTATCTATTATTTCTCGTGTCATCAGTGCGAGTTTAAGCAACCGCTCAGCACTGGGTCTTGTTGCCTCAAGCTCGTCTTTGCGTAAGGGTTGTAGGGTTATTGGACGTAGAACGGGTATTACACCCATCTTTGCCAGATGCTCAACTCCTTCGCGCACGCATTCGTCCGTCTCACCGAGTCCAATGATAAAGTTCGTGGATACTCTGTTCTTGCCAAATACCGGTACTGCGTCCCGTAACGAGTCTAATATGAAGTTGAGCGAAAGCCCCTTACAGACCTTATCAAATATATCTCGATTCATGGTTTCTACATTGTATTTGAGCTCAACTGCACCAGCTTCTTTCAATAGTTTTGTGGAGTTTATGGTAGGATATGCCGCGACGCCAATGGGGACGTTGTATCTTTTCAGTGCGCTTATCACTGCAACCAAACGTTCAATCTCGTCTTCTGGCGATTCTGCCACTCCAGACGTAATTGCGATTGCTTTCATCAGCCCGGTCTTCTTTGCGTGCTCAACGATATTGACGACCTCATCCAGCGTCTTGATCCTACCTTGCAACTTCGGAACCGAGCAGAATTTACAGTCATAGATACAGCGTTCACTCAGTGTGATGTATGCTTGCTCCGGACAGTGCGCGAGTACTGGCTCAATTTCGCCTCTTACCAGCTCTTTATCGTCTTTAAGAATTATAAAATCGTTGTTTTCCTTTATCATCGTGAGTGGCGAGTTTTTGTTGAGGTCTAAGCGTACTCGATGGCCACCGGAAGTAAAGAATATTGATTTTAGCCCTGTGCCGGGACCTGCGGAAGAGGTGGACGTTCCTGTAAGTAGTGATGCATCTACATCCACGCTTCCTGTTGCGAGTAGTTCGGCTTTTAGATTCGCGTTTAGTTTGGGCATTTGTTTCATCTGTCCACCCCAACTCCTTATGAGTAAACTGGCATCTTTGGATGTTGAATAACCGTTTCTTATTCTTTCACTGCAGATTGTATTTAAAAATTACGCTAAAAGGAATTACCTATATTTAATTCGTGGTGCATACATATAAATTTTTCGATCCACACGACTTTGGGACACATTTTGTCTTTCTCCTCTCTGCGGATCCCAAAAGAACTGCAATTCTTGATCTCTGATAATGGAAGACAAAGTCCACTTATCCACGAACCCGCGTTGAAATCACAATATTCATCAACACGAAGCAGACACACAAAAGAACGATCCCCTCTAGCCCATAGACCAAATAAATCGGTAAGGTTGCCACAGGCGCTAGCGCATAGCCCAAAAACCGGAAGCTATTATATATGGAAGAAGCCGCTCCTCTTGATTCTGGTATGCACTCAACGATTATCGTGTTAAGAGAGGTAAAGACGGTTATACTCCCAATACCCATGATTGCAAGCGGGATGAAAAAGGCAGTATATGAATCTGCCTGCAGAAATATCAAAAACGCACCGAGCATGATAATCAATCCTGTAAGCAACGTCCTCTTTCTACCGATAAAATCGGTAAGATAACCTGCAATCGGCGCTGTCGCAATACCAGCGAATCCAAATGTGGATAACAAAATACCTATCTTATCCTCGCTCACAGACATCGTCAGTGTATCTGCTAAGAACGTCATCGTTGCGACAGTTCCAAAGAATACGAGAAGTCCAATCATACAAAGCTGTAAAACATCTTTATTCCTAAGCACACCCTCTATCTTCCTTAATACGTCCTTTAATTCTCCATCTCCCGTTGAAGCATCGAAATAAAAGAGGTAAACAGAGCCAAGCAGTCCCGAAAAGACGGATAACATCAGGAATACCAGCCTCCAATCAATTATCGCAAAAAATCCAGCAACTAATGGACCCAATGCGATTCCCGCGGTTGTTGATGCGCCATATCCACCCATTATCCTACCACGTTCTTTGTATGGGAAGACATCACCGATGACCGCCAGGATGGTAGGAGCTATAAATGCAATTCCAAGCCCCTGTAATGCCCTTGCACCCAGGAATAATCCGGTATTATTCGATGATGCACAGAGTAGCGATGCAAGAGAAAATGTAAATAATCCAAAGAGAATGATACGTTTTCTCCCATAAATATCTGAAAGCGCACCGGAAAAGAGCTGAAAGAATGCAAACGGAATCATGTACATTGTAATAGATGCTGCTATAAACGAAATATCGGCATTGAAAAATTCTTTAAGCGGTGTAATCAACGCAAGTACAGTATTTCCCCCAAAAGGTCCAAGAAATACTGACGGATATAATAAAATGAGAAGATGCTTTTTTGATGCTCCATTCTTTTTCATAAGTAGAATTTAAAGTTTTTTAATTCAAGAATCTTCAAGGATGGTGGCACTTCTTTCATTTATAACACCTCTCTTCTTGACCTCATCTTCTCAGTCATCCTTTCAAATTCTTTAGATGGCTTTGCTCTGCCGGCAGTGCTGAACTCAACTGCTTCTGCAATACCTCTTATCCGCTCCCACGGAATTGATGCAGCCATAATATTCGGGTCCCACCGTTCCATCCTCCTTGCACTTATGTCCCCCACCGAGACGTTGAAGTTCCCTGATACAAGCGGGTAGGTTATCATGCTCCAGCATAGCGAGCCTCTCATCTCTATAGCTGGTGTGTTTCCATCCCAGAACTGATTTAAGATAATGAGCCTCGATGCCTGCTCTGCATTTACAAGCATGAGGATGAGATCCGGCTGAAATATTCCGTTCATAGCAGGATAAAGAAATATCCTCTTTGAAAGCTCATAGGGTGGTCTTGCAATCTTATCAACTTCTACGCTTGACCTTACCGCGGTTTTCACATCACACCAGAGCTTCTCACCTTCAACAAGCATTTTCCATGGTATTTCTCTCTTCTGGGTGAGACCAAGATGGGTCTTTCCTCCAAAACAGGCACATCTATCCTCTGAAAGAAGTATGACTTTCCCCTCAGATGCCGCCAGTATCGCGCCACATACGGTGTAGTTTCCCGCTTCGAGCTCAACTCCGGGGTCTTCGTCTGTGTACTTTACCCCAACTGGCTCTTTTTCTATGCCTAATGCCTCTGCAATAGATTTAACATGTTTGATATAATCATCCATTTATACCAGCTCCTTTATTTTTTAGCCTATTTTCATTACCTTGTGGGCACAACTTTTCTATATCTAACAGCGTGGGATTATCGCCCTCCTCAAAAGGTCTGATTGAAATCATTTTTAGTCCCCCACTCCGTATTTAACATATGGCGCTTGCATTTGCATTAGAATTTAGATAGTTATCCCAAACAGCTCAGCCGCATTCTTCGCCATCAAATTCTCCAGCACTTCCTGCTCGTAAGAAAACCTCTCAAACTCATCAACACTCTGCTTCAACGGTCTCACCGGATACGAAGAAGCATAAAGCATCCGGTCACTTAGATAGTGGTTAGCAGCATTCACCCAATCCTGAGCACCCGCGAACCCCGGGATGAACTGGAAGAAGTCTGGCAGTACCCACAGGTTCCCTAGAGCTGCATTGGCAATCATCACACCCAGCATCTCGCTAGTAAACGGAAATGCGCCGTGAACTACCACTATCTTCAGTGTCGGAAAGTCGTTTGCGACACGTTGAATACGGAATGGTTCTGCATATGAAATGTCTGGTCCCTGCATCAGGCTGCATGTCAGATACAGCACACCACCGAGCTCCGCACATCGTGCATAAATAGGATAAATACGCTTATCGTCCACGTATCGTGGTGGAACACACCAACCTGGGTCTACTACAATCCCCTTGAATCTCATACCTGTGATAGTACGCTCAATCTCTTCTAATGCCGCTGCCAAATCGCTACTACCGTTAATACCAGCAATAGCAACGGGAAATCTGTCCGGGTACATGTCACGGAGTTCCGCTATGTCGTCGTTGGAGACAATGCGATGTCCCGCCTGCCTGCCCACCAGTATCCCCTTATCAACACCAGCTTCGTCCATCTCAGCCATGAACAACTCGAGCGATTTCTGTACCATTGACTGTGGACGCTCGTATCCGCTTATAAGCGGACTGCGTTTGACTGGTTTAGGAGCGCCAGGCGCCGCTGCAAGCACCTGTTGCAAACTCTTGTACGGCGGTCTCACACGCGCATCTATTATCATTTTTCTTCTTTCACCGCTTATAATATCGAGCTATCAATATTAATTACAGTGTTTGGGTTCATATATTTTATATTTTATGACCGCAACTATTTATGGCGAGATAGCACACGTCTCAAATCGTCCAGATCGGTAATAGGTGCTTTGCAAGTGTGATTTTCGCAGATATACACGGTTGGCTTGCCCTGAACAGCTACCTTATCCGTAATCTGCGGTATCCGACCTGAAAGTTCATCGTCTCTAGATGATGTGAAAGCAATGACTTGATTAGGCAAAAAATGGCGGCTAATTTCTACTGCAAAAGCCTGTGCTTCTTCTATCTTTTGACTTGCTATTACGACTTGCATAGGACTGCTGAGATAGAAATCGAGCGCACAAAGCATCTGCGTATGCTCTAACGGGCTCTGTTCCAGTTGTGCACCGAAAGTCCGAAAAATATTTTTAGCCCGTATTCGCAGTTCCTCGTTGTCGGTCAGTGCAGCAATCCGAAGCAGGTTCTGTGCAGCAATCGAATTGCCAGAAGGAATAGGGCCGTCGTATACTTCCTTTATAGCTGCCGGGAGCTCTGTTTCTCCATAGCGATTGAAGAAGAATCCACCATTCGCTTTATCCCAGAACAGCACAACCACACGATTATTCAGTTGTAACGCTTCACGCAGCCATTTCGGATCGAAGCTGGCTTCGTATAAGTCGAACAATGCCGCGATGAGAAATGCGTAATCTTCCAAGGTGCCGTGAATCGCAGCTTCACCGGCTCGGTAGCGTCTAAATAATTGCCCTTCTTTACTGAGATTATTGAGGATGAATTGAGCTGCCGAAGTTGCCGCGTCAAGAAAGCGTCTCTCTCGCAATACCTGGTAGCCTAAGGCGAATGCTGAGATCATTAGACTATTCCATCCGGTGATGATCTTATCGTCAGTTTTTGGTCGTATCCTTCGGTTACGCGCTTCAAGAAGCTTCTGCTTGCTCCTGTTGATGAAATCGGCAGTATCTTTGTTGAGCTCGTCATTAGCTACATGAAGTACACTTTTGCCGCCTTCGAAGTTCCCTTGCTCTGTTACTCCATAATAGCGGCAAAATACTTCGCCATGCTCTTCACCAAGAACCGATAATATCTCTCTGGGTGACCATACATAGAACGCGCCCTCGATGTCTTCGCTATCCGCATCTATCGCAGAGTAGAACCCGCCGCTGGAATCGGTCATCTCTCGCAGCACCCACTCCAGCGTCTCGGTTGCAATTTGTGCAAAGAAAGTGTCACTTGTAACCTGATATGCCCAAAGATAAACTTGGGCTAAGAGTGCGTTATCGTATAGCATCTTCTCGAAATGAGGAACCAGCCAATACCTATCGGTAGAATAGCGATGAAATCCACCTCCCAGTTGGTCATAAATGCCTCCTCGTGCCATCGCGTAAAGGGTCTTAGTCACCATTTTTAATGCGTACTGTTCCTGCTTCCTATGGTAATATCGGAGCAAGAACGCGAGGTAGCTGGGCAAAGGGAACTTCGGGTTCTTTGCCGACCACGCAGCCACATCGGCACCAAATCCGCCATACTCAGTGTCGAACCGGAGGACGAGTTGTTCAAAAGCATTATCAATGAGGTCGGGTGAGATTTCATCACTCGGCGGTTTGTAGAGGTATGAGTTGCGCAAGTGTTTCGTAATCTGTTCGGAATTTTGCTCAATCTGTTCTCGTTTATCATGCCATAAGTCCACAATAGTCCGTAGGACGTCGTTGAATGCAGGTAAGCCATGCACTGGTTCCGGTGGGAAATATGTTCCACCGTAGAATGGCTTCAGGTCTGGCGTAAGGAAAACCGATAGGGGCCAGCCTCCGGTGCCCGCCATCATCTGCACTGCCTTCATGTAGATTTCATCCAGGTCCGGGCGCTCTTCTCGGTCTACTTTTATGCATACGAAGTTGGCATTGAGAAGCTCGGCTGTTTGCACATTCTCAAAAGACTCGCGTGCCATTACATGACACCAGTGGCAGGTGGAATAGCCAATACTGAGGAAGATAGGTTTATGCTCTTCCTTGGCTCGTGTAAACGCTTCTTCTCGCCATGGGCACCAGTTAACCGGATTGTAGGCATGTTGGAGCAGGTAGGGACTTTTTTCGTTTATGAGGGCGTTTGGAGTCATTCCTTCCGTCTTATCGCTGCTGTGCATGAGAGTCACCTTCGAGTATTTGTATTGATTACAATTATAAACTCCGTACATGTATAAAAGGATTTGCATGCTTGACACATTAAACCATTAGTCTCCTCTTCATTAGATTCACCGACAGCACAAACAACACCAGAGAAACAAGAACAATCCATGCAAAACTCACCAGTAGAACTACACTGAAGTTTGCAAGCGTTAACGCGCGTACAATGCTTACAACGTGTGTTAACGGCAGTACAGCCAGGGCAAAATACTGTATCGGCTCTGGTAGAAGCGATAGCGGGAAAAAGGTGCCACTGAAGAGGAACATTGGTGTTATGAATAGAAAAGTGGGATAGCTCAGAGCATTTATGTTGGGGCTGATAGCGGTAAAGCACATGCCAATAGTTGCAAAGAGAAAACCGGCAATGAAGGAAAATGGTATTATCAGTAGGCCAGAAGGTAGTTCGATGAGACCAAAAGCCGCGATCACCATCAGCACTATCGTTGCATAGATAAGACTTCGTGTAGCGCCCCAGAGAAGCTCACCCGTTATCACTTCTTCTATGCTCAGCGGGGTTGCGATTATGGCATCAAATGTTTTTTGATAATACATTCGCACATACGAGCCATAGGTGCATTCAAAAAAAGCTGAATTCATAATCGAAATGGAAATCAGAGCAGGAGCAATAAATTGGGGATAAGACATGCCTTCGATAACGTCTATAAAACTACCAACTCCAAATCCAAGCGCAAAAAGGTAGAGGATGGGTTCTAAGAGTGGCGGGAGGAAATTCACTTTGTATGTCTTCATGAACACGTCTTTATTTCGATGCCAAACTTTCCACACACGATTACTGAGCCGAGGAAATGCAAAGTGAGTCATATTTTTTTTCACTCCCTGAGTTTCTTTCCGGTGAGCTTTAAGAACACATCTTCAAGCGTAGCAGATTGCGTTTCCGCGTATTCTTTGATCAACTCGTCAGGCTTCCCTTCTACTATGATCTTGCCATAATCCATAATCACCAGTCGGTCACACAACCTTGCCGCTTCTTCAAGATAGTGGGTGGTGAGCACAATCGTGATCCCCTGTGACTGTAAGCTTTTAAGTTTATCCCAGATAAGATGTCTGGCTTGCGGGTCAAGTCCAATGGTCGGCTCATCGAGAATCAGCAGCCGTGGCGTATTGATAAGAGCTCTTGCAAGTATCAACCTCCGTTTCATTCCGCCCGACAACTGTTCTATCAAAGTATCTTTTTTCTCGCGCAGTTGAACAAAATCCAAAAGCTCTTCTATTACCCGTTCTGCCCTCGCACGGTGAATGTCAAAATAGCGTGAATATACCATAAGATTATCGTACACCGTGAAATCAGGATCTAGATTGTTCTCCTGTGGCACTACGCCCAAAAGTTTTTTGATCTCGCACTGATGTGTACTCACACCCATACCAAACACCTCCAGCTTTCCTCCTGTTTTGGGCGACACACACTGGATCATCTTCATCGTGGTGGTCTTGCCAGCGCCATTCGGACCAAGAAAACCGAACACTTCACCCTCCTCCACGGTAAAGCTCACACTGTCCACGGCAACAAACTCGCCAAACTGCTTCTTCAAATCCTCTGCCTCTATTACTGGAACGGTAACGGTAACCACCACCAAAGTAAATTCATCTCTTCCTAATTGCTTTTTCTATCCTACATCTAACAGATTTCTTTAATACTTTCACTTTCCTTCCAGTTCCATCTTCAGCTTCTTTATATCCTGATTTGGGCGTAAAATCTTGATATGTCACAACAACACGCGCCCCTACTATTTTATCACCCATCCTATCAAATATTCGTCCCAAAATAACCCCCTTTAGAGTTTACGTACAGTTTTATAAATTGCGTATTCCAGTGTACACTCAACGTTCCCCTCAAAAATCGATCTGAAACCCCTGTGCTTTCCAGTGCTACTCACACCTTCTTTTCTGTTCGTTTCCCGCTCAAATTTTACTAAAACACGGGGTCCTTTCAATTCATCAAATGGTTGGTCTCCTGTTCTTCCCATACTCACTCCTCCACGACCTCGATTTCACCCGTTTTCATAAGCTCTTCTATTATCTCTACACATAGATCATAATCAATACGAAGCCTTTCGGCTATTTCACTGGGATACATCTTATCATCTATTTCACACAGACATTCAGAGATTCGTTTTTTTGCCTCTTCTTTACATATCTCTTCGATTATCACTACTTTTGGATTAACGGAATAAATCTCTATCTTCTTTTCAAGTTCGCTTAATCTATCAGATATTGTCTCCAATTTTGCCGTTATTTCATGCCGAAAATCATTAAATTCGCCAGTAGTAATGTTCCCTTTCATAATATTTCCCTCTGTTTAATTTTGTATAATAATATATTATACTATGCTGGTTACACAAAAGTAATATAAGAGATGAATGCACAAACATAAGATTTAAAAGAGGGTGACGAGGCACCAAGTTTCTGCCTACCAGACAAAGATAATCAGGAGACTTGCTTGACCGATTTCAAAGGCAAGTGGATTGTCCTTTACTTCTACCCCAAAGACAACACCAGCGGCTGCACACGCGAGGCAGTAGAGTTCACAGGTGCCATCAATGAGTTTGAGAAGTTGAATACCGTCGTTCTTGGCGTGAGTCCCGATTCTGTGGAACGTCATTTCAAGTTCGCTGAGAAGCACGACCTTAAAGTCTTTAAAGTTTCACTTGGTTTCTTTTTGATTTGTGCGTTTATGTCGCTTCAAAACGCGAGAATACGGGTTACTATTCCTTGAACGGCACAAAGGCTGGGCTATGACATTGGGATTTAATAATGGAGTCCCTCACGAATCAGATGTCACGAAATTTGTAAATTTCAATGAGGATGGATTTGAGCTAGAGTTTAACGTTAAAAAGACAAAAGAAAAATATCATGAGCATCTCGAAAGCATAAATAGCTTTGTCACGAAGATGAGAGAGAAGGTGGATATCCTAGAAGCCATTTGTCTTTCATACTAAGCATCTTGAAGGAAATTACTGAGTAGTTTGCATGAGTGATTCTTTCTGCATGCTAATTTCATCTGACGATTGATCCTTTGAGCGGGTTTATAAGTTTTATCCCTAAATGGGTGACCAATAGTTCTGGAAGCATACTAAAAGCCATCAAATAATATGTGTTGATAAGTATTAAAATTTTCCATTTGATGACGTAGCCTTATGTAGCCTCATCCGTTATATATAAAAAGGAACTATCTGAAATTAGAAAGTTAAAACCCTTTCAAAATACGGATGGACTCAAAAACCTTAACTTTTGGATTTTTAGTGGTAGTAATTGCAGCAATCATTTCTTTAAGTGGCTGCTTTCAACAAGAAGAATTCGTGGATTATGTAGAGATTAGAGAATATGAAGGCGAAAGACTTTCATCCATAAATGATTTTAGAGAAAATTCCATAGAAGGCCCACAACAGGTCGACAAAGAAAGTCATGTGCTCAAAATCACAGGTCTTGTAGATAATCCTAAGAACTACACGTATGATGAGGTCATTAACGACTTACAACAGTATAAAAAAGTCGTAATGCTAGACTGCGTAGAGGGATGGAGTGTAACAATTCTGTGGGAAGGTGTATTAGTCAGAGATTTGATAGAGGAAGTAAACGCCCCATCAAACGCAACAGTAATCATATTCCATGCGTATGATGGATATACAACTTCTTTTCCAATCGATTACATTCGGGACAACAATATACTAATGGCGTACAAAATGAATGATGTTACTCTTCCACCAGAAAGAGGATTCCCTTTTCAGCTCGTAGCAGAAAGTAAATGGGGATACAAATGGATAAAATGGATAACAGAGATCGAATTATCCGATGATAATAATTACAAAGGATATTGGGAAAGCAGAGGATACTCCAATAGTGGAAACCTAAATGAAAGCTTTTTCGGAAGATAGAAAATGAAGTGAATAATGTTCTTGCCGTTCACGGGGATGATTGTGAAGTACGGGATACTCGTCTAAAAATTCTGGTAATGCACGTTTATTGATGTTATCAATCTCTTGCGAAAAGAGAAGGGCCCAATTATCATGCACACGTTGGTCCCGACTCATCCAGTAGATAACCGGACCTCATTTTCTTACCACCTTCTTTTAGAATTCTCACTCGTTTTTGATCCTTAATCTTATATCCCACACATATTGTTATAAAC
>WSZT01000192.1 GCA_013139985.1 Candidatus Methanophagales archaeon | reverse complement strand
CGTTATTAGTTTTGTTTTGATAAATAGTTAACGAGCGTAATAGACAGATAGGATATAACGGAAATAAAAACCAACGGGGGGGATGTGATATGAACAGATATGTTCCTTTTATAACGCTGTCAGAGCTAAAACCACGTGTTTGGATTACTCTTTCGGGTTGCAACTTCAAATGTAAAGGCTGTTTTAGTCTAGCTCGTAATCCCATAGGCGAGCAGATGACAGTTGAACAGTTAATAAATCTGGTGAAAGGCTCAGCAAGCGGATGTTATGGCGCACTGGAAGAAGCGGTGATAACGGGTGGCGAACCTACGCTAAACAGGCATTACCTCGTAGATTTGGTATCGCAGTTAAAGGAATTTGTTGGATGGATAGTGCTTGACACGAACGGGCATCTTTTGGACGATGTGTACTTAGAAGAGCTAATAGCGGCGGGTTTAACGGAGGTTACTTTTGATTTGAAGGCATGGAGTGAAAAACTGCATGAATGGTACACGGGATATTCAAATAAGAGTGTATTGGAGAACATAAGGTATGCGTATGGAAAGGTAAAGCTCGTAGTGAATACCGTGTACATACCGGGAATTGTGGATGACCGCGAAATAGAGCATATAGCGCAGTTTTTAGCGGAAATAGACACAAATGATGAGATAGATTACCGAATAAATAGATTCCGCGCGGAATTGAGTTACGAGAAGATCTCACGGAATCCCGATCCGGAGGAGATAGAGCGTGCTTATTCGATTGTTGCTAAATATATGAAAAATTCGGTGATAGGTAAGAGTTGTGTGCGAGAACGTAAGATAGCGGTAAAACGGAGCTGGATAACGGTATTCCCTGATGGTAGGTTAAAAAGACGGACTTTAGATGATTATAGGGAAGAGAATAAAAGGATGGCTTTTGTTTAGTTTAGTTTTGCAACCCTCGAGATTACACAGATTATCACAAACCTTTTCTTAAAAAGAAAAGCTTTACCAAAAGAACTTTTTTGTTTTTTCTTTTAGCACAGGTTTTCTTTTGTAAAAAGAAAAAGTGTGTTGTAGAACCTCGTGGTCTTTTGCTATATTAAATATGCGATTAATATTTTTGATAACAAAGGCTAAGTAAAATATAAATCCAAACGGGATTTCAATGCTGACCGATAATGAGATAAGAGGAATAGCAGAAGATTCTTTGCAGTTTAAAGCTTTCGCACAGACATTAGAAGAGATTATCACCACCTCAGAAACGCCTATAACACTTGGGGTCTATGGTGCATGGGGTGCTGGTAAGACAAGTTTAATGCGGATGACACAGGATAATTAAAGAATAAGATAAAGACCGTTTGGTTTGATGCTTGGAAGTTTGATAAGACTTACGACCTAAGAGTAGCACTCATCCACGCGATCTTGAGGAGAATGGAAGAAGATGAAAGTGCTACTGAAGAACTCAAAGATAAAGTTGGAAAACTTCTCAAGAGGGTTAATTGGCTGGGATTAGGAAAAGCTGCGTTATCTTCCTTCATCCCACAGCTCGCGATTTGGCAAGAGAAAGAACCATTACTAAAGAACCCGGAAGAGATTCCCGGAAAGACGTTAGAGCTAATTGGCGATTTTGAAGCGGAATTTAAAGAACTTACCAACGAGTATGTCGGTGATGGTGGGAGGATGGTGGTTTTTATTGATGATTTGGATAGATGTATTTCAGAGAAGACAATAGATATATTAGAAGCGATAAAGCTCTTCCTGAATGTTCAGCACTCGGTATTTGTAATTGGTGCAGATAAGACGAGAATTGAGGAAGGGATAATAGATAAATATGGCAAAAAATCCGAAAGTTGGGCAGGAGATTATCTGGAGAAGATTGTCCAGATTCCTTTCAGCTTACCGCCTTTAAGGAAGGAGGTCATTGCAGAAGAATTCTTTAAACAGTTAGATATTTCAGATGAGATAAGAAAATATACCTCAATCCTTGCCGAGGTAGGAGATAATCCACGAAGAATAAAACGGCTTTTGAATAGTTTCGAGGTAAAAAGAATACTGGCAAAGAAAAGAGAACTTGAGATAGAAGAGAATATAATGGCCAAGCTTGCTGTAATTGAGTTTAGATGGCATGATTATTATACTGACTTAATTGGTATATATAGTGAAACAGGGACAAATCTAGCTAAAATCTTAAAGGAGACTTCTGAAAGTGAGGAAGCAGAAAAGGAAAAGAAGTTAAAAGAATGGGTGAACCTTAGGAAGTATTTAGAAGATAAGAGGTTGATGGCCTTTTTGGATCAAGAGCCTCCGCTTTGGGATGTTAACCTAGACCACTATGTCTATCTGGCAAGAAGCACGACTGAATTAAAAGAGAGTGCAGTAAACTACTTTAACATTGCATATTCCTTTGGAGAGAAAGAGGATCATACTAAAGCAATAGAGAACTATAATAAAGCGATAGAACTCAATCCAAATTATGAAGAGGCTTGGTTTAACAAAGGTTTTGAGCTTGGTAAATTAGAGAGACATGAAGAGGCAATAGAATGCTATGATAAAGCCATAGAACTCAAGCCTAATGATGAAGCAGCTTGGTTTAGCAAAGGTGTTATGCTTGGTAAATTAGAGAGACATGAAGAGGCAATAGAATGCTATGATAATGCCATAGAACTCAAGCCTAATGATGAAGAAGCTTGGTATAACAAAGGTGTTATGCGTGGTAAATTAGAGAGACATGAAGAGGCAATAGAATGCTATGATAAAGCC
>WSZT01000033.1 GCA_013139985.1 Candidatus Methanophagales archaeon | reverse complement strand
TGATTTATTCCTTCTTCGGCGGCTTATTCCTCGGAAGTTATTACCTCGCGTGGATGGGTGCCTCACTCTTCATCTTTGTTCTGATTATATATGCAGTGGTGCAGTATGTGCTAGACCATGTAAGAGGAAAGAGCACTGACTATCTTTGCATTATTGCCGTCCCTGTTTTTCTTATTCCGTTAGTAATGATTGCCCCCGTACCTTATATTGGCTCTCTAACGGGTATTTCGTTTATTTCGCTTCTTCTTGCCATAGCGGTATTCATTATTTTGAGTGCTATTTCTTTTTTGATGAACCAGAAGAAAATAAACCCTTATGGGTACCCACTAGCGGTATTAGCTGTTGCTGTAATATCCATTGCCATTTTGAGCGCTTTGAGCCTACCCATATATTCAAAGATAATCGGAGCGCTCCACGTGTTTATTCCTTCTGAGTCAAGTTTAACCATAGCGGAGGTTCACGGCATGCATATTTTCTCACAATATACCGGTAAATTTCTTGATGGTGAAGCCTGGCGCTGGTTCACCACACCTTTTTTCATTGCCTTCGCTGCTTTTCCCTGGATCGGCTATAACATAGCGAAGAAATTCCGGGCAGAAGAGATTCTGATCCTCGTATGGTGTGTGGTAATGCTGTTCGCATGTTTCGGGCAGAATAGGTTCGCGGCATATTATGCAGTAAACGTTGCTCTGCTCTGCGGATTCGTCTCCTGGAAGATAATTGAGTTCGTATGGCTTAAAGGCGCTGGCGATGTGGTAGAAAAAGCGGGGGGAAAGATAAAGGGGAAGACGAAAGGGGGTGCAGGTGTAGAGAAGGCAAAGCCTAAAAAAGCGCATAATAGCGAGAAGAGTCCGGAAATGGAAAAAGTAAAGCGGTATTTACGTCCTGAGCTCATAATTACGTGTCTCATCATTGGCTTGGTTGTCTTTTTCCCACCGTTAAATGCATCTTTAGCAACTGCGAAATATGGTGGTGGTCCTGCTGACGATTGGTATGAATCACTTTCCTGGATGCGGAATAACACGCCCGATACCGGTGTTGACTATTATGCGCACTATGACCGACCACCGATCAATGAAACAACCGGTAGAATAGAGGTTTATAACTATCCGGAATCGGCATATTCGGTAATAAGCTGGTGGGACTATGGACATTGGATTACCCGCATCGCTCGTAGGATCCCCGTTGCCAATCCGTTTGGACAGCAGGGCATAGGTGGACCGTACTGTGGGAACGACCCCGGTGCGTGCGTATTCTTCGTTACAACGAACGTAAGCGAAGCGAACAATGTTGCCGATGCGCTTGACGTGCGATATGTGGTGACTGATTTCATGATGGCAGATGCATTCAACGTATTTTATAATAAATTTAGTGCAATGACCGTTTGGTTTGGTGATACAGGGGGATATTACACTCAAGTTGACACAGGTGAAGGCCCTCAAATAGACCCAAGTACAAAGTATTTCAGCACGATGGTGGCACGACTTCACATATTCGATGGTCGGGGAGTAGCACTAAGTGAAGAGTTCTATCTGGAGCCGTTACGGCATTACAGGCTTATTCATGAATCGCCCAGTAACATAATAGTCATGGGTGGGCAACCGATAAAATATGTGAAGGTCTTCGAATACGTAAAAGGCGCGAAGCTAAAAGGAACCGCACCTATTGGTTCTCTAGTGGAAATAGCGACAAATGTGTCTACAAACAGGGGGCGCAAATTTATATATGCCGAGCGAATGATGTCAAACGGCACATACGTGTTCACCGTGCCGTATTCCACGGAGGGCCCGATAGACGGCGGCACGAATTTCGACGTTTTCACATCGCCATATACAGTAAGTGTGGGCTATGTAACAAACGCAACGGTGGCGTGGACTGAGGGGAAGGAAGTACATGTTCCGGAAGAGGCAGTAATGGAAGGCAAAACGATAACGGTGAATTCGTAACAGGGGTTATGTGATGCCCAAAGGTATAGCTAATTAAAAAACCACAAGATTTCACAAGATTAACACAAACCTTTTTTGCAAGCAAAAAGCTTTACCAACAACTTTTTTACCTTCGGTAAAAACCTTGACTAAAAACGTTATTTTTGTTTTTCTTTTAGCACAGGCTAAATTTTCTTTTTGTAAAAAAGAAAATTATAGTGTTGTGTAATCTTGTGGTTGCTATAAAAGGAGTTAATGCGACACTCATAAGTCATCCAAATAGATTTTATATCTGCCTAAGCGACCGCCGTAATTACCCGCTGATAATTTCACCACGCCTTCCACATCGCGTACACTATCCACTGCGGCCTTCATCGCCCTTTTTACCGAATCGAGGGAAAGCCCATTTATGACTATTTCGGGAATGGCCGTTACACCATCCGGTACTTTTGACCCGCTTATTTTATGCATTAACGTGGGGCAATAAGGATGATTTGTTGTAGGCCCTATCTCAGGATATTTAGTTTCCGGTTTAGAACCTGCAGCGCAGACATCAAAAGGTGTGATTGCACCTTCTATTCGGTCTATTGCGCGGATTGCCGTTTCACTCGCTTTTAACGCAGCCTCTAAAGTTTCGGCAAGGAGCCATATGTTCCCACCCATTACGCCCTTCTTATACCCTATGCGATGCTCCACGAGGAACTCGCCCATCATTATCGGC
>WSZT01000233.1 GCA_013139985.1 Candidatus Methanophagales archaeon | reverse complement strand
ATGCGCAGAAATCACAGTTGAATGTAGTCGCGCATACTGTCTCAATAGCAAATAAACTCACGAGCAGCACAAAGATAACAGCGAATAAACCCGCTATCCCTATCTTCACGTCTTTCATCGCTTTTCGTTTCTCGCTTCTGCTTCCTCTTGCCATTATCCCGTCAAAGAAATCCGCTACACCGTCTAGGTGCATCAAGCCCGTGATAAGATAAATAGCAAGAAGCGTGAACAAGGAAGCAATCATAGGTACAAAGAATCTAAAAGAGACGAAAGCTATCACGGAGACGAGTAAGCCAATCAATACTGCTGCGAACGGGAAGAGGTAAGTTTTGGCTGCCACTTCTTCTAGCTTCACCTCTTTTCTTATTGGTATCTGTGTCAAGAAGCTGATTATATCGAGCATTATTTAACCTTCTCTTCCAACTGGCATTATATATAGCGGATTCCCTTGCTCGCTAACATTCACGATTTTCGCGACTTCGCTGTCATTAAAAGCGCCAATGACTACCGTGCCGATGTCTAAAGCGACAGCTTGCAAATAAACGTTCTGTGCTGCATGTCCCGCTTCCATGTGCGCATATCTAATTCCCCTTTTCCCGTACTTCCTTGTCGTTCGCTCATAAACGGCGGTGAATACGATGTCTATTGCGGCATCTCTTACGCATTCCTGTCCAAGAGCAGCATCTGCAAGTTCAGCTCTTATATCACCATCCGTAACTTTTTCCAGTTCGTGCTTCCCTGGCCTGTACCGGTAAACGCCTTTGTCAATGCCTTCCACGTCTCCCACAACTAAGTATAACTCAAGTGGATACAGTGCACCCGCAGAAGGTGCTGTTCTTCCGCCCCAGGGTGAGGTAATGCCCTGAGCAGACCATAATAGCTGTGATACCTCTTTGATGGTTAAATTGTCTCCGGAATAAGTTCTTATTGACCTTCTTTGCGATAATGCCGCCTCAACAGATGTGTTACTCGTATTGCATGGTTCTGGAAGTTTTATCTTTTCGCCCATATCTTGCTGTTCTTCTATTAGTCCTGCGTGGTTATGTAAAATGGAAAGAGAAAGCAATGTTGTCGTTACTAATACAAGTGATATAATTACCATGATTTTAGTTGACATTTTGGCTTTTAGTTTTCATACATCGCTATCGTTTTTTATATCTTTTACGAACATTCTTACCTTTTTCTTCAGTTCTACAACATATGGCCCTTCTTCACTTTTCAGGTCCACTATTCCTGCTATCGCCATCTTCTCGATATGTGCCTTACCCACGGTGAACTGACATATCTCACCCGCTTCAAAAGGATCGCTTACCGCTCTACCTTCCACTTTATTCTCCATACTCACCACCTAACGATTATTAGTTATCAATTTTTAATAAAAATGGAAGCTACGGGAAAAATTGAAAAGCTTATATACTTCTCAAAGCCTAATTATAATGATAAAAATGAGTGAACTACCAATAGCACCGGTAACCAGATTAATTAGGAACGCTGGAGCAGAGAGAGTAAGTGAAGACGCAAGCCAGGAATTAATAAGGCTGTTAGAGGAAGAAGCCGAAAAAATTGCGGTAAAAGCCGTACACCTTGCGAGGCATGCTAAAAGAAAGACAGTAACAAGAGAAGACATCGACGAAGCAACAAAATAAGCAACAGATAAAAAAAAATAGCTGACAGAGGGTTTTAGTTAAACAACTACCCTCACCCTATTTTTTGTTTTAAGTTGAAAAAAGCAAGTCATATGTATTTAATATAAAGAGGGAATGTATGCGAATGTTATGTTTAAGTCGGATAAGGTGAAGAGATAAAGTGGACTTAGATGAGTTACCGGGAGTTGGACCTGCAATAGCAGAGAAATTACGTGAAGCCGGTTTTAATTCGTTAGAGGCGATAGCAGTAGCATCTCCTATGGAGTTGGTGGCAACTGCTGAAATAGGGGAAGCGACAGCATCAAAGATAATAGCCGCCGCAAGGGAAGCCGCAGATATAGGCGGGTTTGAGACGGGCGATAAAATATTAGAAAGGCGACATAATATAGGCAAGCTGACCACGGGATCTAAATCATTAGATGTGTTAATAGGTGGCGGTTTAGAGACACAAGCGCTTACCGAGTTTTATGGTGAATTCGGAAGTGGGAAGACGCAAATAGCACACCAACTTGCAGTAAATGTGCAGTTGCCACCGGAAAAAGGCGGTTTAGACGGTTCTGTTATAATAATTGATACTGAGAACACATTTAGACCCGATAGAATCAAAGATATGTCCGAAGGTGTAGAGCTTGATTTCAAAGACGTTCTTAAAAACATACATGTTGCTCGTTCATATAATTCAAATCATCAAATATTGCTGGTAGAAAAGGCGGGAGCGCTTGCAGAGGAACTAAAAGCTACCGAAAAGCCTGTGAGGTTAATGATTATAGACTCTGCGACAGCTCAGTTCAGAAGCGAATATGTAGGAAGAGGAACATTGGCTGATAGACAGCAAAAGATAAATAGACACCTACATGACGCTCTTAAGTTCGGAGACCTAAATAATGCGGTGGTAATGATAACCAATCAGGTGATGGCCAAACCGGACGCTTTCTTCGGTGATCCTACCAGACCCATAGGAGGGCATATAGTAGGACATACAGCTACTTTTAGATTATATCTGAGAAAGTCAAAAGGAGAAAAGAGGGTAGCAAAGTTAGTTGATTCGCCTAACATGCCAGAAGCTGAGGCGGTATTCTCTGTCTCTTCAATAGGAATTAGGGATTGAATATCGCGGTATCGCTTTATAACCACCTTTTTGGCGGAAAGCAGCAAAAATAAAAAACCGAAAAGCTTTTATAGTCCTGTGATAAAAGTATCGTATAAGTCATCAGCACTCGTGCTTAAGAGGCTTTCTCACAATTCAAAAGCATAACAAAAAGAAGCTCATACAGAGCTTTATAATCAAAGTTGAGCACAATATTTTGCGAAATATCAGATTATTGGGCAGGCTCTTAAGTACGGTTTTTTTTTTAAAAAAAAATGTATCTCGAATAAAGGTTGAGTCCGCTAAAAATGGAAGCCTCGGAATTCATTCCGATGGGATGGAGGCAGGGGCTCTCAGTAAAGATGGGAGACAATTAGGAAAAACGTTTAACATGACAAAAATCAAAATCGGAATTGTTGGGATTGGTAACTGCTCGAGTTCATTGCTACAGGGTATTGAGTACTACAAAAACAGGGATAGCAAAGAGGCTATCGGATTGATGCACTGGGATATAGGTAGCTACAAGCCATACGATATTGAGGTAGTAGCCGCATTCGACATAGATAGAAGGAAGGTGGGAAAGGATGTATCGGAAGCCATTTTTCAACCCCCTAACTGCACTACAATCTTTTATAAGGACATTCCAAAGACAGGAACCATAGTTAAGATGGGCAGTGTTTTTGATGGCATTGCCGAGCACATGAGTAATTACAATGAACGATACACCTACCTTCTTTCTGATCAGAGAGAGGCAAGTAAAGAAGAGGTGGTAGGAGAACTCAAAAGATCAGGTGCCGAAATGCTCTTGAATTACCTCCCTGTTGGATCTGGAGAAGCCACTAAATTTTATGCCGAATGTGCCCTGGATGCGGGTGTCGGATACATAAACAATATGCCCGTCTTCATTGCCAGTAGTCCCGAATGGAGCCTGCGTTTTGAAAACGAGGGGGTACCCATCATAGGAGACGATATAAAATCACAGCTCGGCGCCACCATAGTGCATCGGGTCTTGACCACCCTTTTTAAAAGGCGGGGTGTGAAACTTGAGCGGACCTATCAGCTCAATACAGGGGGGAACACGGATTTTTTAAACATGCTCGACAGAAACCGTCTGGCTTCTAAAAAAGAGTCCAAGACCGAAGCTGTACAATCGCAAACCAAAGACCGTTTGGCGGACGAAAACGTTCACATCGGTCCCAGCGATTGGGTGGCATGGCAGAGAGATAACAAGGTCTGTTTCATACGGATGGAGGGCAAACTTTTCGGCGACGTTCCCATGAACCTTGAATTGCGGCTTTCTGTGGAAGATTCTCCAAACTCTGCGGGAGTGGTAATAGATGCTATAAGATGCTGCAAACTGGCACTTGAAAGAGGTAAAGGAGGGCTACTGTATTCTCCTTCAGCCTATTTTATGAAACACCCACCGAAGCAGTTTACCGATGATGAAGCATATCATTTAACAGAGGATTTCATCAAAGGAAGAAGAGAAGATTAATGAAAATCGCCTATGTATCTACTCATCTTCCCACACAATGTGGGATAGCAACCTATACCGATTATCTCATTCATGGTATAAGAAAAGCAGATCCCGCATCAGAAGTTAAGATCGTTGCCGAGCAGGGAGCATCTCCAATAAAGGAAGATAAACTTGAAGTGATCCCCTGTTGGGATAGAAATGAGAATTATGTAGACCCTATTATTTCACACACAAAGGGTTTCGATGTCATTCATATTCAACACGAATATAGTATTTACAACTTTGATGATAGATTACCCACTCTGCTCCAGGGATTGGATGAAAAAGCTAAAAAGATAATAACCATCCACTGTGTAAGACCTGCTCAATTCTCTGAAAGATGGAGTGTAGATGAGGATTTTGCCGCAAGAATTGCTACACTTGCAGATGCGGTCATCGTGCATCTCCCAACCCAGGAAGCAATACTCACTCGGCTGGGAGTACCATCAAAAAAGATCCATATTATCCCTCATGGAACAGAACTCAACGATGAAGACAAAGAAGTTTCGCGCAAAAGGCTTGGGCTGCCCGTAGATGCAAAGATACTCCTCATGATCGGATTTATCAAGAGGCACAAGTGTCTACACATCGTCCTTGATACCCTTGTTGAGATACTGGAAAAATTCAAAGACGTGTATTTATTTGTGGCTGGTGGTCTTGCACCAACCGCTTCAAAGAGTGATATAGAGTACGCAGAATATATAGGTAGAAGGATAGAGAAACTAGGGCTTCAAAAGAATGTCATTTATCCAAATAAATTCTTCCCAAACGAAGATGTTCCCTATCTGCTTAGCTCTGCGGACATCGTCCTTTTCCCGTACTATGAGGAAGACCGATCTGCCTCTGGCTCATTTCATCTGGCCATAGGTGCGAAAAAACCGATCATTGCCTCAAGGACACCAAAGTTTGAAGAACTGAAAAATATATGCGATGAGTTACTTGTGCTTCCATACAACTCCTCTGGTATCGCTGCTATAGCCATTCGTCTTTTTGAAGACTCCAAATTTCGGCAGTA
This sequence comes from Candidatus Methanophagales archaeon, assembly GCA_013139985.1. Taxonomy (GTDB): domain Archaea; phylum Halobacteriota; class Syntropharchaeia; order Alkanophagales; family Methanospirareceae; genus Methanophaga. The sequence continues at coordinate 5,790 of WSZT01000233.1, read as the reverse complement.
TGTGGTCAGTCGCACTGAAGAATATAGAGATTATACCTCATGGCAAGCCATAGCATCTCAGCATTTACAACTGTATCAAGAGGTATAAATAAAAAATGTCATCTTCTTTGGATAGCACGATTAAAGAGCTAGGCGATGGTAAGGTCATTCAAATGGCATCAGGAGATTATATCTTTAAGTTAGACTCTCATCCCGAAAATCCCATCATAAGACCTCAAGACATTGGTCTTACATGGTATGAAAAAGACCAGTTAAAAATTGGGGCGGTCTTTAATGCGGGAGCCGAATTGTTTGAGAACAAGGTCGTCCTCATGCCACGGTGTCACCGCAATTATCAAAAAGGGAGATTCTTTGACGATGCGCTTGGCATTGAGAGGTCCTACCTTGAAAACTACATTTCCGAGATCTGGCCTTTGGTGAGTGAGGATGGCGTCCACTTTACCCGATTCCAGAACGCGCTGATCCGTGCTGATGGCACAGACCATCAAGACTTCGCTTATGGGATAGAGGACATTCGGATTATAAAGTACGGCCATAGGTACCTGCTGGTCGGGTGTGGTAAGATAAAAGCCCCGTTTAAGGGTGGCAATGCCGATCGAATTGCCATTTACACAACCAAAGATTTTGCGGACATCCGCTATCAGGGGATGGTGGAATCCTTTGACTCGCGCAATGCCGTCCCGTTTCCTGAGCTAACGAACGGGGACCTCTATATATTGTTACGATTTCATCCCAACATACATATAGGCCTGCTTGAAGCGGGTATTAATCAACTGCTAAATCCTGCTAAACACAGAGAGTGTTGGAAGAAATTATATGAGCAACGGAGCCAGAATCTACTTCTGAAATCTGGCCTCTATCCACACGAGAAAGAGAAAATTGGCCCTGGGTCACAGCTCATCAAGACAGATAAAGGTTGGCTCCTTATCTACCATGCTGTTGGCGAGATAGATATTAACATCTGCAAAGCCTATGGATTGTCAAAGAAAATTGAAAGGGGATATTCCATCTGTGCCGCTATTTTGGATTTAGAGGACCCTCGGCGGGTAATTTGCAGATCCAGAAGTCCAATATACATCCCCTCTGCTCCCTACGAATTATATGGCAACAAGGAATATCCTATTGATGTGCCTGCTGTTGTTTTCCCCGTAGGTACTATGATTCGACAAAATAAAATGCTTCTTTACGCCGGAGCCGGTGATAAGTATACAATTCTTTTGAGTTGCAAACTTGACAGCATCCTAAATTATTTATTGGAGTTTTGTAGGCTATGAAATGCCTTATCATTGCTGCTGGTAAAGGGACTAGATTGTCCAGTAAGGGCGATTCAAAGCCCCTTATTCCACTTCTGGGATTAGCCCTTATCGAACGAGTAATATTAACCGCAAATAAGGCAGGTCTTACTGATTTCTATGTAGTAACCGGATACAACGGTGAGAAGGTAAAACGTTTTCTGGACGGATTCAGCCAGAACAGGGATATAAATATAACCCATATCACAAATGAAGAATGGGAAAAGGGAAACGGCATATCTGTCCTCAATGCAAAAAAGCTACTGAATGAAAATTTCATTCTGTTGATGGGTGATCATATCTTTGACGAATCTATACTGGTAAGACTGACGAATGAAAGAATAGCCGATGACGAAGTTATGCTGGCTGTAGACTATAACATTGACATTGAAACCAATAAGCTTGTTGATGTTGATGATGTTACCAAAGTTCTTGTCGAAGAGGGCAGGATTTTAGATATAGGAAAGAATATCAAGAAATATAACGCTTATGATACAGGAATTTTTCTTTGTTCGCCTGCAATATTCAGTGCCATCGAAGAAAGTTTACATGATGACGATAGCTCCCTTTCAGGGGGGATAAGGGTGCTGGCTGGCAAGGGAAAGGCTAAGATATTTGATATTAAAGATGAATACTGGATTGATGTGGATGACGAGAAGACATTAAAAAAAGCGGAAAATACGCTTTTAGATACTTTGAAAAAAGCCTCAGATGGGCCTATATCTAGATACTTAAACAGACCCATATCAACCAGGATTACAAAGTATCTTTTAAGAACGGATATTACTCCAAACCAGGTTTCGTTCTTTTCCTTTATCCTTGCTATGCTAGGCGCTTTTTTGTTCTTTTTAGGGGAATATATTACTCTAGTTATTGGCGCAATACTGGCACAGGTAGCATCTGTTATTGATGGCTGTGACGGGGAAATAGCAAGACTAAAATTCCAGGTTACAGAATTTGGTGGATGGTTTGACGCGGTCTTAGACCGCTATGCTGATGCTTTTCTCCTTTTTGGGCTGACTTATTATGTTTGTTTTACAAATTGTGATTTTTTTACTCTATTCATCGGTTTTCTTGCAATCATAGGCGCGTTCATGAATAGTTATACAGCCGACAAATATGACGGTTTGATGAAGAGAAAACTTAGGCCGGGAAAGTACTATTTCAGAATGGGGCGTGATGTTAGGATTTTTATCATATTTCTTGGGGCTTTAATAAATCAACCTTTTTTAATCCTTGTTACAATCGCTATTTTGACGAATGCTGAAAATATCAGGAGGATAGTGGTTTTATATAAAAATGGATAATATTGATTGTGTAAAAAAGAAGATGGAGTGGATCATTAAAAAATCTCAGGTTCCTGAAGACCCAGTACACTCGAAAAATACTTTGGAGTGGCTGCTCAAATTAAAACCGGATGCTGATGATGCCTTAAAAATAGCTGCTTTAGGTCATGATATAGAACGAGCCATTGCGGAACGGAAAGTAAGGCGCGAAGATTATAAAGATTACGATGAGTTTAAAGAAGCCCATGCTTCCAACAGTGCTAAGATCCTGGCAGAAATAATGAAAGAGTGCAACATAAGTAAAAAATTAGCAGACGATGTCGTTTTTCTGGTCTGCCATCATGAAACAGGAGGCACGAGACGCATTGATATTTTAAGAGATGCCGACAGCATCTCGTTTTTCCATGTAAATCTGCCCTATTACTTTCTCCGAAATGGTGTAGAAGAGACGAAAAGGAGGTGCTTATGGGGATACAAGAAGTTACCAAAGAATATGCAAGAGGTTGTAGTTAAGTTTAATTATAAAGACAAAGAACTTAAGTCCCTTGTAATGGCTTGGATTGCAGGCAGATAAACTATGATAAATAAGCATCTATTTTCGTAGAATATCTAATTATGGGACAAGCTCTTTAATATGTAACTAATTCATTTAATTTGCATGAATCGGAGACAGTCCATTCAGAAACAGCGGATGATGACAATCATAAAGTGCAATCGTTCTTCAATTCGCTGATTTCGGATGAATTTTACATAGATTTCGGATAAAGAAGAAATCTTTTTGTATGTTTTCAGAGTATTGTCGGATGAATATCGAATGTTTAGTTGATGATTCAAAAACAACGCCTTGTAACCTTAACTCATTTCTTGACCGTCCGTGTTGATGCTTTTGTTAGGTGGGCATAGTCATTCATCAAGACTAGCTAGCAGTTCAGCTTTTCTTTGTTCTAGAGAGACCACTTGAGCTTTCAACATCTTCAATTCTTTGTTGACCTGTGCCAACTCTTTCTTGATTTTTTTTTTCTTACGGTAGTTGCTACCGTAATTTCCTCTTGTGTACGTCCAAATTCTTTTCGAGCGGACTTATCACTAAGAGTAGCCCCTTTCTCAAACCAAGCGGATTTTGCCTCTCTAGAATCCATCTTATCTACTCCCCAATAAACACAACTAACACATAGCTTTCTTTTCCGGATGTAGTTAATGATAAAGTTTTTTAATCCACGTACCTCCGCTGACGGGTCAACTTATTATCGGTTGGATTTGGGCGCTCTTCGATGAGTTCATCTTCAGAGACGGTATGAAATGAAACGACTACCCCGTTCTCTTCAGGAACCACAGCCTGATGCCATATATTGGGTGGAATGGATACCCATCTGCTCTCTATCCGCGCCTCGGAATCGCTAACAAGATGATTTTTGCCCCTTCTTTTACCTCAGCACTTTCAATTAGATTTTGCATGTAAATGGCTTTTTATCTCGCTTCCTCAAAGGTGCCTTGCTAGTTGCCCGTATAACGATGGAAAGTAATCAGCGTAACCATGTCGCGCATCTCCACCTGAGCAGCCGGCCTCAGGAAGCGCCTGTCGAGTAGACCCACCACAAGGTCAGCGATTTGCTCTTTATCCGCCTTGTAGCGGTCTGGATCTTCCCGCAAAGATTTGCGGTATGTATAATTCACGTAACATAAATTTGATGGAAATCAAAAAAAATATAGGGCGTTAAACAGTAAATAAACGCCCAGGTCGGGATTTGAACCCGAGTCCGAGCCTCGACAGGGCTCAATGATAGGCCGCTACACCACCCGGGCATTTATTCGTTCTGATAACAATATTATACATTATTAATATACTTATATCTTTACGAAACATGTTTAGATTCTTCTAACAAAAAGAGAAGAGACAGAGGTGATAAGAGTATGGCAACAAGAGGTAAGAAAGCAGCAGAAAAGGTAAAATTGTTGATGGACAAGACGGAACATATACGCAACATAGGCATCATTGCCCATATAGACCACGGAAAGACAACTTTGACTGACAATCTCCTTGCAGGAGCTGGGGTAATATCGAAAGAATTGGCGGGCGAGCAACTATTTACCGATTCCTATTATCTAGAGCAAGAGAGGGGGATAACGATATTCGCTGCAAATGCATCCATGGTTTATGATTACAACGGTGAGGAATTCCTCATAAACCTTATTGATACGCCCGGTCATGTCGACTTTGGAGGCGACGTGACGAGGGCGTTAAGAGCAGTCGATGGCGCTGTGGTTGTTGTTGATGCCGTGGAGGGCGCTATGCCGCAGACCGAGACCGTTCTGAGGCAGGCGATGAAAGAAAACGTGAAGCCCGTTCTCGTCATCAACAAAGTTGATCGGATGATAAACGAGCTGAAAGTAGATGTGCAAGAGATGCAAACACGGCTGGGTAAGATAATAGACAAGGTAAACAAGCTGATGCTGGGAATGAAAAAGGATAAATTCGCGGAGTGGAAACTGGATGCCACTAAAGGCAATGTCGCTTTTAGCTCCGCCCTCTACAACTGGTCTATAAGCGTTCCAACAATGAAGGCTAGCGGAATTGGCTTTGGCGACGTCTATGAGTATTGCAAACAGGGGGATATGAAGGCATTAGCGATAAAGTGCCCTGCATATGAGGCAGTTCTTGGTATGGTGATAGATCATCTTCCCAATCCTTTAGAAGCACAAAAATATCGTGTTCCTGTGATATGGCGTGGCGATGCCGAGAGCGAGATAGGAAAGAGCATGGCAAAATGTGATAGAGCGGGCAAAGTCGCTTTTATGGTGACCTCTGTTATGGTGGATCCACATGCAGGCGAAGTAGCCACCGGGCGACTGTTTAGTGGAACCGCGAGTCGGGGCAATGAATTAGTCATTTCTAGCGCGTATAAAACGAACAGAGTTCAGCAGGCATGCATATTTATGGGCTCAGAGCGTGTAGAAGTAGATAATGTGCCTGCGGGTAACATAGCGGCACTTGTGGGCCTCAAAGATGCAGCAGTCGGCGATACGCTTTCCACTGCGGAGATGGCACCATTTGAAAGTATGAAGCACTACAGTGAGCCTGTTGTTACGGTCGCAGTGGAAGCGAAGAGCACGAAAGACCTGCCCCGTCTGATCGAGGTGATCAGGAGGCTGGCAAAGGAAGACCCGATGATAAGAATAGATATAAATGAGGAGACGGGCGAACATCTGGTCTC
>WSZT01000077.1 GCA_013139985.1 Candidatus Methanophagales archaeon | reverse complement strand
AAATAAAGCTAGTTCCTCTGATGACGAGTTGAATAAATACCTTGCCATGGCTCACATGCTGCTAGTCAGTGATATGGCGCTAGTGACTGAGAACAATCAGATCCAGGTGTATACCGATGGTAAGGATAAGTTCAACGCACTGCTGGACGCGATAAAAAACGCCAAACAGCATATCCACATTGAGTACTACATAATAAGGAATGACGATCTTGGCCATAAAGTCGTTGCCGCACTGGCTGCGAAGGCGAGAGAGGGCGTAGAAGTGCGTCTGATCTATGATGGCTTAGGCTGTGCGAAACTACCACGAAAATTCTTTAATGAACTCACAGACGCAGGCGGACAGGTAGCCGGCTTTTTTGAGCGTAAGATCCCAGTACTAAATATACGTGTAAATTATAAGAAGAATTATAGGGATCACCGTAAAATTGTGGTCATTGACGGAACTACCGGATTCGTGGGTGGATTTAACATCGGCGATGAATATCTGGGCAAAGGGCCGCTGGGTTATTGGCGCGACACACACCTGAAACTTAACGGTCACGCAGTCGGTATGCTACAGGTTCGGTTCTTCCAGGACTGGAGCTTCACCGCAAAGGAAGTTCTGGACTTTGAAACCAAATATTTCCCAAAAGAACAGGACCTTACCGGCGGTGCCGCCGTGCAGATCGTTTCCTGTGGCCCTGATACGCAGTGGGAGCCGATAAAAAAAGGGTTTATTGCACTGATTAATTCTGCTACGGAAACGATATACATACAATCGCCGTATTTTGTGCTTGAAGAGAGTGTAATGGAAGCGCTGAAAATTGCCGCTCTTACCGGTGTTGATGTACGGGTCATGATACCCTGCAAACCAGATCATCCATTTGTATACTGGACAAGCTATGCAAATGTTGGTGAGCTTCTGGATGTTGGGGCCCGTGCATATACCTATGACAACGGTTTTATACATAGCAAAACCGTCGTGGTGGACGGACTGGCAAGCTCTGTCGGCACGGCAAACTGGGACGTACGAAGCTTCCGGCTGAACTTTGAGACAAATGCATTCATTTACGATCGTGAAATAGCCGAGGTGCTGAAGACCGCATTTGAGAATGACATCAACAAGAGTACGGAAATTACGAAACAACTATACCGCGAGCGGTCCACCATGGTAAAGATAAAAGAATCTATTTCACGTCTGTTTTCGGCTGCGCTATGAGCTGTAGAAGATAAATCAATGATACTGCTATTTGCGGTGCATTCCAATCACAAAAACGAAAGAGCATCAATTGTTGCATCCTTCTATCCAGCGGACAAAAAAAAGATTGCCCCTTTTACCGCAAATTCTAAATAGCAAATCCTAAATTCTAAACAATTTAGTGCTTAGAATTTATACCACTAGATATTGAGCAATTACAAGAAATAGAGTGATATTTGAAATTTAGGTGGGTTTTTATTATATAAATACTACGAATAGAATTATCATAGTCGAGACAGAAAGCGAGGTGACAGCGGCAGTGAGGGAAAAAAATGAAACTTACAATAGGCAAAAAGAAAGTTAATCCATTAACACGCAAATTTAAGCATTTGCAGCGTTATATCGAGATTATAAATATTCTATCCAAGTATGGTTGGGGTAGTGAACTAATAGCAAAGCTTGATTTACAGTCGCTTTTCGGTGACCGCTTCAAATTCGGTAAAGAGCTGGCAGATATATCGAAGCTTCCTGAGGGTGAACGAATCCGGAGGGCTGTTGAGGAGCTTGGACCGACATTTGTCAAATTCGGGCAGATGTTGAGCACCAGGCCCGATCTGGTACCACAGGAACTTATCGAGGAGCTAGAGAAACTGCAAGATGAGGTGCCTACTTTCCCGACGGAAGATGCAAAGCGGCTAATAGAAACGGAATTGGACGGTTCCGTTGACAGTCTCTTCAAAGAATTTCCGGATTCGCCATTCGCCGCAGCCTCTATGGCGCAGGTCTATAAGGCCGTACTGCCCGAAGGCGAAGAAGTCGCAATCAAGGTTCAACGTCCGGGTATTGCCGATCTAATAGAGATAGACCTGGTGATAATGCAGGACTATGCCAAGCGACTTAAGAAGAAGCAGAAGGCAGAGCTAGGTATAGACCCGGAGACAATGGTATCGGAATTTGCACGTGCAATCCGGAAGGAACTGAACTTCAAAATAGAAGCGGGAAATGTAGCTCATTTCGATTCCGATTACCTGGATGACCCGACCACACACGTACTTAAAGTCTATAAGAAGTACAGCACCGAGAAAATCTTGACGATGGAACTCATTGGCGGTGTCAAAATCACTGATAGTATAATACCGGAAGTGCAAGAGCAGTTTAGAATAGACCCAAAGCTAGTGGCATATCGGGCTTTAGAGCTCGTGCTCAAACAAATTTTTGAACACGGGTACTTTCACGCGGACCCACACCCGGGGAACATCAGAGTCCTGGAAGACAGTATCATTTGTTTCCTTGATTTTGGTATGATGGGTACGCTGTCGGCACGACTTCGAGAGCAGTTAGCTGATATTCTTATTGGGGTTGTAGCGCAAGATGAACGAAAACTTACGCGGACTATTATATCCTTAGGTCGAGGTGGCCAGAGCATGAATGAGGAAGAGTTAGAATCGGATATCGCCGAACTGATAAAAATGTATGCCTTTGGTGCTACCTTAGAAGATTTTGACTTAGGTGCTTTTCTTGGTGAGATTTCGGATCTGATTACTGCCTATGACTTGAAAGGACCACGTGACTTCTACTTACTCGGGAAAGCATTGTCGTCCATACAAGGTGTGTGTGCGGAAGTGGACCCGGACCTTAATCTGATGGCACATGCCAAACCGTACGCAGAGCAGTTGGCTATGGAGCGTTTGGATCCGGAAAAGGCAATCAAAGAAATATCTAGCTCACTTATGGAATCGAGCAAGCTAATGCTTGAGCTGCCATACACGTTGAATGATCTACTGACATTGGTGAAACGAGGTGAGGGAAAGGTTAAGTTTGAGATCTTTGGTCTTGAACCTTTACTTGATACTCTCGAAAAGATTACCGATCAACTATCATTTGCACTTATTATGGCTGCTTTCCTGGTCGCTTCAGCTCTCATTTCTCTTTCTACGATACCGTATTCCCTGTGGGGGATAGAGCTTGATACCGTCTTCTTTTTTATAGCGCTGGGAATAGGTCTTTGGCTGTTAATTTCCATTGCGCGGCGTGGTACGATGAAATAGGTATTTGTGTATCGGCAAAATGCAAAATGAAAAGTGCAAAAGTCACAGTTCAATTAAATGTTGACATAGATTAACGCTAATTAACGCAGAAAAAATCAAATCACGGTAAATCGGCATCCTAAATTGAATTTATAGGTAGAAGTTATACTTTTTATATATAGAATGAAAAAGATATACGGTATTATCGGCGACCCGGTCGCACACAGCCTTTCCCCGGTTATGCATAATGTTGCATTTAAGAAACTTGGACTGGATGCAGTCTATCTCGCATTCCGTGTTCCTCTAGAAGAACTTGGCGATGCAATAAGAGGCGCGAAGAGTCTCGGCA
>WSZT01000069.1 GCA_013139985.1 Candidatus Methanophagales archaeon | reverse complement strand
CCTTCTACTAGCTCTTCCTCTTCCTCTTCTAACTCCACTTCTTCCATACTGCCTTCAATTACGTCCATTTTAACCCCGCTTTCTGCCCCGCTATACTAAACAATTATTCCTTCTCTTTGATAAAGTTTCTTTTGTTTCAACCTTATCGGGATATAACTTTTTCGCTGCTGATATGATCTCCTCTATTCTGCCCCCTACCTCTATCTCTCCCTTGTTCAGCATAAACGGCTCATCCAGTGTTATCTTCGCTTCGTCAAGCACCAATGTTGACCAGCTAACACTGCTCACTTGCGAACTATATCGTTTCAATACTTCAGCCTTAAAAAAATCGCGCGTTTGCTCGGGTGCATTACTAAGTGCATATCTTACCCTATCAGGAAAAGAAGACCAATTTACATGCTGTAATTTACTCTTTGCAAATGCCATTGAATCTGTGGGATTGAAAAGGCAGGCGCTACTGCCCTTCTTGCCTTCTACGTATTCCAGTACGCTTTCATCCAGTAAGGCATACTGGTTACATATGCTTATTCCTTCAGAAGCGCTTTTGGGTTCATAATTCACAAGCAGCGCCAATTTCGTTACCCAGTCTATACCATCCACATATTTCTCCATGTGCCGAGCCTCTAAATCGTCTATCAGTTCTTTAAATCCATTCAGCCCAAGTTCATCCCACTTCCCAAGTTCCGCACCACAAAATTCATGCATCTGCTCTATCGCATCCAAATAGAACTGTAATATGGATACTGCATCGGTCACCTCACCGCTCTTCAATTTTAGCTGCCACTTGCATTCCTGTGTATCTAATGACAGTTTCTTAAACGCACTCACAGGATCCTCTATCTCCGGTACATTGTCTAAGAATCCAGACTCAAAGGCGCAAATCACCTGTGCTTGTACTATATCGCGTAAGAAAATCGCATATTCCGACCGAAGTGCTTCGTAATGGATGTCATGCAGTCGCCAGTACCGATGCGCAGCATGGGGCTGGTCTCTCGTGTTCAATATGCCTCGCTCGCGTGTAGTGGAAAGCGAAGATTTATGGACTACAAACATCGCCCGCGGCGAAATTACGAACTTCACGCTTCCCTTACTAATTGTGTCGCCAGAAACAACATCGCCTGACCCGGTAAACAGAATTCGTGTGATTATCCATGGTATTAATGCCTTTTCCACTCGACTCCAATCTTTGCACGCTTCCCTTTTGGTTATTATATTGCCATGCGTAGCGTACGTATTGGTCTTTATCCGTCTCTTCTTCCCTTTCTCTTTCCACCCGCCGAGAGAACTAAAGAAGTTGGCGACGTTATTCTTATGGATGCGCACCTCCTTCTTTAACGCCAAACTCGCCTCCCGTGAGCCTACATAGGCATATATCTCTGATGCCTTATCGTATGCCACTGCGTCAAAAGGATTGTTATATGACGGTGTCGCTATTTCGAGATGGCCCAGATCGTTATAAATACGACTGCCGTTTTCACCGTATGACGACAATATTCGCGATTCGTGCGCTTCTTGCGTGATCTCCATAACCACGTCCCACTTGACATCACGAGAGAATTTTCCGCGTTTTATTCCTTGTATCGCAGCATTAACGAGCAAGGACGGATTTAAACCCGCTTTTGCACTCACTGGGTATTCCTGTTCTATGCCTCTTATCTTATTCTCTGTACCTGCGCCCTTCATCCGCTCACTCATTAATCTTTAATATGCATTCTGTTCGTATAACAGTTTTTCCGCTAGGGAACTCACAAATAATAATTTGCCAGAACGTTACTAACATTATCCAAGGATTTTTAAGACACCGATTAACGCAGATTAACACAGATTTAAACTATTTACTGGGAGTTCCGCTATATCTGATCGCCCCCCTTCTCGCTCTGCTTTATCTCTTCTATCTTCTTTCTTATTGACTCATCATCCCAGCCATCAAGTTCATCAAACCGATATGTTTTGTTATTAGAATACAACAAATAATCCAAGTATGGGTTTCTTACGATTCTATTCCTTATCTCCCGGCTTAGCTCATCCTCCCAGCCCCTTATGTCTTCCTCTTCTGCAAGTAGCCGCACAAGAACCTGTCTTGATCCTTCACCTCTACCCTGCTGTTGGAAAAAGACCACTACCGCACTGGGCATCCTCGCCAGTTCAGGATACCGCTCAAACAGCCGCGCATATTCATCACTGCTCGGTCGGCCAATGTCGATCTTCACATTTGGCTCATTATTTATTGTTATCTTATTCCAGCTCAGTGCCGCATTCTTGTACTCCGATGCGAGTTTCACCCTTAGCTCAGCTCTTGAATCATTCGGTGGATATAGCATTGCTTCCCCTATATCATCCTCCGTCAGTATTCGTTCCACCCCTATCTTATCCGCTACACTCTCGTATAGGTCAGAATCACAGAGATTGGTGAACTCAAAAGAAGCAGCTATCTCTTTCTCTTCTATACCTTCCATCATGTACTTGCTCCGGTAATCGAATTTACCCTTTGGTATATTTTCATAATCGAACTCGTCTAACTCATTCTTTATCACCCATAACTTCATCACCCATTCTATACGACGAAGAACATATGGGTCCTCTAGCAGGCCCTGATCAAACTTGGCGCAAATACGCTTAAACGTGTCCAAACAGTATTTATCCCAATAAGACACTTCTCGCTCCTCAAACAACTCCTCTATCGCCGCAATATAATAACTCATAATATAATCTGTGACTGACTGCGTCCGACCATTCATTAGTCGTATTCTCCAGTCCCCTCTTATGTTCTCGGAAATATCCTTAAATGTTTGTAGTGGGTTCCTGATGTCTTCTACATGCGTAATTTTCCCCGATTCTATTGCATCTATTACGTATGATGTAATAGCATTGTTGAGCAGCCTTGTGACCTCAGAACGAACTCCTTCGCCTGATGTTACATGCACACGATATGTATCCTTTGTGCTCAATGGCTCATCCCGCAGGGATAATATCGGCCACTGCGAAGGTGATTCGGTGAGTACCCTCTTGGAGACCATCGCTTTTGGCGATACTACATATTTTATCCGTTCTTTATCGGCTACATAGCCGCCCGCACCAAAGAATATCTTACGAAGCACTAAAAATGGGATGAGCAGGTTCTCTTTACCTACATATTTCTTTCGCTCTACTATATATGATTCATGTGTGCCACGGCTATACCGCTTGTCTATCTCCACGTTTGCTTTCCAACATTGGATATATGAACTACAATTCACTCTTTGCTTCCGCTTCTCTATGTATTTCTCGTTCGCTTTCTCCACGCCGATCTGCATGTACAACTCCGCTGCTTTGTCATATTTTAGCACTTCAAATGCGTTTCTACATTCTGGCGTGGCTATCTCTAAGTGACCGCCGGTGCATATGTAAATCCGTGAGCCATTACGCAAAAAGCCATCGTTCCGCCTCCGCATCTTCGAGCAGATCGCTTTCGAGCCGTCGAAAAAGGCATAATGCTCGAGTGCATGGATCACTTCATCTACATGATAAAACCTTGCGTATCTGTACAAGTTAGGCGATTCCGAGCTTATCCCCACTCTGAATTCATGCTCTAATCCCTGCCATCTGTTCAAATCCACCCGTTCCATTTTTCTGGGGGCTCAAATTAAAAATGCATTCCTGTTTCTTCCTCTGGCAGCTCTTCATAGCCGGACGCAATCATCTCTTCGGCCCTTCTCTGCACGAACTTATCAAACCCTTCTTTTAAGTGCCGCATGCTCACACCTATCTCCTCTACATGCTTATATCTCTTCTGTAACTCTTCTGCCTTACTTCCTGCATCTAATATCGACTCAAGCCCTTCCTTATCCCACATAGCCCTTAGCTCTTCATCTTTTATTGTGCCTTTCTTCAGCATCAACATTGTTCGCTCCTCTAATGCCTTATCTTGCGCATAACCGAATATCTGCGCGATGAACCGCCCGGTTATCGTGTCCTCTCGCTTTATCCGCCCTATCTCGGTCTCAACAAGAGTATTACCGTACATATATCCGACAATCTCATTCACCAGATATGTCCTTGTTGCCTCATCTCCTCCCTTCTCCTTTACTAGATGGTAATCAAGGGGGAGCGTATTTGCATAAATGGAAGCGATGGAATATGCCGCTTCTTTATCCGGCTGTGAAACTTCAATTATTTTGTCAAATCTCGCTCTGAATGCGGAATCAATAAGGTGCAACCTGTTCGTTGCGCCTATCACAGTAAGGTGTGGATGTAGGGCATGAAACCCATCTAAAATGTCCAGTAATTGTCCCGTAACTCTTTCGGGTGCACCTGAGGACCCAGAATACATACCCCTTTCCTGTGCTAATGCGTCTATCTCATCAAAGAAGATCACACCATAGTCATTCTCACCCTCCACTAACTTATCATTTGCCGCCTTAAACACCAGCCGCACATTCTTCTCCGACTCGCCGAGCCACATACTGAAAAGCTCGCCTGCACCCACCTTTACAAATTCACAGTTGGGTAATGCCGATGCTAACGCCTTTGCACACATCGTCTTTCCACATCCCGGTGGACCATACATCAGTATCCTTCTGGAAGATTCACCGTATTTTGTGTAATCCTCAGGATTCACCATTGGAAGAATAATGCTCTTTATTAATTCCTGCTTTACCTCTTTTAAACCTCCAATATCATTAAAGCTCGCGCCAGGACTCTTCGTGACTTCATAGCGAGAATACTCCTTTGCTCTATAAGTCCGCCTTATATCAAACGTTCCCGGGAGAAGACCTACTTTCATACCTTCTCTTAGCTTTTCCTTCTCTTCTTCGCCCAGCCGCTTATATAACCTGCCGCGCCCCTTTCCTATTGATATTTCGGCTACCCAGCCATCTTCATCTTCGTCCTTTATCAGCTCTTCTACCTCTCCAACCTCTAAATCCACCCGCCGGTCATACCCCTTTGTGATGCCTATTGTAAACCCACTGGGGTTATTTCTATCCGGGATGCGACCTATGAATACATATTCACCCTCTTGTAGCGACTCTATCTCTTCCGCAGCAAGCGTTCCGTAGGGCAAAGCTTTTAAAGCGCCATTCAAGTTCACAATTGCGCTGTCTTCGAGTTTCTCAATTACGAACCCACAGTCTAAAGGTGGTGACCTTGATTTTGAAACGAGCTTCTCTAAATCAGCTTTATACGCTTCCGTCTCTTCATATTTACGCCTTAATCTCCGATACTCACTCTCTAATCGCTCATACTCGTATCTTGGTATATAGTCCTCTGTCTCCATACTTATCCCCATTAAAAGATATAACTTGATTTGATAAAAAACTTCTCGTTAAACGAGAAAGCTTCACCAAAGAAATTGGTTTTTTAAATTACTATATAATATATCATTATATATATATATTATTGACGCATGGCAATTTGTAGCAAATACGTGGCTCAAATCAAAAGCGTATCGACATACATAAATAATATAATACGATGAAAGAAGAGAAGAGAAGGATACAACTTACTGGTGGTTCGACTTTTACAGTCTCGCTACCTATAAAATGGGCAAAGGAAGTAGGTATAAAGCAAGGCGATGAACTCTCTTTGGTTCAGCGTAGTGACAACTCGCTTATTGTAACTCCCGTGAAAGATAAGAAAGAGCAGATAAAAAGCGCTGAACTCGTTCTATCAGAACAAGAAAGCTTTGAGGGGAACTTCAGGTGTATCATCGCCCATTACCTCGTTGGATATGACATAGTAAAGCTTTTGTTCCCAGAAGGTTTTGGCGCTGATGAAAGGAAGCGAATAAAGGGGGAAGTGAGAAAGAGACTTATAGGTATGGAGGTCGTTGGTGAATCAGCAGGGGAAATAGTGCTCAAGAGTTTCTTGAAATACGAAGACTTTACACTACACGATGCGATACGTAGTATGTCCAAGATAATATTGTCAATGCAAGAAGATGCGATCACTTCTCTTGATAAACGCGATCTGAACCTTGCGGCTGATGTCGTAGAGCGAGATAACGAGATAGACCGATTTTATTTGCTAATTGTGAGGCAGCTTAAGGCTGCGATGAACGATTCCGAGCTTGCGAAGAAAATAGGCGTGGGCCGACAGCGCGATAGCCTGGGTCACCGAATAATAGTGAAGAGCATGGAGCGGATTGGAGACCATGTCGAGAACATAGCAAAGAATTCTATGATGATGACATTACCTGCGGGATTTAACTGCTTGGACAGCATAAAAGAGGTGGGTATT
The DNA here is from genome assembly GCA_013139985.1 of Candidatus Methanophagales archaeon. GTDB lineage: Archaea > Halobacteriota > Syntropharchaeia > Alkanophagales > Methanospirareceae > Methanophaga. The sequence goes on along the minus strand of WSZT01000069.1, from coordinate 239 downwards.
TCCGCTAAAAATCTGTTCATTAAGACGTTAGCTTCACTATCCGATCTGGATATAAAAAAGGCAAATGAAGCGATAAAAGATGCAAATGTCCTGACTGATGCAGTTGAAGCGATAAATGAGCGAATCCTGGCAGAAGAATGGAGTGTCAACGACAAAATACACACCCTTTCTATCCTGGTGAGTTTAGGCAGGATGGCAAAGTATTGTGAGGATATAGCAGAAGTAACGATAAATATGGG
>WSZT01000007.1 GCA_013139985.1 Candidatus Methanophagales archaeon | reverse complement strand
CAATAAGCATTTGCAGGCATAGGAAATACATATTCTCTTCGATAGATGCTGCTGCGTTAAGATTTGCCGATGAGAATGGCGTTGAAACATTGGTGTTACATTCCATACTCCGGTCATTACAGGAATCCGGTTTGCAGTCGAAAGAAGAAGTCAGGGAGATTATAACAGAGATTGAGAAGAAAGATAACACGAGGATACAAGATGTTGACGCGGTATTTAGGTGATTTAGAGAAGATGCGTGTGCTAGATTTAATAGTGTATTACCTGAGAAACGAAAAGAAAGACCATACGGCCCGTAGAGCTGGAATTTGTGGTACGAGATATCGCGCCCGGCAGAGTCAGAAAAGTTTTAATAAAGTGATTCTAATAGAGTGATTAAAAGATGAAAACGCAGAAGTATTCTGTCAACCAGCATTTGATAGAAACAATACTCTCATGGGTAAAATCAGACGAGATAGCAATACCCGAAATTCAACGACCTTTTGTTTGGGATGCAACAAAGGTAAGAGATTTAATGGATTCGCTCTACCAGGGATACCCGATAGGTTATTTGATTGCCTGGCGTAACCCAAATGTAAAACTAAAAGATGGTACTACCGCAGAGGGTAAGAAAATTCTCATTGATGGTCAGCAACGTGTAACGGCACTCACTGCTGCTATTTTGGGAGACTATGTAATTAACAAAGAGTATAAAAGAGTGAAAATAAAAATAGCGTTTAACCCCCTAGAAGAAAAATTTGAGGTGCTTAACACGGCTATTGAGCGAGATAGTAGTTGGCTGCCTGATATATCTAAGATAACTTCGGGAGATGTGGACGTATTTAATTTAGTCGAAACGTATTGCGCTAAAAATGAGAACATTGATCGTAAATTCATTTTTGACAAGATAGAATATCTAAGGAAAATAACACAAAAACAACTTGGCTTAATTGAGTTAGATCCCGACCTAGATATTGAAACAGTAACAGAAATATTCATCCGAATTAACTCAAAAGGGGTTGTGCTAAGCCAAGCGGACTTTGCAATGTCGAAAATAGCAGCAAATGAAAGTTACGGAGGCACAAATCTTAGAAAGTTTATTGACTACTTCTGCCATTTGGCTGTTGCTCCTGAATTCTATTCCCATATTATAGAAGTAGACAAAGAGTTTACCACCACCGACTTCTTCCAAAAGATGTCATGGTTGAAAAACGAAAAAGAAGACCTATACGATCCCAATTATAACGATTTATTGAGAGTAGCTTTTACATCGGAATTTAATAGAGGAAAATTAGCGGATTTGGTTAGTTTACTCTCAGGTAGGAATTTTGAGACAAGAACATACGAAGAAGAAATAGCGAAACAATCGTTTGCTACCCTTGAAAAAGGCATACTGAACTTCGTTAACGAAACCAATTTCAAGAAGTTCTTAATGATAACCAAATCCGCAGGGTTTATTTCGCCTAAAGTTATCCGCTCTCAAAACGCCCTAAACTTTGCATATATTCTGTATCTCAAACTAAAATCCCAGAACTATAATCCTGCAGATATAGGAACATACGTGTGCAAATGGTTTGTTTTATCTATACTAACTGGCAGATACTCTGCTTCTCCAGAATCTATGTTTGATTTCGATATAAAAAACATTTCAAGTAAAGACTTTAAAGATTATCTTGAAAGCATTGAAAATGCTGAGTTATCGGATGCCTTTTGGGATACCGCCTTGGTACAGAACCTCCAAACTATTGTGTCTAGTAGTCCTAACTTCAATGTATATTTAGCGGCTCAGGTGAAGTCAAATGACAAAGGCTTTTTATCAAAAGACATAACAGTGAATAATTTGATTTCCCTTAGGGGTGACATACATCACGTATTCCCACGAGATTATCTGAAGAAACGTGGTCTGAAAAAAGGGCAATATAATCAGATTGCTAACTATGTTTATATGCAATCCGAGATAAACATCAAGATAGGCAACAAAGCACCGAATATATATTTTGATGAGTTAATAGAACAATGCAATGGCTCTGGACAGAAATATGGCGGTATAGATGATCTCCAAACCCTTAAAGAAAATTTAACGATGAATTGCATACCGGAAACCATTTTTTCAATGGATATTGATAATTACAATGAGTTTTTAATGCAAAGGAGATTGTTAATGGCTAAAAAGATAAAGGATTACTACCAGTCTCTATGATATGCACGAGAAAGATTTGTATCCTGTGGTGGAAACATTCTTGAAGCACCAAAAGAGTTGCATTCCCGAATACGTTGGAACTGAACTATCACTGAAGCGAGGAAAAACCAGCCTCAGAGCAGATGTGTTCGGAGTGTCAAATCAAGATGAGCCGCTTATTTATTTATGTGAAGGTAAAAAGGAACTAAACCGCCGGTGTTTCGGCAAAGTCGTTGGTGAAGCCATAGAACTCCAGAAATACGCAGATTATGTTTATGTATTTGGCTCAACGGCAAGTTTTGAAGCCGAAGATGTAGAAGACCAGATAAGCAAATGCGAAACACTTGGAATTGGCATTCTCAGTGTAAATTTCAACGAGAGTGGTGAAGTGGTCAAAGAGTTACTTGAAGCCCGAAGAAACAACATTGACAAGCAGGATAAAAAAGAAGTTGCGCTTCGCGTTTTTGTCAAGGAAAACGATAAACCCATTTCTGAAATTATATTCCAAACGGCATTTGAATACGTCAAATCGAATTGCGATATTGAAGAGGAGATGCCATGTGTTAGCTTTATTGACGTGTATAACAGCATTTCCGCTGATGAAGAATTTAAAGAGCGGGTCAGGAGAGTTATTGGACACCACACACTCACGGATAGGGATGTGAGAAGAGAGTTTCCGCGACGTTATGGTAATTCGCGGTATATTCGAATAGAGAGAAAGGCAGATATTTTGGATGATATTATATGTTTTACCGAAGAAGGATTGCGAAAGGTAAAAAGACCGATACTATTGAATTAAAGTCTTATCTCCCATTAACTAAAGACATCGTGGCAAATACGCCCCTTATAGCGCACAAAACAAATGCGAATGAAATAGTCTTATTGGATTCATATAATTATATAAATAAATAAAAAGGTAGTATATCAAAAGTGGAGTACTAAAAGGACCAAGGCAAAGACATTGCATGCAGTTTCCGATGGTAAAGTTCTGAGACCCGAGGAGGCTGTTAATTTGGACCCAAACGTTCGTTATCTTGTAACCATCGAGCGTGAAGAGGCAATAGGTGAGCAGAGCATTTGAGATGTACTTAGCGAGTTCTCTGGAACGGTTGAAGGGCCAAGAGATTGGTCAGAAGAGCATGACCATTATTTATATGACACACCTAAGCGTGGAAAGGGGCGCTGATAATAGTATGAATGGCTTAACAGAGGCTTTAACGGCAGACGAGCATTTTCAACAGGCCTGATTCCGAGCACTGTTACGGGAAGATCTGTAAGATAAAAATAACCTCTTTAGATCATCTGTTGTCTTTATCTCATGAAGTAGCCCCTCTTTGATCTCTTTTTCACTTCCACGTATCTGTGTCATCAAATACTTATCACTCAACAAAATTTAAATATGCCTCAGATATAAAATAGAAGCAGGGGGACTTCAAAATGAGCGTGCTTCGAGAGAGGATATTTGAGCGAAAAGGCGAAGGGAGTTTAAAACCCCAAAATACCGAGTTAGGACATATAGAAATTCCTGTTACGTTTACATGTGCACAGTATCGTGATGGTGTTATTGATGGAACGATAACATTAATATAAGATGATCACGCCCCGTATATGGACCTATTTCACACTCACGAAGATACAAAATTCAGCCTATGTGCAAATCTCGACGGTGAAGAGTTAAATATAGAACCGCTTAGTATTTCTGACTTCTCACCGCAAATGGGCGAGCGAGTTGAATTTCGAGATATTGCGTTTATTGCTGAATATCTTAAATTAAAACGCAGAGCGATCGTATCTGCCACAAATAAAATCTTCTGTCGCTTTGATGTATCCAATCTCAAATCTTTTAGGACAAGTTTTGAGATCGAAGAAGGAAAAGTTACCTTTTTTCAGTACGAAGACGATATATGGAAAGATATAAAAATCTACAAAAAGTCCGGTATAACGGGCGGTGTTCAGATTGACCTAAATGACGATGTTAGACTTCAATCAATAGAAGCGTACAAATCATTACTATTTAACAAAATCAGTAAAATATTGCGGTTAGCATCGTTATCTCAGGGCACTTACATAGATTGGGCTTCCTTTGAGCTATGTGAGCAAAATAATGAAGGAGTATCTGAAAGAATATATTCAGAAAGGAAAAATATTCGAACTGAGTTCTCTGCGAGACATGAATTGACGCCTTA
>WSZT01000237.1 GCA_013139985.1 Candidatus Methanophagales archaeon | reverse complement strand
CATCACGTATTCCCACGAGATTATCTGAAGAAACGTGGTCTGAAAAAAGGGCAATATAATCAGATTGCTAACTATGTTTATATGCAATCCGAGATAAACATCAAGATAGGCAACAAAGCACCGAATGCATATTTTGATGAGTTAATAGAACAGTGCAATGGCTCTGGACAGAAATATGGCGGTATAGATGATCTCCAAACCCTTAAAGAAAATTTAACGATGAATTGCATACCTGACAGCATCTTTTCAATGGATATTGATAATTACGATGAGTTTTTAATGCAAAGGAGATTGTTAATGGCTAAAAAGATAAAGGATTATTACTATTCTTTATGAAATGCACGAAAAAGATTTGTATCCCGCAGTAGAAGACTTCTTGAAGACGTAAAAGCAAAACATTCTAAATCCTTTCAATAACATCGATTAATCCCGTGTAGAACATTCTATCTCGGATTATTGGTGCAACTTCTCTGGGCAAACCATGCATATATCCGGAATACTCTTTACTGTTAAGCGAGAGTTCTATCGCCTCCGCCACATCCCGGATCATCTTGTTACCCCCGAAAACGTAGTTGATTTTTTGCTTGCAGATCGCAATGTCTGAATCGGCTATTATTTTTGTCATCATACCAAGGTCATACAAATCCTTGAACTCCCTTCTATTTCTATATGCGATTATTTTGTCTGCAAACAAATCTCCCAGTGACGAACACTTAAATTGTAATTCCTTTTTGTAATCGGGATATTTACGGATTTTCAACTCAATATCCCTTAAGACCCAATCTAAAGCAGGTGGGTGATGTTTTATATTTATCTGAACCTGTGTGTGAGTAAACATGCCTCTCACGATCTCCCGTTTTATTAGATCATCACGGCAGACAAATTCCCTATTTCTGCCTACCACCTTTGACATTACCAGCCTATAGAGCGTCACAGTGCCCGAAATTGGATCATATTCCTTCGGATAAAATTTGCCGTAAACCAGGTTCTCAGAACTCTTGGTTTTATATCGTGTCTCCGATGCGGGGACTAACAAATCTTCATTCTCTAATTTATCATTTAATTCACGGAATTTCGTGAGAATAAACTCTGGTGTCCTGTATCTGGTTTCAATGTTGAAATCGAGATCGATTGAAAATCGCTGGAAGTCTAAGGGAAGCAGAGATTGAATGCAGGTTCCACCTTTGAATAATAAATCCAAATCTGAGAACTCTTTGAGCACCTTTAGGGTATCATATACCCAAATCTGTATCTCAAAATCCATGGGATTAACACCCTCCTTTTTTGCGTACTCCCGTATCTTCGCGCCATTAAAGACTTCCTTACTCCAGAACAATGAATTAATATCCTCTGACATTTCTCTCAGCTGCCTTTAATGCATTCAAAATGGTATCTGGTATTTCTCTATCCCCCTCAAGATACTTTTTCAAGTAAATCAAGACAGGCTTTTTCCGACATAGCGTGTTAAACGCCTCGTCTGTGAGATTTAAATCAATAGCCTTTAGAGCGTATTCAAATAGCATTCTATCTGGTAAATCAATTTCTTCTAAAATAATCTCAACGCCAGGTAAATTGAGATCACCATAAAATTTTAACCATCTGGGATTATGTAATGCTTTTCTTAAGACTATAACGTCTCCTATGCCTAATGCGTCAGCTATTATATTGCTCGTATTGCATCGTTTCGGAATTTTACTTGGCATGATTGTCGCATACATATTTAAATTCTCAACTACTTTTTCAGCAATTTCATTATATCTGTTTTTAGGCAGGGCGATCTCTATTATCCTCTGATACATTGCATGATCCGTTAGATTATGGAGGAACAAGGCGGTTTCTCCGGTAATATAATAATCTCTGCCAAGAAGTCCATCCAATTCATGAAACCCATCGGTTTTTTCCTTCTTCCAACAGCCTTGATTATGCGTGAACAGTTGCTGTCTTCTTCTTCCAGGCTTCCACAAAACTACCCCTTTGCCCGTCAAAGTCCAGCATATTTTCTCTGCTGTGGGATAAGTAAGTTTGAGTGCCTCAGCTATATGGCCTATGCTAATCCAATCCTCAAAGTGTTTAAAGGCATTTATTATCTCCTCATCAACTTTTATTGTAAGGACGTTCATAGTGTATCTTTATAGAATTACATATTTAAATAATTAAAGATTTTGTTTAATCATATATATATGTGCGAGGTCGGCCAAAGGTGGATAAAAATTGTTGATGCGCAGATGGATAGGCTGGTGTATGATTTGTACGGGCTGATGGAGGCGGTGGAGAAGGTGGTGAGACAGAGGGAGTTAGGGAAGTAAAAAAAAAAGAGTATATGCTAAAAATATTTGGTTTTGTTGTGGTCCTCATATTTGGCATCCCGAAAAAACCGAAAAGTTTATAAAAAGGGAAAGTTAATAATAGGGTATTACTAAGTTAAGTGGGGCATAAAGTGCGAAACACAAAAGGAAATAGTGGTGAGATCCGAGAACCCGTTATTGTTGTATCTGATGTTCATCTAGGTGGAAAAAATTCGCATTGCGAAGATTTCCGGGACTTCCTTAAATGGCTAAACACACTGAGTGATAATGGAACATCAGTCGACTGTAATGGTATTAATATAGACATAAAAAAACCCGGTACTATTGTGCTTCTGGGGGACATTCTTGAGCTTTGGGATCCCGAAGAAGACGATAGGAATTATGTCATATCGGACCTATTAACCACCATTTCGATTTTGAATTCCATTGATTGTGATATTATATATGTAATTGGAAACCATGATGAGGATCTGCTCGCCTTTAAGAAAGCTTGGAGAAAGAAAGGTGTTGAACACAGCAATAATGGAAAGGGGACTTTTAAGATGTATTATCGGAGTTACCCTAAAACAAACAAGAGAACAGAGATGGAAGGTATAACAATAGGAGAAAAGAAGTATGCCTTTTTACATGGCCATCAATTTGATAGATTCCAAGTTTTTTATAAGCTCAGTAGGTTTCTCAGTAAAACGCTGAATAAGCAGGTTCGGATTGACCCAATAGATTGGTTCCAAGACCTGGCAAATGTATCCTTTACTAAAAACATTGGATTGAAACTGAATGGGCCTACACTAATATTCTGCATACTTCTCGTTCTTTATGGTTTAGTAACTTATTATTGGTTCCAAGATAGACCGATAGAACGGAATTTAGATATTTTATGGATAGTTATCTCATCTTTTTTTGTTTTAACTATTCTTCCAAAGGTTGTTACATTCTTGAATACTGAGATTTGGCGACGAATACCTGGCACCATCGTTAAGAAGTGTAAGCCGATCGAAGAGGTAATAAAAAAGCGTTATAACGCTAAAAAAGGCGGGAAAATAGATGCTAACATCATTGTTTTTGGACACACACATAATGCCGGCTATTACCAGAAAGAGCCGAAAAAAGATGAAAAAATGTTCATCAACACAGGCTGTTGGGTAAAACTAAGTAAGAACTGTATAGAGAAGGAGAACGCAATCCCAAACACATTTCTGTATATTGATACAGAATCCCTTTATTTGTTAAAATGGAATAAAGAAGTAAAAGAAGAAGAAAAGAAAATAACTTGCGTAAAAGACTTTCGAGAGGTATTAAGTCAATAAAAGTAGGATAATAAGTGAAAACTCTCAATCCGCATGACAGGCTTCTCTAATCCCGAAGAAGTAGCAGAGCACGATAAACTTGTAGCTTTGGTGGATAACATGCTCGAACTGCAGAAGAAATACCATGATGCGAGAATGGAAAAGGATAAAGAGCTTTACGAACGGCAGATAAAGATTGTTGATACGCAGATTGACGGGCTGGTGTATGATTTGTACGGGCTGGCGGAGGAAGAGGAGAAGGTGGTGGAAGAGCGTTAAGAGCAGTAGTTCCAAATAAAAGAATAGGATAAGAAAGTTTTTATATTTAAAGCTTGATATATTAACACGTAAATAGAGGATAGAAGATGCTTACAGAATATATCGAAGTGGCGCTGTCAAAAGCGAAGTATGAGATGATAGAGGATGAAGAGCCGTATTACGGCGACGTACCAGAGTTAGAAGGGGTATGGGCAACCGGCAAAACGCTGGAAGAATGCCGTAAGAATCTGGTTGAGGTTATTGACGGCTGGATATTAGTAAGACTAAGGAAGGGTTTTCCCATACCACCAATAGGTGCGTATAATTAACCATTCCAAACCCACATCGGAAAGTGATCAGCGTTGATCTTCTCTCTCGAATCATGAAGCAAGCTGGAATAACAAGGGATGAATGGCTCAAATTCCGTTAATAGCAAAAATAGAATAACGCATTTTGAAGCAGAAGATTTTTTTTTATTTTGCATTATTTAATTCTCGTGGCTTTCAACATTAATGAAGTAACACTAATCTAATTTTATATGGATAAAGTATAAAGGTAGAGTAAGGCGGATGAACATGGCAACCGTAACGAAAAAATCAGGAATGATAGTCGTACCAACAAGGATTTCTCATGTATTAGTAGAAGCAACGAATGAACCAAGAGTAGATATAGCCCTTAATATCGTTATAAATGACTTTCTTGAACGCCGATTAGAAGAAGCTATAAAAAGATTGAAGCATTTGAAGATAAATGGGCGATGCGTTTTGACGAGTTCAAAGAACGATGTGGGCATGACGAGTTACCAGATAAGAGCGATCCCTACTCCTGGGAAGTAGAGGAAGATTTTAGGGAATGGGAAGCAGCAGAAACACTAAAAAAACATTACTCGCGTATTTTAGATTGATAACGATAATATTCGTGGTTGGCATGAACACCCCTTTGAAGATCCAACTACGCACAGGAAATGCGACAAGGTAACTTTCAAGCATTTTCTTGTGAATGTAAAGGAACTTTTAAAATAGGGCCAAGAGATTGGTCAGAAGAGCATGACCATTATTTATATGGCACACCCAAGCGTGGAAAGGGGCGAAGACAAAGAATGGAGCTTGACCGACTGCATTTCATTTATTATTATGGAAGATCAGGGCTTAACAGATGCTTTAACGGCAGACGAGCATTTTCAACAGGCCTGATTCCGAGCACAGTTACGGGAAGATATGTGAGATGAAAAATAACCTCCTTAGATCCTCTGTTGTCTTTATCTCATGAAGTAGCCCTTCTTTGATGTCTTTTTCACTTCCACGTATCTGTGTCA
>WSZT01000053.1 GCA_013139985.1 Candidatus Methanophagales archaeon | reverse complement strand
AACGAAACGGGATAAGACGGATTCTATTCGTAGTGGGCTATAAAAAAGAGAAAATAATGGACTATTTTGGCGATGGCGCGGATTTTGGTGTGGAAATAGATTATGTCTTTCAGGAACATCTACTTGGGACAGGCGATGCACTGAAGCAGGCAGAGAATAAAACAGATGAGCGATTTCTCGTTTTATCGGGCGATAATGTTATTCGGCCGGATACACTTTCCGATTCAGATCTTTTGGAAATGACCGAAGAAGATGGAAATGCAATACTGATTAAGGCACATAAAGATGTAAGCAAGTGTGGCGTTGTGATTTTAAAAGCCGGAATGGTTGAAGATATTATAGAAAAGCCAAGAGGAGATATAAGTAATTTAGTCAATACGGGAATATACGCTTTTGGGAAGGACATATTTGAGGTTATAGAGGCCGAGCTGACAGCTACATTAAAAAGCATGATCCTTCGGGGGAGCCGTATAAACGCTTGTGAAACACATGGGGTTTGGTTAGATGCCGTTTACCCTTGGAACATCCTCCGTTTGAATGAGATAGTACTGAGGACGAATCCAGCAAAGGTGGAAGGGAAAATTGAGCGAGGGGTGACAATAGATGCGCAAGTCTCAATCGGTAAAAATTCGGTGATAAGAGCTAATTCGTATGTTAAAGGACCTGTTATCATAGGTGAGAATTGCGATATAGGCCCGAATGCCTGCATCTTTCCTTCTACAAGTATTGGGAATGATACTGCAATAGGGGCATTTACGGAGATTAGGAATTCTGTCTTGATGGACGGCGTGAAAATCGGCTCCTTCTCCTCCATTCACGATTCTATCTTTGATACAGGGTCGTATGCGGAGGGAGGATTCATAGCACGAAGCGAAGAGGCTGATATAGAAATTGGTGGTGAGCATCACGTAGTGAAAATTGGCGCGCTGGTCGGTGAATATTGCGAGATAGGCAGCAACGTAATTGCTCATCCCGGAACGATAATAGGTAATCGTGCTAAGATAAAGTCAATGAAGGGGCTGAGTGGGAAAATACCGGATGGGAGCTGGGTTGTATAGGTTAATTATATTCTAAAAAGGTAAAATGTGCGGAATTGTTGGCTATGTAGGAGAAAGAGAAGCGCTGCCAATCATTCTGAAAGCGTTGAAAAGGATTGAATATAGGGGCTATGACTCATGTGGTGTATTAGTGCAGAACCAAGGTGAAATGATGGGGCATAAAGAGGTAGGCGCTATTGACTGCTTGATTTCAAGCTTATCCAAGTCCGGTTATGAGGGTAAAATAGCGATTGGGCACAGTCGCTGGGCAACTCATGGCGCACCAACAGTGACAAATGCACATCCGCACCTCGATTGCAACGGTGAAATTGCTGTCGTCCATAACGGGATAATAGAGAACTATCAGTCGATAAAAGAAGGGGTTTTGTGTGATTGCATTTTTCAATCGGAAACGGATACAGAGGTGATACCTCATTTAATAAACATTTGTTTAAAAAGTAAACTTTCACCAACGGAACTTCATTCGGGTGAGCTTAATGCAATGCAAGTAAAAGAAGCGGTAAAAGAAGCGTTATCCTATCTAAGAGGTTCTTATGCTATATTAGTTGCGGTAAAAGGTTTTGATGGCTTGGTAGCAGCGAGGAAAGAATCACCACTCATTGTAGGCGTTGGAGACAGGGAATTTTTTGTGGCTTCTGATGTGCCAGCAGTGCTTAATCAAACGAACAGGATAATCTTTTTGGAGGAGGAGGACCTTGTGGTCGTGGAAAAGGATTCAATATACATAGAAAACGGGGGGTCGGAAGTAAAGCGGGAAGAAAGTTTAATCGAATGGACGATAGAAGACGCCGAGAAGGGCGGATACGAGCACTTCATGCTGAAAGAGATCCATGAGGAGCCAAAGGCGATTAGAGATACGCTTATGGGTTATTTAACAGAAGGGCGGATAAATTTAGGGCTTGATTTTATAGTTGATGCGGAAAGCATTTTATTGGTTGCCTGCGGCACGTCTTATTATGCCGCTCTGTGTGGCAAATACATAATAGAGAATTTAGCAAAAATCCCGGTTCGGATTGAAGTTGCATCGGAATTCAATTACTCTGATTTCGTGCTGGATGGGTCGAAGGTGGTGGCAATGGCAATTACGCAATCGGGAGAGACGGCGGATACGCTGACAGCGTTGAAAAAAGCGAAGGGATATGGGTGTAAAACAGTAGCGATAACAAATGTTTTGGGCAGTTCCGCTACGAGACTCGCAGATGAAACGATATACAGCAGGGCTGGTCCCGAGATAGGTGTTGCGGCAACAAAAAGCTTCATAACGCAACTCACCATCTTTTATCTGCTGGGTTTATTCCTCTCGAAGATGCCCGCGAGTGTGTTTGCGGAACATATCAACGAGCTGAAGCGAATGCCGCAAATAGCTCAACGGGTGCTTGACGAAGTAAATATACAAAAGCATGCCCGATACCTTTCTAAATATGAACATACGTTCTTCGTAGGGCGTGGTATAAACCTGCCTATTTCTTTAGAGGGTGCATTAAAGCTTAAAGAGATTTCATACATACACGCAGAGGGCTATGCTGCGGGTGAGCTCAAACACGGACCTTTTGCTCTGCTTACGGAAGATACACCCGTAATTGCGATTTTAACACGTGATGATATTTATGAGAAGACCTTAGGGAACGTGAAGGAGATAAAAGCAAGAGGGTCACCGGTGATTGCAATCGCGGAGGAAGACGATGAAGAGGTGGAGAAATATGTAGATGATGTTATAAGGGTTCCCAGGACCAGTGCTCTATTCTCGCCTATTCCCAACACCGTTGCGCTCCACTTACTCGCTTACTGGACTGCAAAAGAGAGGGGCTGTGAAATAGATAAGCCGCGGAATCTGGCAAAAAGTGTAACTGTGGAGTGAACGATTTCAAATACCGATAAAGATTTTGTATTTCATATCTTCATTCATTATTTCCTCTTCTATTCGCTTTGCAATTATCTTTTCGGGGTGATGAAGTCCCTTAACTCTTTTTGTGAGCGTTTCAAAGTCGGAAAATGGACCTTCTTTCCGCTCTTCTAATATTGCCCACATCAATTTCTTCCCTATCCCGGGCAATAAATCAAGTGTGTGCAATCGCGTGGTGATAGGCTTTGCCTCGTTGAATATCTGTACAAACTTCTCCTCTTTCTCTTTTACTAGCTTCTCCAAGACGTATGGTAGTTCTATCTTCGCAGTCGGCGTTAATTCATTATATCTCAACCTCTGGGTTACATGGTCTATCTCTTCCCGCTCGCCTTCTCCGATATATACGCGATCATAGACCAAAGGAACTTTATCCTTCTTTGGTGAAAGCTCCATTAAGATGAAGTTATCCTCGCCAATAGCATGGATAAGAGGTTTCTTCTGATATACCGCTCGGGAGTCATTAGAATGCCCATAGGGCAAATAATCGATGATACGTGCATACGTCTCCCTTTTCTTTTCCCTTACCCTCTCCTTCAACATTCCACCTTTTTTCTCATACTCAGTCATTAATTCCTCTTTCCCCCTTGATATGCTCAATTTCTATCATTCATTCATTCATTTATATATGCTTTGCAACACAATCGAGTATTTCTTCTATGTCCCCCTCGGTAAGAGTAAAACGTTCTTTTGCATAGATTGCTCGCACTTCGTCTTTGCTCTTCGGCAGAAGGTCTGCAATTCTTACTGCTATCTCCTCTTTCATTTTCGATAATTCTAAAAGCGCGGTTATAAGTGTTCTTGACTCTTCTGCTCCCAGTTTAGCAAACTTTGTTGTATGCTCATAAGCTTTCCTTCTCTCATACCGCATCTCCTCCTCGCCCTCTTTCTTTCCCGCGACATCACCCCTTGAAGGGGTTAACATTTCCTTAGCCTCCGCTAACGTCAAGACAGACTCACTAATTATCTCCTTTACTATCATTTTTCCGTTTTAGCCTTTCATTACTACTTCTTCTTATAAGCGGTAATAATATAAAAAGATTTTTATGTGACCGTGTTTTATCATACAATAATGAAGGTGATTAAATGAAGGCTAGTATAATAAAGGACATAAACCTTGCGGAAGATGGGAAGAAAAGGATAGAGTGGGTTAGAGGGCGAATGCCTGTTTTAGATATGATAAGAAGTAGATATGAGCGTGAGAAGCCATTAGAAAACGTGAATGTAATGGCATGCTTGCATGTAACGGTAGAAACGGCAAATCTTATCTTAACACTAAGGGCAGGTGGTGCAGAAGTCGCACTTACCGCTGCAAATCCACTCTCTACTCAGGATGACATAGCAGCGGCTCTGGCTTCTTTTGGTGTGCGAACATATGCATACCGGGGCGAGAGCGATAGCGAGTATTATGACTATTTAAAGTATGCACTTGAGATAGAGCCCACAGTGGTGCTTGATGATGGAGGCGATGCGATAACAAAGCTTCATACAATGGATGAAAAAACGCGGAAAAACGTAATGGGCACATGTGAAGAGACAACTACGGGCGTGATAAGACATCAAGCAAGAGCGAAGGAGAACAAGTTGGGCTTTCCTGTAATTGCGGTCAACAATGCAGAGACGAAGATGATGTTTGATAACAGATATGGTACAGGACAATCAACTCTGCATGGGATAATGAACGCAACGAATATCCTCCTTGCAGGCAGAGTGCTAGTGGTAGGCGGATATGGCTGGTGTGGACGAGGTGTGGCGTTGAGAGCCAAAGGGCTTGGATCGAACGTAATAGTAGTGGAAGCGAACCCGCGGAAAGCACTGGAGGCTGTTATGGATGGGTACAGAGTGATGCCAATGCGAGAAGCGTCGAAAATAGGTGACGTCTTTGTCACTGCTACCGGCGATATATCTGTTATAAGAGGCGAGCATTTCGCATTGATGAAAGACGGCGTAATTCTTGCTAATACGGGCCATTTTAATGTTGAGCTAAACGTAAACGACTTAGAAGAGATGGCAGTGGCGAAGAAAGAGATAAAAGAGAATGTAGTAGAATATAAGATGAAAGACGGGCGGAAGTTATATCTACTATCGGAAGGGCGACTTGTGAACCTTGCATCCGCATACGGACATCCACCTGAGGTAATGGATATGAGCTTCGCAAATCAGGCTTTGTGTACACGATACATAGTGGAAAACCATGATAAACTGCAAAATGAGGTATATCCCGTGCCAAAAGCGATAGATGAGGAAATAGCTCGACTGAAGTTGAAATCAATGAACGTGGAGGTAGAGGTACTAACAGAAGAGCAAAAGAAATATATGAGTTCTTGGGACTTGGGAACGTAAAAAATCGCTTTTGTTTATCCTAGCGCAAACAGAGGAATTGGGAAATCATTTAGCTTCCCCCTCTGCGCACTCCATGATCTCGGCGGTAAACAATTAAGAAAGCATAATATCGAACTGAAATTAAATATTTAATGACACAGATTAACGCAGATTAACACAACACTTTTTCTTTTTTACAAAAAGAAAATTTAGCCTGTGCTAAAAGAAAAACATCAAGAATATTTTAGTCAAGGTTTTTACCGAAGGTAAAAAAGTTGTGTGTAAATCTGCGTCCTAAATTAAATTTATTTATGGGTAGAAGTTATACGTTATATACAATTACAAAACCTCTCTTATCTCCTTCAAAAGCTCTTCAATCGTGCTTTTTTGCGCGACCAAATCCACATTTAGCCCTTCTTCTTTTATGGTTTCTGCCGTTGGATCTCCAATAGCGACAATTTCCGCGTTCTCGAAGATCTTCTCTGTTATATTCAACTCTTTTGTGCGCTTTAAGAAGATCCTAAAAGTCAATGAACTTGTGAATATTACATAATCCGGCCCATACCACACAAGTTCATTAAAGAGCTCTTCGCATTCTGCTAGTGCAATTTCCCTCACGCTATATATCGCTATATCCGTCACGAGAGCACCTTTAGCATCTAAAAACGTTATAATATCCTTGCCGCCTTCTGAACTTCTGAGGAATACAATCCTTGTACCTTTTACTTCAATCGCATCAAACACACTCTTTAAACCATCAGAGCTATATTCCGCGGGCATAATATGCACGTGCAAGCCCTTATTCGCAAGCTCCGCTTTCGTTGCAGGCCCGATAGCGCATACCGCCACATTGTCATCCCGGAATTTCTTCTTTAAGTCGAATTTACCGTTGCAGATGCCAAACGCTTTCTTCACGCCGTTTATACTTGTGAACACAGCTATGTCCACGCATTCTGCAAAAGCAGCCTCTATATCCGCCAATGCATCCTTCCGCACTACCAGTTCAAACAGCGGGAAGCCGAAAAAGTCAAAACCATATCTATCAGCAATCTCTTTTGTCTTTTTAAGTACATTTTCAGGTCTAAAAACGGCGATCTTATTCCTATTTTGCATTTTTTATAGTATAATAAAATATAGGTTCTGCATATTTAATTTAGTTTAGTTTAGTTTAGGACGCAGATATACACAAACCTTTTCTTAAAAAGAAAAGCTTTACCAAAAGAACATTTGTGTTTTTCTTTTAGCACAGGTTTTCTTTTTGTAAAAAAGAAAAAGTGTTGTGTTAATCTGTGTCACCAATTATTTTATTTTATTTTATTTCGTTTTGTTCTGTCAGCTTCTCCCTTACATTAACCACATCGCCAATCACGATCACAGCCGGTGGAGTCACCTTCTCTTTCGCAGCCGCAGCCACAATAGTCCCCAGCGTTCCAATTATAAGCCTTGCATCTGCAGTGAACCCGTTTTCAATCATCGCCACGGGCGTTTCCGCGCGCATACCATGCTCTAAAAGTGCATCAACATTAGCAACGAGGTTCCCAACACCCATTAATATAACGAGCGTGCCCTTCAAATTCGCTATCGCCTCCCAGTTGATGCTCTCTTCTTTCTCGTCCATCTCGTGACCAGTGATTATAGTAACGGAAGAAGAAATACCACGAAAAGTTAGTGGGATGGAGAACGAGGCGGGAACTGCAACTGCCGATGTTATCCCAGGTACAACTTCAAAATCAACGCCGCTCGCTTTGAGAACAGCAGCTTCTTCGCCGCCTCTACCGAATATGTACGGATCGCCGCCTTTCAACCGCACAACCTTATCGTATTTCTCCGACAGGTCTACTAAGAGCGCGTTTATCGCAGCCTGTGAATATTTATGTTTCTTCGCGGTTTTTCCTGTATCTATAACCTCTTTACCCTCGGGTATCAGTTCCTTCACGCCCAAGACTAAATTATCAATTAATATAACGTCTGCTTCTTTTATGAGCCGATACGCTTTTAAACTTAACAGTTCCGGGTCTCCAGGTCCGGCACCAACGAGATATACTTTACCCATTACCTTTACTACCCCTCCCTTTTTAACATACTCATACTACATACATATAATTCTCGTAATATCATAAATAAGAAGTTTTAGGTCATTATCCTCTTCTTTTACTCGATGCAATTCCTACGGGAACTACGTGTGGCGGCGTGGAATTATTTAGAATTGTTCGGATTGATATTCGGCTGACGATAATCGGACGATAATCGGACGATTTGTTAGGATAGTTCATAGTATATCGCCCTCCCCTTCCCGCATCTTACCACCAATTTATTTTCTAAA
Source organism: Candidatus Methanophagales archaeon (assembly GCA_013139985.1). GTDB lineage: Archaea > Halobacteriota > Syntropharchaeia > Alkanophagales > Methanospirareceae > Methanophaga. The sequence goes on along the minus strand of WSZT01000053.1, from coordinate 1,594 downwards.
AGTGGCTTGAGTACACGGTTTGCCGTGTCTCTACTAATATCAAACATTTTCTGTATCTCGCTGATATTAATTCTTGGATTGGTCTGAAGATACTTGAGAATCTTCATCTGTCTATCGTTTAGATACATCTGTCCTCGTTGTTCCTTTATACGCCGATCTACACTAAGGTCTAAAGTTGCTTGTTTCACTCGCCCCATACTTACTGCTACGCCTTCGGTAAAGTACTCCAACCATGGGGTGATCTCAATTGTTTCCGGGTCAACGGTTTGTAGAGCGGCATAGTATCTGCTGCGGTCTTCATTATAATAATCGTCCAGTGCAAAAAAACGTTTCGCGTCAAAACCACGGAGATAAAGAATCAAAGTCGCCAGTGCACGCGCAGTTCTTCCGTTACCATCTACAAAGGGATGTATCCTAACGAATTCGTAGTGTGCAATCCCGCTCACCAAAACGGAGTATAACTCTTTTACTTCTTTGCTGTTTAGCCATGCCACAAAATCGTGCATTAAAGCAGGAACGTGCGCAGCCTCTGGCGGTTGAAAGGTCACCCGACCCCAACCGTTGACCACCGCTACCTGCACGTTTCGGTAGTGCCCTGCTTCTGAATCGTTAAGAATACCCTGCGTATTTAATCTCTGTATTTCCAGGATGGTATCCACTGTAATCTGCTCAACGCCTTCTTCTCCTAAGTTGTCTATGTATTCCAGGACTTTCACATAGCCCATAACCTCTTTCTTGTCCTTTTCCCATGCTGCTATATCCTCGCCCCTGAGCAACCTATTAACTTCGTCCAGTGTGAGTCTATTCCCTTCGATACTCGTGGAGTGGTGCGCCATCTTCAGAATCGCTTCTTTTCGCAATTTGACTTCCCATTTAGGAAGTAGCGGTGCGTTAAGTATTAGCTCACGAGAAGCGGAAATCTCTGCTATGTGATTAATGATTTTGTTCGTGATGGTATAATTTGGGCGGTACATGTTGTTAGAGACTCCTTACTTCTTATGATTAGTTATATCGCGATATTATTATACTTTATGTACAAACAATAAAAGATGAATCCGGCAAATATCATTGATGTCCTGATAAGGGATATTAAGGGACGCCTTACTTTAGACGGCAAGAGCAGAGCCTTTGAAGAAGGCAAGGAACTCAATTCAGAGTTTATGAAAGAGAAAGCAGAACCAGAAGCATTTACAAAGGAATTCCTGATTGACAAAATTCTCGATCCGTTAGAGTTGGAGAAACTACCGGAGAAATCTTTTGAGACTCCAAAAGGCCATAGAAGCGTAGATTACCGTATAAAAGGCGAAACAGGTATGTTTCTAGTAGAAGCGAAGCCGCTGAATGCTAATCTATTTGACAAAAGCAGAGACGGCGGCGTGAACCAAATAAAAGGCCTGTTTAGACTTGCAGAAGTGAAAGAGCACTATGATTTTGGTGTAGCAACAGATGGGTTACGATGGGTATTCATAGACAAGAATAAAGAAGTAGTCAGCGACCTGAACTTAGAAACTGATTATGAGCAGATACGGGTATTTCTGGTTGGTAAAGAGAAGGTCATTTCGCCAAAGACGGAAGAGGAAATAAGTAAGAAGTT
>WSZT01000222.1 GCA_013139985.1 Candidatus Methanophagales archaeon | reverse complement strand
AATATATAAAATTTAAATCATATTTTTTATTGTCGAAAGTTACGAAATATGTAACATCAAGTGGCCAAAACTTTTCTTCGGTAAAGTTAATCTCACCAGCAGAACCTTTTCTACCCACAATAATACTAAGTTTATCATAATAATATTCATCACTTCTATTCTTTTCACCATTTGCACCATAAACCGGATATTTTCCATTTTGCTTCCTTTTATCAGCAGGTAGGGGTTTTCCATATTCTAATTCCAAAACATCTCCCAACTTCTTTACTTCCCAACCTTGTTTCATATCAATTTTGGGAATTTCTGAAACAAGCTGTTTCACATTTACCACGCCTGAGATATTTGTATCGATTTTGTTCATATTAGTTCCTTTATTGATATGAGAATCTCCGCGCTTTCCTTGTCAAGCATTGCAATTTCACCCAAAATCTCTTGCGGTTCCCGAAGCGGCGCTTCCTCTTTTTTATTGGGGTTTTTCACAGACAGATCAAATGTGTTTACATTCACATCACCAACATTCACAGTCCACGAATTTGCCGAATCCGCTTTTGTTTTCTGCAAATCAACAAATTCCGCCAGATCTTTTTCATTTAATGGATTGGTTTTGCCCAGGTTTCTATCCGGATTCAATTGATAATACCATACTTTTCGTGTGGGAACACCTTTATCAAAAAACAGCACAACTGTTTTTACACCCGCACCCAAGAATGTGCCACCCGGTAAATCCAGAACAGTGTGCAGGTTACAATGCTCTAATAGGTGTTTTCTTAATGAAACCGATGCGTTATCGGTGTTTGACAAAAATGTATTTTTAATGACAATACCTGCTTTACCGCCAGCTTTCAGTATCTTGATGAAATGTTGCAAGAATAAAAATGCCGTTTCTCCGGTTTTAATTGTAAAGTTTTGCTGTACTTCCTTCCTTTCTTTGCCGCCAAAGGGTGGATTTGTTAAAACAATATCACAACGGTCTTTTTCCTGGATGTCTGCAATATTTTCTGCAAGTGTATTGGTATGAATTATGTTTGGCGCACCGATACCATGAAAGATCATGTTCATGATCCCGATAATATATGCGAGAGATTTTTTCTCTTTGCCGTAGAATGTGTTTTTTTGAAGTATGTCCGCATCTTTAGTGGTCAAATCTTTACTATTCTTTAGGTATTCAAAAGCTTCACACAAGAAACCGGCTGAGCCGACTGCGCCATCATAAACTCTATTTCCGATAGTTGGCACTACAACCTTTACAATTGTTTTGATTAGCGGGCGCGGAGTGTAATACTCACCGCCATTTCTGCCGGCATTGCCCATATTTTTTATCTTCGCTTCATACAAATGCGACATTTCATGCTTTTCCGCATGAGAGCCAAAACGCAGCCCGTCAATCAAATTAATTACCTCACGTAAATTATAGCCGCTCTGAATCCTGTTTTTTAACTCGCTAAAAATCTCGCCAATCTTGTATTCAATGGTATCTGCGTTTTCTGCATTCAGTTTGAATTTTTTAAAGTACGGGAATAGTTTTTGATTGACAAAATCAGTTAAATCATCCCCCGTAAGTGCTTTATGATGATCTAACTTGCCATCTTTGCCTTTCGGCACTGCCCAGACACCCCATTGAAACTCAGGGCTAATTATGCTGGCATATGTTTTATCTGCTAATTCAGCATAAATCTTTTTCTCCTTTTCTAGATCGTCGATATATTTTAAAAAAAGGATCCATGAAGTTTGCTCTACATAATCTAATTCACTGCTACAGCCTGCATCTTTCCAAAGAACATCATCCACATTTTTAAATATCTGTTCAAACATTTTCCCGCTCTAATCCTTTTTCACATCCCAGGCGATGTCGCTGTTATCGACAATGAACAACTCGCCTTTTTTGGTGGGTCTATCGCTTCCGCCCATGATCACCACGTTAATTAATACTGTTTGAGGCACATGTCATTAAAATAAATTTTCAACATAAAACTTTTTTCAAGAACGCAGAATATCCAACTAAAATTAATTATTTATTGACACAGATGAACGCAGAAGAAATCAAATCCGTGTAAATCTGCGTCCCAAATTAAATTTATTTATGGGTAGAAGTTATACTTTATATACAAGACCAAAACATAAACAATAGTTCGAGCATTTGCATACTATCTCCATATAAACGTATCATTCTTGTTTATTTAATTTAGTATACGCCATAAAAGAATCAAGCGCAGGATAAGGAGAAGGTAGAAATGTCAAAGGTTGATGTGCGTGACATCGAGATCAATTACCATGAAGAAGGAACAGGTTTTCCCCTGGTCTTGATACATGGCCTTAGCGGAGATCAGGCCGGATGGGTTTGGGTAATGCCGGAGTTTTCCAAACACTATCGAACCATAGCTCCCGATGTTCGAGGTCATGGAGACTCCGGGAAACCGGACATGCCATATTCAATCCAACAATTCTCTGCGGATCTTTTTGCGCTCTTTCAGAAATTAAAGATCCGTCAGGCACACCTGCTCGGCTTTTCTATGGGTGCGGCAATAGCCCAGCAGTTTGTCCTTGACCATCCAGAAAGGGTAAAATCGCTCATTCTGGTTTCCACCTTCAGTCACACTGACGTCCATCTCCACAAGGCTTTTATTAGGCTTCGTAAGAGCCTGGATAGGGGTGGATATTCTACATTCTTTGATGAGATGGTAAAACTGGCCTTTAACCCTGATTTTGTCACTGCAAACACCCACTTCATGGAGGAGGTAAAAGCAAGGGGGATCAAAATCAATTCGCCGACTGCGATCGCACATGCAACCGAAGCCTGCATGAAGTTCAATGTGAAGAACCGAATCTCCCAGATCTCAGTTCCAACCCTGATAATCTCCGGAAGAGAGGATACATTTACACCGCTCGCCATATCAGAACAGATCCATCAATCTATACACAGTTCACAGTGGAAGATACTCGAAGGGGTGGGGCACAACATATACATAGAAAAGCCCGCCATCCTTGCACAGGCAGTCCTGGAATTCCTGGGACGTCAATAGGTGTTTGCCCCTTATCAACATCTATTTGATTTAGTAAGATGTTCTCGTCCCAGGAAGAGGTATTCGAGAAGGAAAAGAGGTATCTGATGCTCGTGAGACCGCGAATAGTGAGAACAAACTAAAATCCATTATTGACGCAGATGAAATCAAATTAATCCACATTTTCGCCTAGAAGTCAGTAACACCTCGTGTTAATAAGGTATGGCCAAACGAATATTTCAAAGATATTTTATAGTTCCAGTTCCAACATATAAAATGAACATGAGCACAGATGAAGAGAGGGCCCGACAAACTTATCTTTTCGAGAAAGCGTGGGCGGATCTGAGCAGTTTAACGCCCGAGGAATACGTAGAATTTATCGGTATTGATCCGGCAGAGCTAGGTATATTGGCACTAACGTATTCGGATGAGCCAATTGAAGAGACCTTAAATAGACTGCTAAATGGTGAGTGGGGAACGAAGAAATAACGCCATAGTATATAAGAAATATCCAAAACTTTAAGTCAGACTCCGTGAAAATGTCCGCTATAAAGGTTTGTGGTTCTAAAAGGCGATGAGCGGATGAGCGAAACAGACCGGATAAAGAAGGACATAGCACTTTTTGAAGATAGCATAGCTGAGCTAGATCCCCTATCGCTCGATGGCAATGAGAAAGAGGTAGTGGATAACGCAAAGAGATACTATGAAGACACGAAATATTACCTTAAAAAAGGTGACTTCTTCACTGCTTTTGGCTGTATAAACTATGCTCATGGACTCGTAGATGGGCTAAAAAAAGCTCTAGAAATATAATAATTTATCAAAAAGGCAAGAAGAAGTAAAGATTGGCTCAAACAAGCAGAGCTAGTCCTATGACAAACCCAATTATCGCACCGGAATTAAGAAACGGCAGTCCGGCATGCGGCTTCCCTCGGCCTGCAATTCTGCTCAGTACCGCATAACCCGCTAAAGTGCCTAGTGCCGCACCCAACGCAGGTGCTGCACTTGTGTAGTTCACAAACGCAGAGACAACTAACATAGACGGTATAATCGCATCGCCAAGTCCCATGAAGAACGCTTCCCCCATATCGCTATTCTTCACAATAGAGAAATTCCGCTTCCGCGGCAGAACAAAAAGGATCGGCAATCGCATCTCCACGATGGATTCCGCCAATGATACCATGTGCTTCGTCTTATACACCGAAATCGCATCATATATCGCCAATAGTATCATTAAGAGTATTACAGGGAGTATGTCAAGCGAGATACCAAACATCGCTGCCGCACCGCCCCCTATTACCAAGCCTGTCGCATCGAGGATATACCATTCTGGATATATATAAAGGAGAACAGTAAGTGCGATAGTGATAAGTATCGGGACATAGCCATAAGGAACAAGAACAGCCATTACATAATACATCGTTACTGCCACTGCAGCGAGCATTATGAACTGAACAAGTTTATCGCCCCCGAATTTGAGCACTAGAAGTATAAGTGCGGTGAACCCTATAATAAGGATAATGAAGTATACCGTATTCCACATTGACTCCGGATCTTGAAAAGCTTTTATGCCCGAAGCTGCAAATGGAGCCGCAAGCAGTACTGCTATTACTTGTGTGAGCACGAGTAAAACAGCCATACCTAAGCACAGAAAAATGCTCAAGTTCTTTTCTTCTGCTTCTGTTTCTGTTACTTCTTCTTCTTCGCTCATTGTATCCCTATGGTATTAGAGTTAGGTTAAATAAAACCTTTAACTTCCACAAAGTAAAATTGTCATATCAGTAAAGCCCGCAAAAATGCCGAAATCTAACGACTCAGAGCCCGACATATGGCTGAAGGAGATAATATTAGAAAACTTCATGTCGTACGAATACGCGCGAATACCGCTGAAACGGGGACTCAATCTGATTTCGGGTCCTAACGGAGCGGGAAAGTCATCCATTCTAGTGGCTATTTCTGTCGCTTTGGGTCAGATATATACCGAACGGAGTAGACGGCTGAGGGATTTGATAAGACGGGGAAAGGAACTCGGAAGGATTACTTTAGTCTTCGATAACGAAGCGAAGAACGGAAAGAGACCAATAAGCTTTTCTGATGCCGATACTTTCCTGCTATCCCGGTATCTGAAGAACGATGGGAATTACTGGTGGGAAGCGGATTACAAGCAGGTGAGCTATGAAGAAGTTGCCAGGCTGTTCCAGGGTTTTGGACTAGACCCGAATAATATGTTGATAATAATGCATCAAAACACAATGGAACAATTCTGCTTGACATCACCACAGGAGAAGCTGAAGCTTTTAGAGGATGCTGTTGGCTTCGGCTCTTATCGAGCGAAGGTGGTAGAAGCGAAGAACCGGCTTGAATCCATCATAAGCGAAGATGATTCTATTTCCGAATTGTTAGGACGAGCAGAAGAGAGCCTTGGCTATTGGAAAGAGATGCACGAGAAGTATATGCAGAGGGACGAGCTGGAGGAGCGAAGAAAATGGCTGAAGAGAGAGGCGATATGGGTTCGTGTAATAAAACAGGAAGCGGCATCAAAGCAGCTCGAGGAACGGCTCAAAGTGAAGGAATATGCACTTCTGTCTAGCTCAGAGGAGATGGAGGCTACAAGAGAGAAGATAAATCTATGGCGTGAAAAACTAGACTCGTGGAAGATAAACTCTAAGGAACACTTTTACGAACTTTTACATTTAGAGAAAGAAGAGACAAGAATTGTACTTTTAACAGACCATCTGCGCGAGAAGGAACAGATGCTACGCGAACTGGGGAAGAAGGAAGAGGCGGCTGAACTAAAGGAAAGACAGAAAGAGATAGATATAAGGGTGAAAGAACTGAAAGAAGCAATAAAGAAGGTGCAAAGTGGACTCGGAGCCGTTGACCGAAGTTTGGAATCTGACATGGATGAGTATATTACTTATCGCGTAAAGGGCGAGGTCCTGAAGTTTAAGCGCGGCATGCTAGAAATGGAGATAAAAGCGATAAAATCGGAGCTGGAGAAAGCGAATCAGAAGTTGGCGGGTTTAGCATCGTTGAAGAAGAAAGCGGGTGAACGAATAGACACGGAAAGGAAACAGAGCGAAATAGAGAATGAGCTGAATTTGGTAGGCGCGAAAATCGAAGCTCTGGGCGAGATACCGGAAGAGACGGAAGAGATATATTCTAATTATTCGAAGTTGTTTGATGAATTGAAAGATAAATCGGAGATTGTAGCATCGAATAAACGAGAGGGTCTTAAGGAACTCGAATCGAGGCGGAAAATATGGCGTAAAGCGATTACAGACCTCTTAGATTCTATCAACGCCTCATTTAAGCAAATCCTGGCCGGTATAAGTGCTACGGGGTTAGCACGGGTGGTTAATGCCGAGGGTGACGATCTGGAAAACGCGGGTTTAGAACTCTTTGTTGGGTTCAAAGGCTCCCCCCCGGTCCTGTTCGATTATTATACGCAGAGTGGAGGAGAGAAGACATCGTTGATAATGGCGTTTCTTTTGGCCATCCAGCAACTGCTCCGGTCTCCTTTCCGCGCGGTGGACGAATTCGATATACACATGGACCCGAGGAATCGAGAAGAGATATATAAAATGATGATTTCATCAATGAAAGGATCTGAATGTCTATTGATCACGCCAAGTCAGTTAAGCGTAACTGATCCGAGCGTTCATGTAATAGTGGTGCAGAAGGCGTATGGTAAATCCGGAGTGAGCGAGGTTAAAGGATAACTAATTAGCGCGAGTCCAAAACCGGCTAAATTGCTGAAAGATTTATATTTGATGAACACATGCAATGAAATAGTAGTGCTTTCTGAGGGGGAGAAAGAAAGATGGATGAAAAATATGGGGCCTTGTTTATCTGTGCTGTGATTTTGTTTTTATACTTCGTAGGCGCATCATCTGCGTTGACATGGTATGTGGATGATGACGGCAGAGCGGATTTTACGGAGATACAAGATGCGATAAATGCCGCGAGTGCAGGAGATACGATAATTGTACGGAATGGAACGTATCATGAGAATATAGCGGTTTGGAAGCGTTTGACAATTCAATCAGAGAATGGATCAGATGCAACGATTGTTCGAGCTAAAAAACCAGGATACCCGGTATTTGTAGTGTCGCCACCAATTGCAAAATTTGAAAATATATATACGGCCAGTCAAGTAAATATAAGCGGGTTTACAGTGGAAAACGCACTGAACCAAAGTGTTGGAATAGCTTTAGACTTCGCAGAGTACTGCAATATATCTAATAATAATTGCTCAAACAACATGTGTGGCATTTACCTCAAAAATTCACACAGTAATAAAATATCGAATAACACCTGTTCAAAGAACGAGTATGGTATCTACCTTTTTATAGATTCGAAAAACAACAGCATAACGAAGAACCTCTGCTCAGACAACGGGCGTGTTGGCTTCCTCATTAATAGTTTTTCTTCACATTCAATTAATAACAATAAAATATACCTTAACAACTTCGTAAACAATACCTATAACGTTTATTCTGACGATTTAAACAACATCTGGAACTCAACAGAAGAAATAAACTACGCCCTCAATGGCCTCACATACACAAACTATCTTGGCAATTACTGGGATGATTACCAAGGGTTGGATAAAAAGAAGGATGGAATTGGAGATACGCCCTACCGGATAAACGAAGATAAAGACAATTATCCTCTGATGATGCCCTTTGAGAATTATAATATTACTGTTATGTCTGCGATAAGGTGAATTCACAAACCCATCTCAGACCTATTCTCCGGGCGTGATGGTAACCTCCGAGTCCACCCATATCGTTTCTATTGATTCCATAGCGGAATCACCAATAATTCCTTGAATATCAAGAACGCTTTGTTCTCCTGCAGGTCCAACAGCATGGAACTCAAGCCTTACGAGTTCCGCAGATCCGTTAACTAGCGTCCCCAATGGATCCGAGTAAGCAATAATTTGCACTGTGCCTTTTTCCTTATCTCCCCAACTCACCCAACTAGAGCTACTAGAGCTTGCGCTATCAGATCCCTTTTCGATGTTGATTAAATTTTCGACGTTGATTACGTCTATGACCGAAGGATCATAGTTCAGCTTAAACAGAAATATTGAGATTTTAGTACTATTATCTACTGTTACAATTGCAGTGAAATTAGCACCTTCCAAGACCTTAGGTGGGTTTGTTATTGAAATCTCTATTCCAACCGCTTCTTCTATGAACTTAAAGCTTTGTAACATGGGCACAAAGTAATCCGCTTCTGCAGTATCAAATGTGCTCGATGCAGCAGTGAATCCTATTACATATGCTGTCGTATTACGTATGAAAGATGCTTGCATATGTTTGACGTCAATCCCTTCATCCGTTGTGGTTCTAATTATATTTATATGCACCGAAACAGGTTCGCCATTAATTGTGTCGTCTGGTAGTTCTACTGTTATTACGTTCGCGTTTATCATGTAATCATCCTCTATCGGCCCGGAGAATATCACCTCTGTGTCTAGAAGGTCTTCCTGCACTGTCCAATCATGGGGATACCCAATGGAAAAGTTGTATTCCGCGTTTGTGTATGTCAACATCTCACTAACATTTGTGTATGCCTGCATTCCGGCTTCTTCATTAGGGATTTTCATGCCTGCGCTAAGGGCCGCACCAAAGGCGGCATCATCACTGCAGCTACAATTAACTCCCGAGGGACATGCACCTGCACTAGAAGGCGACGCAACAAGCAAGATAACGCATAATGCCACAATGACTGAGAATCCTTTCCAAATACTTTTAGCCGTCATTTATTACCCCTTTTCTCCACTATTTTACCTGGCTGTGGAATTACTAAGCATAAAGAGATATAAAAAGGTTTTTCATTTTTTTGCTGACTCAAACGTCACGATGATAAATAGATTTAACTCCGGGTGGCTCAGGGCAGATCATCGAATACCTGCATCATACTCTGCCGGTACTTCTGAAAAGCCGTTCGCCCTTTGTCTGTGAGCTGGAGCATGGTATGCGGCTTTCTGTCCACAAATTCCTTTACGACCTCGAGGTAGCCCGCAGCTTCCAGCTTGCTCATGTGCGAGGATAGGTTGCCGTGTGTCAGCCCGGTCTGGCGCATCAAAAAGAGGAAGTCGGCGCTCTCGACCACATAGAGGTATGCCATGATCCTGAGCCGGGCAGGTTCGTGGATCAAACGGTCGATCTCCGCGATGGGCTGGTGGTCTTCGCTGTCTGCGTTCTTACCTGATGACACTAGAAACCTCCTTCTCGGGTAGCGGATATTTGCGCAGAAACCGGATGAAGATGACCAAACCACTAAGGACTAGGAACCCGCCTATGAAAACCAAATAGAGTATCAGCCCCGTACATCCCGATCCAAACTCTATCAAAGAGAAGAAACCGCCAAGAATCAGTGACAGGATTGCATATCCCGTATAACGGACGTTTCCGGATTTGGATGCTACGTGGGCAAAGGGTCCGACCAGGATCATCCCGAAGAATAATGGTGACCATTTCACCCATTGTGAATAATCCGTAACGTCACCAAAGAGCGAGATCAGGGTGAATATAATCACGATAACGGCGAACTCGAAAAGGAAAACGCCGGTCAAATTATGCTTGTGATTTTCCTGCGGGAACTTGACAAACCCAATCCGGGGATATGTATAGCGTTTTCGAATAGACTCCACAATCCTGCCAGAAAATAAAATTAGCAATATATAGAAGACAAAAACGGTGGAATAGAAAAAGCCACCAAATGCCATAAGGATCAGTCCCATCATGAGTTCCATCAAACCATCCTGCTGTGAATCCCTGTATGCTTTTTGCTCGATCTTGTTCAGATCAATTTGTGCTGTCATGGTACACCCCCTTCACAGGCAGCGGATATTTACGCAGGAATCTAACCAAATACACAACCCCGATCACTATCATTATTATTCCTGAGATCAACCATGCATATGCACCGCTTGCAATGACTCCTGTATTGGCTATTGTTATCTCATTAAGTGCAAAGGATAACGTAAACAAGACAGCATAAATATACATCCTGTCAAAATTCAAAAAGGGTGTGTACAGACCGGTAAAACGGTTGCCCTGGCGTGCCGATGGTCGAAGAAAATTACGGCCATGATAGCGCGCGAAATACCAGTAAAAAACCAATTCGGACCATCGCTTTGAATTGCCCGGTAAACTTCCCGCTCGCTTCCGCTTCGCTCGATTTTTTTCTGTCATAAATACTACAATGTACTTTGCAGTATATAAAGGTTTGTCGTACAAAGTTGTTTGGGATAGGTGGCTGCAGTGATTGGGGAGGACAATACGGATGCAGAAATTGCGTTGAATATTTATTTAGCTTGACATTGACTCATTTCATTTACCGCAGAGAACACGGGGCGAAAGGAAATTCAATTAAGAATTACGAATTGCGAATTACGAGTGATTCGTAAATAACTCTGCACTCTCTGTGAACTCTGCGGTTAATCTGAGAATGTCAGGAACGTTAGAAAGTAGAAGAAACCGTAAAGACTCAAAAAAAGGATACAAATGAATCTCAATTGCCAGATCATGACAGGCGATGGTGCAAACGATCTGACGGCAAAGATAGGATGTTGCTAGAAACAGTTTATGCATCTTAGGCGAGATAATAGCATATGTTGGAAGCACCGAAAAGCTTAACACACCGGAAGCATTACAATTATATGCGACTTTCAGTCGCTGTAAAAATATAGGAGGTGATATGAAAAAAATGAAAAGACAATTTGCAATAGTAATGATCGCAACAATCTTGTTGTCCGTTCTGACGGTGATACCAGTTATGTCGCAGTCCAAGGATGAAAACGTAACACACTTTATACCTGAAGTAGATAAAGCAACAGGAATATGCAAGATGCTTTACTTCTCCACGGAAGAGGAGTTCATAACGCAGGGTCCGGAACCAGCAGACGGCAATCCAATAATCTCTGATGGCGACCTGCTCGGTCCAGGCTGTGTCGTATTCGCACGCAACAAGAAACTGCTGGAGAAATTTGATACGGAAAGTGATCTCGGTTTGGACGCTGCGGATGTACTCAATGAGGAACGTTTCTTGGTCGCATTCAGTACCTCTCTGGATGATCCAAATGGTCAGTTCACCGCAGGCGACCTATTAGTCACAAACGGCGCTGTAATCCCAAACATAGCTCTGCTGGCTAAGTTCGACATCCAGAGAGCTGATCTTGGTCTTGACGCCGTGCATTTCATCGGCGATGTAGACTCGATCATAAAATTCTTGGATCAAGCATCCCAGGTGAGTCGGGACGAATGGTTGAAGAATTTGCCTGAGATGCTGGAACGGTATGACATAGACATCTGGTTCTCCACAGAGGGCACAGCTCCTACGCCGGAAGCGCCTCAGTTCCTCGATGGGGATCTGCTTTCTGCTCGCACGGGGACGATTGTGGTTGCAAACGCAGACCTCTTGCCGTCCAGCGTGCCTGCCGGAATCCCGGATCGTGGCGTGGACTTCGGTTTGGACGCAGTCATCTCTGACAGAGACGGGAACAAGGGGCAGATCTACTTCTCCACTGAGATTCTCTACGAAGGGAGGCCCAGCTTCACCGATGGCGACGTGCTCTTATTCGGCAACGGTGTAGTCTGCACTAACGACGACCTAGTTCAATGTTTCGAGCCGAAAACCAAAGAATTGGGTCTGGATGCATTAGCCATTCCCAGAGAAGCGGAGTTGAAGCCTCAGATTACACATTTCAACCAAGTATCGGTCAGCAAAATCAGCACTTCCGGCTTGGCTTACAGCATCGAACAACCCTTTGGCCAGTGGATTCAGATCCACGGCTATCTCTTGCCGGAGATTGAGGAGTTCCGCGTCGTCTACTGTGCTGCAGATAAGTGGCCTTGCAGTGGGCCGGATATTGATGGTATCGAGGTTGTCTCAGCTCAGAACTGGCATGTAGCCGCGTCTGATGGTTGGGGTACGTGCGATGGGGACAAACACTGGTTCTCTGACACAGACGGCTGGTTCAATGCCTCTGAGTATAGAACCTTACGTGATTGCACCAGCGACCTGCCGCTCACTATGTGGAACTCGATGACAGCACCTGACCCTGACGGACTTTACATCGTCTGGCTCCAGTATCGGCGCGAGGGAATCGAGTACAGAGAACCGTATAACCATTACATCCAGCTCGATAACACCAGGCCTGAAGACCTAGCCATAGCCCCGAAGAACGGCACGATATGTGGCGAATTCATCCCCGCTGACATGCCAATTATGGTGCAGGGACACTTCTATGACACGCACTTCAGGAGTTATAGATTGGAGCTCTCCGGTGGTGATCCATGGGCTATCAAATACTATGATCAAATCAACCACTATGACAATCTGACAGATAATGTTGGATCAGAGGGCACAATAGGTCCAGGCATGGTGGATCTGTATGATGTGGACGTGAATGACCTGCCGGCTGAATCGATCGATGACTGTGCCTACGAGGTCGAGCTTTGGACTTGGGATCGCACCATTCGGGGTTACGACTTCGACGAACCTAACGACGATCGGCCAATCTGGTTCGGAGGCTGGTCGAACAAGACGGGATTCACTTTTGACTATACCCCCTAGGCTAGTCAGCACGAGTAAATATATCCTAGACCAATAATAAAGATTGAGCCGCTCATTGCGGCTTTATATTTTTACAAGACACGTGCCTTTTTTAGAAAGCCTCACTGACAAGTTTGCCCTTCGATCACCGAAAAACTTTTATGTGCATAAAACATTACAATCATATGCGACTTTTAGTCGTTGTTAGGAGGTGAGATAAAAAAATGAGAAAGCAATTTGCACTGGTAATAGTAGCGATAATGCTGTTTTCTGTTCTGACGGCAATGCCAGTTATGTCCAAGTCGGGAGATGAATCCATCTCAAAATTACCAGAAACTATAAGGCAAGCACCTTTTTCTCCAGTTAAAACACCGAAATTCGTGCTACCTATTGTGACTCTACCAGTCTGTAAAGAATTGCAAACGCACCTGGATTGCGTTACTACAAAGAAGGCCGACATAGTCTTCGTCTTCGATACAACAGGTAGTATGGGCGAAGAAATAAAGGAGATGAAGAATATCTCAAAAGACTTTGCGGACGGCTTGTCGGCTGCCGGCATAGATTATCGGTTTGGACTAACTGAGTTCAGAGACTTCCCTGTTACCTGCGATGGCACAGTATGTAGTGATGCAAATGACTTTGCATATAAGGTATACAATGGCGGTGTTCTGTCAGATAGCTCTTCAATGTTTAAGTCTTGGATTGACAGCTTGAACCCCAGCGGTGGAGGCGATTTGCCCGAGTCTACGTTGGCGGCGTTAATGCATACGGTAAAAGATCAAAAGTGGCGGGGCGGTGATGCGAGCAAGATAATCATTTTAATAAGCGATGCGTATCCTCATTCAGATGGGCATTGCTGCAATCAAGAAGAGAACACCTTTGACGGTGTCATCTCGGCGCTGACCAGGAGTGGAATGACCGTCTATGTTGTTGGTCCTGATGAAGCGTCAATGGAGATGATCGCCAATTCAACAGGAGGTAAGTTCTTCCGGATCAGAGCAGAAGGGGTTTCACTAAAGCCTGTACTCGAAGAGATCGCAGGCGTGCTAACGTGCAGCTTCGACATTGTGGGTGATGGCGTGTGTGAAGGGAATAGGTTAGAACTATGTGTACAACTGCTAGGTGCGGATAATGTGCCTATACCACATCATTCCGGATATACAGAAGCGTGGATGTTCGTAAGATGCCCGGATGGGACAAGTAATAGATACGATCTGGACTATGAGACTAATGAAGAGGCATATTGCGCAGTAATCGATCCGGTATGTAGTGGATCGCCAGAAGTGGTGGATGTAACAGTGTACGGAAAAGTCTGTGAGTGGCGTGCTGCAAGGAAGTTTGAGTTTACTTGTGGTGCCCGAAAAATCTTCTTCTCTACCGAGGAGGAGTTTGTGACACATGGTCCTGAGCCTCCAGATGGCAATCCAGTCATCTCTGATGGCGACCTGCTTTGTTCTGACTGCACCGTGTTCGCACGTAACCGGGAACTGCTGGCTGCATTCAAAACGCAGCTCGATCTTGGTCTTGATGCTGCGGATGTAATAGATGCAGAAGCCCGAAAGCCTCTGATTGCGTTTTCAACAGAGCTTAACGATCCACAGAGAAGGTTCACCGCTGGCGATCTGTTAACCACAAACGGCGCTGTAATTTCAAACATTGCACTGCTCGCTTCGTTTGACATTTCAAGGACAGACCTGGGTCTGGACGCTGTACACTTCATCGGAGACAAGGAAGCTATCGTCGCTTTCCTCGACTATGCAGCGGAGAAGGGAATGGCCTTCTGGAAGGAGAACCCGAATGCGTTGCCGGAACTATTGAAGGAGAGGAATATCGACATCTGGTTCTCCACAGAAGGCACAGCACCTAAGCCTGAAGATCCTGGCTTCCTTGACGGAGATCTGCTTTCTGCGCGTGATGGGATCATAATTGCACGAAATGCTATCCTACTCCCGTCCAGCGTACCTGCAGGCATTCCTGACCGAAGCGTTGATTTCGGCCTTGATGCAGTCATTGCAGATCGTAGTGGCAACAGGGAAGTGATCCGTTTCTCTACGGAGATCCTCTATGCGGGAGAACCACCTTTCACTGACGGCGATGTTATTTTAATCGGTAACGGCGTAGTATGCACAAACGAAGACTTGATCAGATGTTTTGAGCCTAAAGGGAACTTCCTAGGTCTTGATGCTCTTGCTGTCGTGGTAGAAGAGGCTTGTGAGCCGAGCATAGAAGTGGATAAGCAGGTTTGGGATACGAACAGGCAAAGATGGGTTGAAGAGACAACCGCACGCATCGGTGATACAGTAACCTTCCAGTCTACAATCCATAACGATGGTACATGCTGCCCGCTCTACAACATAGCAGTTACAGACGTATTGCCGGCGTGCCTGGATTACGCCGGTAGTGTACAGAGTAACATAAAACAGAACGAGCCGGAAGTGACAAATAATAAAGAGCTCAAATGGTTCTTTGAAGGTCCGCTCAATCCTTGTGAGACAATAACAATAAGCTACAAGGCACGCGTAGTCAACTGTGGTGAGAATGAGAATGTACAGAGGGTAGAAGCAGTCTGTGAGAAGACCGGGGTGGAAGTTTATGCTGAGGACCGGGCAATTGTCAATGTGCCATGTGAAGATGTTGGCGAGATAGGAAAACCAGATCTGGTGATTACTCAGATAACCGGCATTGGTGTAGTCGGTGAACCGCTGAACATATATTATACGATAAAGAACCAGGGTAACGCAGCAGCAGGTCCGAGCCATACGGGATTGTACATCAATGGTAACTATATAAAGAAGGTTTATGTTAGCGCGTTAGCTCCTGGCGCTTCGATCAGCGCAAAATCTTTCGATTATATCTGGGACTGCAAAAAAGGTGAACAAGCGCAGATAAAAGTATGTGCTGATATTGCTACTCAAGTAGACGAGAGTGACGAAGGGAACAACTGCAAAGCTGAGGTTTGGACGTGTACAGTGAGGGAGCCAGAGAAGCCGGATTTGGTAATCAGAAGAGTATGGCACGAATGGGACCGTAAAACGCAGAAAACGATCGTCAAGTATGCGATAAAGAATCAGGGTAAGGGAACCGCAGGCGCAAGTAAGACATATATGAGCTGGTATTCCACAGGGAAAGTTATATCAACTGATGCGGTACCATCATTGTCGGCAGGACAGACAAGAACAGAGTCTTTTGCACCATATCCATTCTCAAGTCAGGGTTTTGATATAAACGTCTGTGCTGACGGGGACAATAAGGTAGCTGAGACGAATGAGAAGAACAACTGCAAACGATATACGATGATAGGCTGAAATGTTTTAAAGTGGAGCCGCATAATGCGGCTCGATTTTTTTTATGAAAATCGGTCTATTCAAAATTCCACTAAATTTTGAGCGAATACGTAACCGCTTTTATTATTAAAATATAAAGGATCAGTAGAGCATAATGGAAGAGACCGTAACAGAGATAAGGAAATCAGCCTTGCAGAATGCGGTAAGATATGAGAAACCGCCGAAGGTGGATGCCGTGCTGAAGAAGATCCTAGGTGAGAATCCTGAATTGAGAAAGGATGCGAAACAGGTTTATGCACTGGTAAAAGAAGAGATAGCACGTATAGAATTAATGAGCAAAGCAGAGCGAATAGCGGAATTGGCCAAGATAGCACCGGAATTGGTGGCAGAGCCAAAAGAGAAAGAGAAACAAGAAGTTAGACTACCGGACCTGCAACTTACAGAAGGCGAAAGAGTTGTGATGCGATTCGCACCCAATCCAAACGGTGCTGCAACGCTTGGCAGTGTCCGGGGCATAATTGTAAATTCAGAATATGCGAAACGGTATAAAGGCAAATTCATTCTGCGGTTTGATGATACGGATCCTGTCGTAAAGCGCCCGTTATTAGATGCTTATGACTGGTACCTTGAAGATTGCGCATGGCTAGATGCCGAACCGGACGAAGTGGTAGTGGCATCTGATCGTATAGATATATATTACAAATATGCCGAGGAGCTGCTAAGAAAGAGTGCGGCTTATGTCTGCTTTTGCACTTCTGATGCTTTCAAAGTATACAAAGAGCGGGAAGAACCTTGCCCTCACAGAGCTGTTAGCGTTATGGCGAATATGGCCAATTGGGAGAAGATGCTAACGGGCGCTTATGAAGAGAAGGAAGCGGTTCTGAGGATAAAAACGGACATGGCAAGTGCGGACCCGGCTTTAAAAGATTGGGTTGCATTCAGAATATTAAAAAAAGATCATCCTAGGGTTGGCCGCAGATATGTGGTCTGGCCAACATTGGATTTTGAATCTGCGATAGAAGATCATCTGCTCGGTGTAACGCATATAATAAGGGGCAAGGACCTGATGAAATCGGGACAGAGGCAGCAGTTCTTATATGACTATCTCGGCTGGCGATATCCAAGAACAATACTCTGGGGTAGGATAAAGATGCAAGAATTCGGTAAATTCAGCACGTCCGAGCTAAGGAAACAGATAGAAAGCGGTGAATATGGCGGCTGGGACGATCCGCAGCTCCCAACGCTAAAAGCACTACGTAGAAGAGGGTTTCGGCCAGAAGCGATTCGTAAGTTCTTTATCTCTATCGGCGTTACACAAACGGACATAGCGGTGAGTATGAAGAATTTGTACGCGGAGAACCGTAAAGCCGTGGATGCACATGCATCGCGATATTTCTTTGTGCGTAACCCGAAAGCGATGAAGCTAAAAGATGGTAATTCCTTCGTAGTTAAGGCGTTGAAACATCCTTCTCGAGCTGATTACCGGGAGATAAGAACCGGCGATACCGTTTACATAAGTGGCGATGATTTCGCGAAGATAGAAGAGGGGCAAAAAAGATTACGGCTGAAATACCTCCGCACTGTAGAAATAGAGTCCATTAACCCATTACAGGCCAAGGTTATAGATCCCGAACCAGAAGTACCAGTTATCCAATGGGCACCCACACAGAATATAAAAGTTCGGGTAAAGAGACCAGAAGGGATAGACGAAGGCATAGGCGAGCCGTTGATCGCTTCTGAACTCGGAAACGTGGTTCAGTTCGAACGATACGGGTTCGTCATGATTGATTCCGTTACAAAAACGGAGGTAGTAGCATATTTCACACATTAAAATCCCGTAACTGCTCAATTTGGATTTTTTACTGAGTTATATAAAATAAATACAAACTATTTACGTTATATATGTATACACACCTAAGATAAATGCCATCGTTGCTCGCATTAAAGGAGGATAGCATGGATGATTTAGATAAAAGGATACTGGAGGAACTGCAGTTGGATTCTCGTAAATCTTTCACTAAGATTGCGCAGAAGATAGGCGTAAGCACTGCCACTGTAAGCGATAGAGTGAAAAAGCTAACGGAGAAAGGTATCATTTGTAGCTATACTACTATTCTTAATACCTCTGAGATCGGCATGGTTACGCTAATCTCCAAGATAAAAATCAAGCAGGAATATAATATCGAAGAGGTTGGGAAAGAGATGGCGGAGATAGAAGCGAGTTGTTGCGTTCACCACGTAACTGGTGATTTTGACCTACTCGTCATCTCTAAGTGTCTAGGACATGGTAAATGTGGCTCTATCATAGAGAAATTAAAAGGAATCACAGGTGTGGAAAGGGTGGATTCAGAGCTTGTACTCAAGACGCTAAAGGAAGAGCTTAACGTTAAGCTGTGATGACATTTAGTTTAGTTTAGTTTATGGCATCATGGGGACAGCAAGCGCGGCAAGGACTGCGACAATTACTATCACGGGCACTAAGATTGCAACGATTATAGCAAGAATAGCCGTTCCCGGCGAAAGCTCTTGAAGCTCCATCACACCGTTAATTATCACTAGAACTGACCATATCGGGCCGATGATGACGTTCACTACTGGAATCCAACCTAATATCAAGCACGGCGTTGCACCATACGTAACCGCTTTTGCAGTCTCCTTTAACCCCTTTCTACCGCCAAACAAGTACACCCAAATATGAAGCCATACTATGATGTAGAGCGCGGCGAAGAATCCCATGATGAGTATATCCACAAAAGTCGCTGCACCAAGCAAAAATGCGAATCCCCCTAACATCGGCAATTCAACTATTGATTCTACTACTGATACCGCCACTGCCATTATAATTGCGAGTATTGCTGCTAGTACAGCCAGCAAAAGGATATAATACTTGAACGCATCCATGAGCGTGTCTTTCTTTGCCGCTCCAAATTCCTTTGCCGGATTAAACGCGAATCCGCGTATTCTTCCTAATATTTCCATTTGCATCACCACTTCACTAAATGATATTTTCCCCTATATAAAGCTTTCTATTTTTTCTTTCTCGTGATGTAAAAAAAGCGAAAAGTTTATATACGCTCCTTGCTAAAAGGTGATTAATACCTTTTGGTGTAGTGATATAAAAATGAAAGTGAAAAGTACAATTAGGAGGGTAGAGTATGGAACTAGGTGAGAAGGTGATTATTGGATTGGTCGTAGTGGTCACTCTCGCTGTCATCATCGGTGCGGTGATTGGTGCGGTGGTTATAATGCCTACAATGATGGAAGAGATGCAGAAACCGGAGAGCTGTGCTTCTAACTGCCATGAGATGCAGCCTTTTTATGACTCTTTGATGGTCTCGCCGCACGCAGAAGTGGATTGTCATGAATGCCATAAGCCACATAAGCCAGAACTATTTCTGTATATAGGGGAGGCTCTCCACCATGCTGAGTGGATGGCGGAAGGAAAGAGTTTTGAAGAAATGGCTGAAGAAGTCGAGAATAAGCCACCGGCGTCTCCCAAGAATGAATATTGTCTGGAGTGCCATAATGGAGAAGAAGCCATGAAAGTATTAGAGAATATCGGTGACCCCACTATCATGTGCTTTAATTGCCATAAGACAATCAAGCACACAGCACATGAAATCAGTGAGTATGCTGCCTACGAGAGCCCCAGTTATGCGGGATATGAGTGTGTGGCATGTCACGACGACCACAATGTAGACGTTACGGCAGAAACCTGTATGGTCTGTCATCCACCAGAGAAACATAAAGATATGTAATAAATTCTCTGGTTTTTTATTTTTTACTTTTTAGTTCTCCTATGATTACTATAGTCATCCCAATTCCCATTAGCACTATTCCAAACCAGAGAAGCCAAATTAGGGGGATCCTCTTTAGCTTGACGACAAACTCTTCCGGTTGGATTTCTGTACTGCCCATAAGGCCATAAAATAAGGCATTATAGCTGGATTCTGTTGGGTGCATAGAGGCATATATGTCTCCTGCAAGAGAGGAGATAATTAAAGGCTTAGACACGACCCCCTGATTTGCATAGAAGTACATCCACAGAGTTCCTTGATGGACATCCCCTCCTTCTTTAATCAGAGCATCCATTTTCAGCGCTGTGTATTCCGGGCCTACGAAACCATGCTGTGGATAGTAGACGCGCCCCATATCAGTAAACATAGTAAAATTTCCAAATTCTATTTGTGTCCCTAAAATATCAATAGTGGAATTTGGCTCTGCGAGAATGCTTTTTGGGTCCTTAGCAGAGTCAATTGCAGTGACAAAAACGCCTATTAGTATGATGATGATTGCAAGGTGAATAAGGGTTTTGCCCCATAATTGCAAAGAGTTCCTCCTTTGCATTACTTTAGCGGAATTATAAGCGATAGCAAATCCCGCTGCGATTAATAGCGGAAGCCCGAAATTTGTCAGCGGACTCGGCGTTGGCCCACCGAGGAATGCTAAAATTAGCCCTATACCTAGCACCGCCGCGAGTATCATGATATATCGCCCTAATTTCAGAGCACTGTTGCAACCCAATAACGCAGCCACGAAAGCGAGCGTGAAGGGGAAGCACCAATTGTTATAAAATTGTATACTTGTAGCGCTCATGGGGTTCTCGCTGAAAATGCCACCGATTATTGGCGCGGCATCTCCGAAGAAGCATATAACCAACAAAAACATCAGCGACCAGTAAGCGGCGAAGATAGAGACAGAATAAAGCGAAGCAGTGTCAATATCAAAGCTATAAAGCGGTTTTTTCGCTATTATCGCAAGATAGAGGAAGCATAAAAAAACGCAAAACGCGAACAGCAGAAGCACTGGTCCGACAGGGGATTTCCCAAACGCATGGACAGACTCCAATAACCCGCCCCGAGTAAGAGCAGTGGCGAAGATAATCATAATAAACGTAATCATGAGCGTGAACTCTTTCGCCAGATCTTTGCTCTTTGCAGGCAGGTGAAAGTATGCAGTGAGAGCAAACCAGGGCAGTAAAGATGCCGTCTCTACCGGGTCCCAAGTCCAGTATCCACCCCACCCAAGGACTTCATAGGACCACCAACCACCGAGCGCAATCCCAAGCGTCAAAAACAGCCAGGCTGCATACAGGGAACGTTTTAAAGCTGCTTTTAGTTCTTGCTTTTCGCCTGTTATCATTCCCGCCAGCGTCAGTGCAAATGCGAAGAAGACAAATACGTAACCAAAAAAGACCACGGGCGGATGAACAAGCACCCAAAACGTTTGCAGCAGTGGATTGAGCCCCGCTCCATCCGCGGGCACTATGGGCATGCGCTCAAAAGGGCTCTGAAGCAAGGTGACGAGAAGGAGGAAGATAAGGAAGATGTCCAATATTTTGTATGTGGTGGTGCGAGTCTTGCTTTCTTTTCCTAATCCTTTAAACCGGAACACAAAATATACGAGCACAAAGAAGAAAGTTACAAAGAGCATTGACCCGCTGCTCCCTATCCATGGGTCTCCTATCTTATACAAGAGGGACAAGCTCGATGAACTGTATGTGTACACCTCTTTCAACGAAAAAATATCATTCATGAATGATTGAGTGAGCATGATGTATGAGACTACTACTATTAGGCAGGCAATGGAAAAAGCTATAAATGTGAGTTTAAAATTATTCTTCTCTCCGTGTTTGGCATTTACCCTTAACAAGACGATAAAGTCAAGAACCAGCAAGATGCAGGATAACAGCACGAGCCAGGGGAAGATTAAAGCGAAAAATAAGAGGACTTCTTCTATTACCATTTTTGGTTCAAGCAAATATAAACTTTATGGTATATAAACTCCATTGCAATCCGCCAGTTTTTTAATCCGTACCCGCTCTTCATTTAGCGTGAAAGTACCAACATCGTCTTCTGATCTTATTTATACTCTGTCATCTTTTAGTATATCAAAGCTCAGAGTTCTTATGATTTATCTCTATTCAAAATATTACATAGTATATATAAGTATCTAGATTGAGAGGGTTTACCATGTCTGACGAAGATAGCCAAGAACATCCGCAACTCCGGCTAATCTCCTGGAACATGACCTTCGCTTGTAATTTGCGCTGTCCTCACTGCTATATAGATGCAGAAGAAAGGGCAGGGAAGGGGGAGTTGAGCACGGAAGAGGGGAAGATGCTGATAGACCAGATAGTAGCGGTAAGCAAGCCGATCCTTATATTAAGTGGTGGAGAGCCACTGCTCCGTGCTGATGTCTTTGAACTCGCTCGTTACGCAACAAGGAAGGGTTTGACAGTGGCTATGGGCACTAATGGAACACTCATAACGGATTCCGTTGCGAAGGAACTAAAATCCAGTGGTGTAACGGCTGTTGCTATCAGTATTGATTCTTCCGTTCCAGAGCGGCATGATGCGTTTCGTGGCGTTAAAAATTCATGGAAACGCGCATTAGAAGGTATTGATGCGTGCATAGAGAGCGGTATAACAGTTCAGGTGAATACAACAGTGACGCAGCAGAACTACGCTGAAATTGATGATATAATGGCGCTGGCGGAAGAACATGGTGCACGCTCTTTTCACCTCTTCTTTCTTGTGCCTACTGGCAGGGGAAAAGCAATAGAGGATATATCGGCGGAGATGTATGAGCAGATGCTTGATGATACCCTTGATAAGATAGCATACGGTAAATATAAGCTTGACATCAGACCTGTTTGCGCGCCTCAATTCATGCGTATCGCATCGCAAAAGGGATTAAGCCTGGAAAAGTGGAGACGAGGCTGTATTGCCGGGCTCGCGTATTGCCGCATTTATCCCACTGGCGAAGTCACTCCATGCCCTTATCTACCTATAAGACTTGGTAGCATTCGAGAAACACCTTTCAGAGATATATGGTTTAATTCGCCGGTACTAAAAGCGATTCGTGACTTAGACAGCTTAAAAGGCAAGTGTGGGATATGTGAATACCGAGCTATCTGTGGCGGGTGTCGCGCACGGGCATACGGGTTGACGAGTTTTGTAGATGTCTGCGGTGGTTTGCAGAAGCCCGCGGAATTAAAAGGTGACTATTTAGCCGAGGAGCCCTGGTGTCCCTATCAACCGCGTGGAAATCGCACTATTAAGAACTGATGCCTGATACAGGAGATGATACCGGTTTCTTCACAACATAATATAAGCACTGTTTATATAGCTATAGGTAGTTATACTCTATTAAATTGAATACAATAAATTAATACGGTGATGTAAATGGGCAGGAGCTTTGTAGTGGACTTAATGGCTGGAAGAATTTAGGAGGTGCTTATTATGGAAAAGAGAAGAGCTATAATTTTCGCGGGCATTGTTGTAGCAATCTTAGTTATGGCAATGTCCATGGGCTGCATAGAAGAGGGATGAGCTCCCTCACCCTTTCTTACTTTGTGTTTTTAGTTTAGTTTAGTATGGATGCATAACACTTGTCCGTTTAAATTGACCATTACTGAACATGACCAGATAGTCAGAGATGCCAACGGCTTCAGACATCATTCTAGCGAGTTCTTCTACTGATTCACGGTTGTAACCGTGAATGACAGTGAACAAATTGTGTTCCCACTTTCCGGGCACGGTCACTCGTTCGTAGCAGTGAGTTATCTCTTTATATGCCGACAGCATATTCCCAACGCGTTTCACCTGCTCTCTAGGCACCTTCCACGCCACTACAGCATTAGCCACGATGCCTACCTTTCGTTGGTTGACCGAAATACCTAATCGCTTGATAACACCCACACTTATCAGCTCCTGTAACCGCGCGATCACTTCGTCCTGACTTATCCCTGCCTCCTTTGCTATTTCCGCGAATGGCTCATTCACTAAGGGTATTCCTTCCTGCGTGCTGTGTATAATAGCCTTATTTATCTTATCCGCATTGTTCATGTTAGTGTTTCCGTTAGAATTTCCGTTAGAGTTCCCGGTCATCGCTTTTACACCGCCATTGGTGAATTTAAACCGGACGTCTATCTTAAACACAGAGGTAGTAGGGAGGTCTAAGATGTCATGCTCCCTGATTCCGGTTCTTCTCTTTATCTCTTCCACCGTGCTTCCTAAATCTTTACCACCGCACGTTGTAACGGTAAACCAGAGATTGTAGTCATGCTCACGGCGATAGTTGTGAGTCACACTCATGTATTCATTAACGACATTGACAACCCCGTCCATCTTCTCCTCAGGCACTTTCATCGCCATCAGAGTAGAGGAACATGTATTCAATTTTTTGGCATCGAGGATCGTGCGGAGTTTACGGATAAAGCCATCAGAGGAAAGCCGTTGGATGCGTGATAGCACCTCTTCCTCCGGGATACCGAGTATCTTCCCTAAATTAGTCCATGGTCTTTTCTCCACCGGGAAATTATCCTGTAATAACTGTAGCAGTTCTTTATCCTGCTTGCCCAGCTTGACCTGCCCTTTTATTACGTTCATCTTTTATCGCTTCTTCTTTCTCACTCTGCTAAACGCAAAAAAGAAAAAAATAAAGGGTCCAACCAAGTCCGCCAAGACCCTTGCCCTTCTTTAATTAACGTCTCCGCTTTGCAAGAACTACAACCACTGCAATTGCAATCAATGCGAATATCAGTTCGAAACCAGGTGGTTTTGCTGTTGGTGTTTCCGCGGGCGCTGCTGCTGCTGGTGTTTCCGCGGGCGCTGCTGCTGTTGGTGCTTTAGCTGCCGCTGATATATCTACAGCTAAAATTTTGTCTATCGTCTCTTGCGATATAAATGAAGCTCCTTCTTCGTGAATAGCCGCCTCGCAACCTTCACAGAGCACCTCTGGGTTCTCGTGGCAGAATGCGCAGTCTTTTGCATCTTTTGTTATTGTATGCGTGAAGTACGCACCATACGCTACATGGGTCTCATTCTTATATTCTGTCTCCATCCTAAGGAACGGCTTTATCTTGCCATCGGCTGCCACACCGAGATAGAACTCGTCATATACACTAGCATAAGGTGGCCTGGTTTCCAGATGGCAGCCAGTACAGGTCAGAGACCATCCAGTATGGCAAGCGGTGCAGTCAAGTGTATCGCCGTGAATTGTGTGCGCCATTATATCAGAAGCTTCGTGGCAGTCCTCACACTTTGCCTTTACTGCACCTGGATCATCCAGGGATTTGTAGTAGGTTCCATCACCGTGCATATCTTCCGCATCATGGCAGTCCGTGCAGATAAGTCCCTTCTCATAATGTACATCAGCGTGAGGTCCCTTTTCCTTATGTCCTGCCATATCGCCCACAAAAGTCGATGTCTGCTTCGGTTTGTGGCATGGATCACATGTATCTATGGTTATCTCTTGAGTCTGGTCGCCATGCCCCATCTTGGCTTCATATCCCACATGGCACTTTTCGCAAGTTGTGATATGGCATTTAGAACAGTTCCACTTTTTATAATATTCATCCATGTCTATGCCAAACTCTTCTGCAGAATGCCTCACGTATTCGTTCATCATCCCAGCACCGGTGTAGTGAAGTGTTGTCGAAAAAGTCTCGGCAATATCTGAGTGACACATCTCACAACCTCCAAAGTCTTCGTCAGCCGCTGTTACCGCTGTACACCCCAGCGATACCGATAGCACTGCAACAATCAATAATGGCAATATAGTCTTCGCATTTTTTCGCGCCCAATTATAAATATGTTTCATTTTTTCATCTATCACCCCCTATTTTTTTTCATCATTTTTCCGCCGCCCTTCGCGGCAGCTTTCATTTTGCCTTTTCATAGTCCCCTCTTCCAAGGGTACTAGTACTATATAGTAGCTGTTATTGGGGATATAAAGTTTTCGGTTTTTCCGTGATACTAACTAACCCGTGAAATATGCGGAAGAATTTGGATTCCTCAATATAAATAAAAACCTCTTAAATAAAATCAGTAATAAAAAAGGAATGATGCAAGGAGTACTTTCAGGCGGAAAGGTTATAGTAGCGGGATCAGAAGCTGAGTCTCTTGTGAAAGGGCACGGCAGGAAAAGGGGCAGGTTAGAGTTGGAAGAAGCTGCGGGTCTGCTTGAAACTGATAAGATAGAGATAAAAGATGAAGAAGGGAAAGAGATGAGTCCGGACGAGTTCTTGAAGCGTGCATTGGCCATCTCCCCCGAGTTCGGATTGAGATACATCGTCTACAATGACTTAAAAGAGCGAGGCTATGTAGTACAGCCAGGCGGAGTAGATTTCTGGCTTTATCCTCGTGGCGTTAAGCCAGGAGAGAAGCCCGCGAGATATTTCATTCGTATTCTTTCGGAAAGCGATACTATATCGTTAAAAGAATTAGTTGAGCTGCTTATTTTAGCTCGTAACATGCGAAAAGCGCCTATTATTGCGGTTGTTGATGAAGAAAGCGACATCACATACTATGAAGTGAAAGACGCTAAGTTTGAGAAGCGGGAAGCGAGAAAAGAAGAGCTAAAAATAAAAGTAAAAGCGAGCCTGTTCGGCGATCGGGTAGTCCTATGGGATGCAGATTTGGCGGATACTCTTTACAGGACCTATTTTTATGGTAATTTAACGAAGGAGAAGCGGCTGCTGCTTTCTTTTCTCGAAGCTGCTTTTCTGATGCGAAAAGGTATGCTGGAGATGGAAGTAGCGCCTCAACTCTCAACTCTCAACTCTCAACCCTTTGAGCGATTCATCGAATATGCAAGCGCAATAGAAACGGATTTCCGAGCTAAATATGCGGTTTACGCGGATTTGATGGAAAAGGGACAGATGGTGAAGACCGGGTTTAAGTTCGGTTCACATTTCCGGGTCTACAAAGCGATGCAACTGAAACACTCGTTGTATTTAGTCCACGTACTTTCCGAAGAGCATGTTTTCCCCTTGCCGGAACTATCAAGGGCAGTAAGGCTCGCACACGGCGTAAGGAAGAGGATGATATTCGCCTTTGCCGTAGCTGAGGGGATTAGATACGTGGACGTAGGTAGGATGAAACTGTGAAGTGAATGACAGGCGATAATAAATCTCCGAGAGAAATCAATGGACGATGCACAACATAACCGAAAAGTTTATAAATGGTAATCTACTTCTGGTAGTTCAGTGACCACAAATGGTACTGAGTATAGGAGAAAGAATAAAGGGATTTTTGTTCAGTCCTTCGGAAACATTCGATGCCTCTAAGGAAGACACAATTGGCGATGCTTTCAAGTACTTTGTCGTTATTCTATTGATATTAGCAGTGATTGTTGCAATCATAGGAGCAGTAGCTTTTCAGTGGATTTTAGGGATGTCCAATGCGTTTCTACCGCCTGACGCACTACCGTTAGCAGAAATTGGGCCATTGCTCGCAGTAATCCCCGTAGTGCTTTTTATCGCAGTACTAGTCGGTGGAATAATTGGTGCTTTTATTGATGGACTTTGGATTCACCTCTGGGTGTACCTTGTTGGCGGCAGAAAGGGCGTAGGGCAGACTATAAAAGCAGTTATGTATGGTACGACACCATACTGCCTATTAGGCTGGATTCCCATTGTAAACTTCATCGCAGAGATATGGATGATTATCGTGGCAATCCTCGGCGTAAGGCAGCTACACGAGATATCTACTGGAAAAGCGGTTCTCGCAGTGATTCTCGCAATAATCATTCCAGCAATCATCATCGTAGCAATATTTGCTTCGATTATGTCTACGATGCCGCAAGGACCGATGTGCACATGGCCGGGAGGATCGGGATTAGGAGGAATTTGAGTATCCTCCTCTTATTTTTTGTCTTAAAAATCCGCTACGAGTTCTTCTTTAAGCGCTTGAGCTCTCTTCTCGCCTGCTAATATCTCTACTAATTTAACTCCAAATTCTAGCGCCGTACCCGGACCCTGGCTGGTAACAACAGTACCATCAACAACAACTCGCTCATTGCTAGGCTTCGCCCCGGTCAACTCCGCTTCCATCCCCGGATAAATTGTCGCTTTTTTACCTTTTAATACCCCCGCCTTTGCTAAGACAGAGGGTGCCCCACAAATTGCAGCCACGAAGATCCCTATTTCAAATGCTTTCTTGACAGAGTCTAAAACTCTTCTATCCGCTCCGAGATTAGCATAACCCGGGTATCCCCCGGGTAAAATGATGGCATCGTATTTTTCGAGCTCTATCTCATCAATCTCTATATCAGGAACCACTTTTATTCTATACTTGCCTTCAATAGCTCCTGCTTGTAGACCCGCAATTACTACTTCTACTCCGCCTCTACTGAGTGTATCTATAATACCTGCAACTTCAACATCCTCAAACCCAGTAGCTAAAAATAATACCGCCTTAGTCATTTCAAATCACCTCATCTACGTATGTTTAGTTAGAAGTAAGGGCATATAAAAGATAAATGGGAGCGAGTGCTAAAATGAGGGCGCTATACATAGGGCGATTTCAGCCCTACCATCTCGGTCATCATTCTGTAATAGAAGAGATAGCTTTGGAAGCGGACGAGATCATCATCTGCATCGGATCCGCGCAAAGAAGCCACGAGTTAGAGAACCCGTTTACTGCTGGAGAGCGTTATCTGATGATTTCAAAGTCATTACGCGATAAAGGCATCGCCAACTTTTACATTGTCCCTATCTTAGATGTTAATTGGAATGCCGTCTGGGTATCGCATGTTGAGTCTTTGATACCACCAGTGGATGTAGCATATACAAATAACCCGCTAATAGAACGCTTATTTGAGGAGCGTGGCTATGACGTACGTGTTCCGCTTATGTTTAACCGGAAGGAATATTCAGGTAGCGAGATAAGAAGGCGAATGTTGAACGGCGAAAGCTGGGAGGGATTAGTGCCTAAAGCGGTTGCTGAAGTCATAAATGAGATAGCTGGGCTAAGAAGAATGAAAGCGTTAAGTATGAGCGATTTATAGTGATAAAAAGAAAAAATAAGATAAAGGGTAAATTTACTAATTCCCCTTTTAATACCCTTTTTGGTTTATGCTATTGCTTCTTCGATGTCTTCCTTTTTTACGGTCTTCCTTCCAGCGTGCTTAGCGAGGCTTACTGCTTTTGCAGCTATTTTCTCGCCTTCTGCCTCTAAAATCTCTACTAGTGCCATACTTGCGTCTTCGCTTACTCGTTCTGCTCCGGCATTTCTCACCAACCTGGTTACAGGTGCTATAGGTAGTTCAGCCATTTTTATTACCATGATAAGATAATGGGTGGGTATATAAAAGCTTTTCGGTTACTTGACCTTATTAACATCATTAAAACCAATCCCCTAATGTCTTCTGCCCCCCCACCTCAAAAGATGAAGTGACATAACCAAAAAGTTGCAGCACCCTATGGGCAACAGGTATTACTTGATGCAGGAGATAATAAGAGACGTCTATCTGATATATTCTCCCCTCCGCGTATATTTCGTTCCTTTCGCTTCGTTCCATAATATCAATGGGGAAAGCACGGTCACTTGTCTTCCCCGCGCCTTTTAATATCACGTAAGGGACTTTCGAGCCCACTTCGTATGCGATATGCGACGAAGAAGCCAAAGCCTTTTCCGCTGCTATAACATGCGCTTGCTTCGTATCATACGCACTTATCTTTCGGGTGAGCGTTTTGTAAATTATCAGTTTATGCACGGGCAAATCCCCACGCTCTAAGTCCTTTATTACGCTTTTAACATATGCCATAGCCTTCTCCGGATCTTTATCCCTTAAGATGAGCTCTATTACTTCTGTCTGTACCTCCTTCGCCAACTCGCACCAGTCTCCACGGCGCACTTCTAATCCCCGAACCACGATTTCACCCGTATCAGTAAGCGCGGCATACCGCTTCTTCTTTCCCGTAAAGAAGATGGTTTTGAAGAAATCCTGGAATGCGAGTTCAAGCGGGAGTTCTTTTGTTATTCGCGCGGAAATTTCTTCTGCTTTCTC
Source organism: Candidatus Methanophagales archaeon (assembly GCA_013139985.1). Taxonomy (GTDB): domain Archaea; phylum Halobacteriota; class Syntropharchaeia; order Alkanophagales; family Methanospirareceae; genus Methanophaga. The sequence goes on along the minus strand of WSZT01000222.1, from coordinate 9,919 downwards.
CAATATCGCTTTTTTCCTATCGCCTTCGACCTCAAGCGGGAATTTTACGAATATGCTATCGGTATCGCCATAAATAACCTTGAACCCGGACTCTTCCGCCATTTTCACTGCACGCTTTATGAAATGGCGCCCCCATGCCGTTGTCGCTTCCGCGCATTCTCGCTTGTAAAACTTCGCGGCACTCCAGCCAGTATAGCCATAAAAGCTGTTCGTGAGTATCTTGACACTTTGCTGTTGTATATCTAACAGCCGATATTCATCGCTCGCTTTGTCATAACTTTTCATATCCGCCTTTATCGCTCTCCTTCTCGTAATCAAATCGCTCATTATTCTTTTGAAGAATCCATCCGGCGATTTTCTGAATGCATAGCCCACTTCTGGTGCGACATAGACTTCTTCGTCTCCGACTTCCGTCGCAGCCACAAAAGTATCGGGCGAGATGTTAAAAGAGATCATGATAGTAGGGTACATAGAAGAGAAGTCGAGAGCGATGACATCTTCGTGCAGGCCCTTTTCCGGCGGCAGCACGAAACCGCCTTCGAATGTCTTTTCCGATCCCCCTTTTGGAGGTACCAGCTCACCCCGTTTAAAGGCCTCGGCAGTCAAAAAAGCTTCTACCTGGCGGCCTCTACCCATCTTTGCTAGCTCGTCCAGCGGATAACCAACCATTTTAGACAGCTCGATTTGCAGCGGTAACATCTTCGTGGCTATCCCCAACGCGCTGACCGCATCCGCTTTTGCATATTCGTATAATCGCTCTCGTGCGGAGAGATTAAACCAGCTTTCGTTAATCTCGCGCGGCGATAAATTCACGCGCTCCGTTTTACGTACTACGCCGAGATATTCTGCTACATTTTCCAATTTCTTTACCTTCACGCTGTCCAGATCTCGCTTTGCAAGCTTAAAAAGGTCTACATTCAACCTACCTCTAATATTTACTCCCGGCAATGCTCCCCCTTTTTCAAAACGAACCGTGCTGCCATCTGCGCCCACACGCAGACGAAGTCCGTACAATTTCGCACGTTCACGTATATACGGCCAGTCAAACCCGTCTGAATTATAGCCCACAATGATGTTCGGCTGTAAATGTCCGACAAAGTCCAAAAAATCGCTTAGTAGCTTTTCATCGTCGCCACGTGCATAATCTTCATCATCTATCACAAACACCTTTGACTTTACCTCTTCTCCCTCGTAATATGCAACGGAAATGATTATTATCGGATCTCTTGCAGGCGAAGGCATGCCATACCCGCCCTGAGTGGCCATCTCGCAATCAAAAGCGAGAATTTTTAGCGCCGGGAGCCCATCCATCTTATTGTAGGTCACCTTTGAAGCGAGAATAGCCGTTCCATAACTCAACTCTACTTCTTCGCCTTCTACAATTACACCGTCAAAAGGTCTCAACTGCTTGTCTATCAGGTACCGAATTGCAAATAGAATGTCCGCTTCCAACACGGTAAGACCCACCCTACTGACGGCCTCTCGCAGTAGAGGAACATGTCTCGGATGAGAAGCGAAAATTTTTAAGCCGTTCTGATTGACCCCGAGGAATTTCTTCTGGCAAAATTCCACTCGCTTAACTCTTATCGCTTCATCTTCTCTCGCTATAGCTATTTCTTCTATCTGTCTCTTTTTTCCTTCTATATCGTGACTTTTAGGGGAAGAAGAAAACGCATAAAAATAAGGCTCGAAATTCTTGTCCAAAACGATAAAATCCGCACCCTCTTCGCTCTTGCACCATAATCTTATCACTGGCTTTTCAGTACCTTTTTCGTCTTTTTCCGTTATGTAATCAATGTCCAGCAGAAAACCCTCTTCCTCCATTTTTCTTCCTTTCTCGCTCACAGTAAATAAATCTTTGCAACACACTGCACAATAGATTTTTAAACTTGGATAGAGTAATCTCTATTAGTTCTATCGAAAGCGGAATGAAAGAAGAATAGATGAAAAATATCATTGTTGGTGGTGGGAGAGCAGGAAGAGAGTTGGCTGCACAGTTGCATGAATCTGTGATTATCGAGATAAACCCGGAAAAAGGAGAAAAGCTTTCAAAATTAGAGGGGGTGGAGGTGATTATCGGTGACGGAAGTGATGAAGAACTGTTAAAGCAAGCGGGTTTGAAAGATGTCGATGCTTTTATCTCGCTCACGAGTGATGATGAGGTCAATTACCGAGCCGCGGCTATTGCGAAGAAGCACGGTGTCCCTAAGATAGTTGTTCGAGTGGAAGACCCGGAAGACAGGGAGAGGTTCCGGGAGCTGGGCATTCAATATCTCATGTTTCCTACAAAGATAATTGCAACCCTCATTGGAGATCTACTGCGCTTTGGTGCCGGGGCAGATCTCACACCTTTCGATAAAATCCTCGTTCCAATACTGGATAAAAGTACGGTAGAAAAGGCGTTCAAAGAAGCTTTATTCGTTGCTTCCGTAGCAAGGGCTGAGGTCACTACGGTATCGTCTGCGGATATAGACCAGCAAGAAATGAAATCCCGGGCAATGGCAATGGGTGTACCACTTAATATATTTCTGGAAGAGGAAAAACTAATGGCTATTATAAAAAAAAACCTGCATTATCCTGGCTGCATAATAATAGACCATGTAAAAGAGCACGCATATTATCCCAATTGCATAATAATCGATCAAGAAGAACTAGGCATCTTGGATAAAATATTTAAACGAAGTGTTGTTTTGAAGTTAATAAAATGCGCTTCCTGTCCTGTTCTTGTAGCACGGACATTCAGGTATTACGAACGCATTATTGCCCTCCTGGATTCTTCTGAGACCTCAGAGAGCGTTGGGAGATACGCGGTTCAGATGGCGCATCTATGCGGTTCCGACCTGCATTTACTCATTTTAGAGACGGTTTCGGGTGAATTGATCAATGGAATAAGGAAAATGGGAGAAAAAGGGAACGTGCATATTATTGAGAAATGGGTGGAGGGCAATCCAATGATAGAAGCGATAAAGGAGGTGAAAAGTGGTAATTACGAGCTTGCCGTGGTCCCCTGGCGAGTATCAGGCATTATCCGCGCTGATTTAATCAAGAAAATAGTAAACGATGCACCCTGTTCTGTTCTAACCGTTGTGTGATGCCCATGACCATAAGTCCATATATACTCTTACTGGTGATAGCGGTCTTTGCTTTCATCATCCCAATTCTTTCTGGTAGAATAGGCATTCCGGCAGTGGTTGGAGAGATCGTATGTGGAATCCTACTTGGGCTTTTAGGGTTCTCAATCGAAGGGGAAGGGATGATAGTAATAGATTTTCTTGCAAGTTTTGGACTTATATTTCTGATGTTTTTAGTCGGGTTGGAGATAGATTTTTCTAAGGTTGAGGTACATGGAGCGAGACTTTTTATCATCGGAACTTTTGTATTCATCCTCACGCTTGGCATTTCGATATTCTTGACACATCAACTGGGCTATGGTTTTTATCTTGCGCTTGCCCTCTCAACCACCTCAGTAGGATTGATCGTCCCCACGATTCGGGAACTAGGGATGTTAAAGAGTGAATTTGGGCAGACAATACTCATATCAGCATTCATTGCTGATTTTGCTACCATGCTGCTCCTCACGGTCTACACGGTACAGTTTAAAAAGGGAATCACAGGGGAGCTGTTTTTAATTGCGCTCGTTTTCATTCTGTTTTTCGCCGTGTATTACGTGGGTAAGCTTGCGATTTGGCATTATCCCGAGCGTCTTTCCGCTTGGTTTAAATCAGACCAGCCGTCAGAGATGGGAGTAAGGGCCGCCTTCGCATTATTGCTCGTATTCGTTGCCATATCCGAGGTAGCTAATGTCGAGGCTATACTGGGTGCGTTTCTCGCGGGGGTGATGTTTTCCATATTGTTCCGCGGTGGGACGGTGCTCGAGCAGAAACTCTTCGGGATTGGTTACGGATTCCTCATACCCATATTCTTTATAAGCGTTGGCATGCAGTTTGATCTGGGAGCACTAGCCGGAGGTGGGATTTATCTCCTGCCAATACTTCTTGTAATCGCATTTGTGGTGAAGCTAGCACCGTCACTGCTTTTTCTCGTTCGCTATTCAGTGAAGGATAGCATATCCGCAGGTGTGTTACTTTCTTCGCGATTGAGCTTGATAATTGTGATGGCTGCTGTTGGTTTGGAACTTGGATTGATAGATACAACAATGGAATCGACAATCATATTACTTGCGATAATAACATGTATAATCAGTCCGACTATATTCAGGAAGATGCAAGGCGGCCGGAGGCAAGCTGAAAGTTGAGGAATAAATCACAATGTCAAATACCAACTACCAAATTAGGATAAAAAATTGATGCCATTCACGATACTTCAAACCCTCCTGGTTTTGCGATTATTGCTTCTGTTTTCATATCTGGATATACTCTGATCCATTTCTTCGTGTTCTCTTCTTTTGGTTCCGGAGTAGAAAACTCCTGAACACACGCTTTGCCCCCTGCAACATTTCTCAGGTATTTTGAAGCGGAATTAACCGCACGTTCAATTTTTTCATCAGTCGGCCTTCTCGTTACTTTCTCCCTCGCTTCTCCTGGTGCGAACTTGATGATTTTATACTTGATTCCTGGGTCTATCTGCGCTAAAAAAGAAGCTATTCGCTCGATTTCTTCCACCTCTACTATCCCTGGCATCAAAACAGTTTCAACCCTGAACTCGAGTTCGCTTTCACAGAGATGCCTCGCAGCATCGAGAACCGTGCGATTGGACATGCCAGTGTACCATCGGTGGATTGAATTAGTATAGGCTTTTATGTCAAGCTTAACCTCATTGAGACCGGAACCTTTCAAGACCCGTACATACTCTTTGTCCAATAAATATCCATTTGTGGACAGTGTAATATGTTTCACATCAACCTTTGTTTTGAGTTTTCGCACGAGGTCAAGCAAAAAGTTCTTGTCCAATGTAGGTTCACCTCCTGTTATTATGGCCCCTTCAAGCGGCGTAATGTTACTATATATCCAATTTGACCTATTTATAAAGTTTATTAATTCGTTAACAGTCATCGACTCGCCTACCGGGTCACGAGCAATGCTAAAACACCCCTTGCATTTGAAGTTGCAGCCTGAAAGGGTAATCCAAATATGTGGTTTTGGCTCTGATAGTGACAGTGTAATAAAGGGAACATTCCTATATCCTTCACTCGTTTCCATCATTACTATTTATTTATTTAATATAAATGAGAAATAGTTTAAATATGTAAAGGAGGTAAAATAAAGATGGAGCTAAAAGAGGGGGCGCTTTTGACCATTGAGGAGGTAATAAAAGCAGGGCTTGCAAACAAGTGGAAAGTAGCGATATACGGTAATGAAAAGGAGGAAATAGCATCTTATGATACAGAGGGAGAAAAAGCCCTTGAGAGTATTACATCTATGGATGGCGGCAAAGTGAAGTACAGAGTTAAATCGGTTGATGAAGTGGAGAAGACATTGTCAGTAATACGGGAAGTGACATGGGCGTAACGGGAAAGCATAATATCCAACTAAAATCGATTATTAGCACAGTTTAACGCAGAAAAAATCAAATCCGTGTACATCTGCGTCCTAAATATATATAGAAGTTCTGGATTATATACAACAAAAAGGAGAACAATATGGAAAATGTAGATACGGAGAATGTAGTCATTGCAGGGGCGGGTCCTGCTGGCTTGACGGCCGCGATATATACAGCACGCTCAGGGCTGAACCCGCTGGTGTTAGAAGGGTTCGTACCTGGCGGCCAGTTGATAGTTTCCCCGGAGGTGGAGAACTATCCAGGTTTTCCCGAACCGATCTCAGGCATGGAACTCATGGACAGGTTCCGGAAACAGACAGAGCAGTTCGGGGCACGTTTCAAAATGGAAGTAATCGAGAAGGTCAAGAGAGGGAATGACATTTTTGAGGTTGATACGGGCATCGAAAGAATAGAAACGGAAACACTTATAATTGCGACTGGAGCCGAAGCAAGGCGTCTGGATATACCCTCGGAGCCGAAATTTTACGGTAAAGGCGTGTCAGGATGTGCCACATGTGACGGCGCTTTTTTCCGTGATAAGGAAATTCTGGTTGTGGGCGGAGGAAATACCGCTATCCAAGACGCTGTGTTTCTCACCAGATTTGCGAGCAAGGTAACGATTGTTCACAGGCGGGACTATTTTCGTGCAGTGCCTGCTGAAATGGAAAAGGCGAAGAGCAATCCGAAAATCGAGTGGTTAATTCCTTGGGTTGTGGAAGAAATAATCGGTGATAATGTTGTAACCGGCGCAGTCCTGAAGAATCGTGAAACAGGAGAAACTCAGCAAATCCCGTGTAGCGGTATTTTCGTGGCCATCGGACATGATCCCCAAAGTAAAGCCTTCAAAGAGCTGGTTGAGACGGACAAGAATGGTTTTATTCTAGTGGAAGCGGGTTCTACCAGAACATCGACACCGGGCGTGTTTGCCTGCGGTGATGTTTGTGATCCGGTTTACAAACAAGCGGTTGTGGCTGCAGGACATGGATGCATGGCTGCTATGGATCTTGAACAATATATATATTCAAAGGAGGAAGTAAAATGTTGAATACAAATCTCAAACATATAGAAACGGAACAAGAAGTTAAGGAAGTCCGGGGGAACAATGAAAATGTCATGATTTGCTGTGGCAGAATGGGACCAATGTGCATCCCGGTCTTTAGTGTTATGGAAGACTTGGAACAGACATATCCGCATGTCACATTCCGCGACCAGGATTTTGACATCCCTGCGGCAGACTTTATCAGGAATTTGCCTGAATGTGCATTGTTCATGGGATTGCCATTCACGGTGTATTTCAAGAATGCTAAAGTCGTAGCGGCCACAAGCAGCATACAAAACAAAGACCAGGTGATGGAAATCTTGGACAGGGAGTTCGGTAAGCAATTGTGAGAACATTGACTCCGGTGCCGAGTATTGGCGGATGATAACCGGATTGTCAAGGTTACAAGCAAACAGGTTTCATAGGTCTTCGGTTAAGTACGACTCAACATAAACAATGACTTATAACAGCACATTTCCGACACGGATTGCTTTTTCAATTGGGAGATCACGACTCACTAAAGCTACAAACAATTATATTACTCTGCGTTACTCTGATATTGTCAAGCTAAAATCAGTAATATAAGGTGGTGAGAAAAAAATCTCATTAGAACCGAAGACCAGGAAACGTACATTGGCATGTGCAGCAGCTATTTTAGTGGTTGTTACCGCCTTAACGCTATTCTCTGGCTGCGTTGAAGAAGATGAAGATCGTCAATTCGACCTCGGGGAACCGGTGAAAGAAGTAAATCATATTGTAGGCGAAGAAGGCTTCAACGTGGATGTAGATGAGAACATATTTGGAGAGCCAGGCCTGTATTATCTGGCAGAAAAAGAAACAGGTGCACAATCCCCTATTATGGAATTTGAGCCATGTGCGGGAGTTGTAGAAGAAACATATCTTGGTGAGGACGGTGCCGAGATAATAAAATACAAAATCGGCAATAAGCATTACGATAAGCAGGAACTCAAGGAATCAGTCATAGATATAGAAGATTTCTTTCTCCCTGAAGACAAAATCCCCCTGATGATTAAAAAACTCCCTGACGGCACTTACGATCTTTCAGACCTGACAAAATCCACTGAAGACCTTGGCTGGGAGCATATATCCCTCCCAGGCTATTTCCCGGGATCAGATAAAAACCCAAAAGCGAACGACCACATCATAGGCAACAACGGCAGAAAGCCCGAGTTGCGCGAAGAGCTAACTCCCGCTGCTGACGGCAAAAGCCTCAAGGATATTACGATATTTAATAAGGCCTATCTGGATGAGTATGGAAAGATAGGTGTCCGTAGGGTACGCCCGGGACATAAATTCCCTGGTAATGATTATTTCCAGTGGGCGAATGAATGGAACTTAAAGTTACCACAAGCATTTAAAGAATTATTCGGCGGAGATTTATACTGTAAAATCGGAACTATTCATTCCTCGGCTACTGACGCGCTAATAGCGGGCTCTCCAGACTACGAATACGGCACAATAATCCAAAAAAAAGCAGCGTAACTTCTCTTACTGGTCTATTATCCCGTGCGGCCACTTGTCCGCAGCCATTGTCCCTACAAGCAGCCATGCCCCCGCAGCTGACACCGCAGTGGTTGTCGCGCAGTACGCAGCTATTGACCCGGGACCCGAGGGTGACGCAATTGCCGCGACAACTACTCCAATAGCAACTTCTCCTGCAAAAAGACCCACTTCTGCCTGGCTTGCTTTATCCCATTTTCTCTCGTAGCAGAAATTCGGCTCATAGTCACCATAACCCTCTGCCTTAATCTTTATGCAGTCCACAGTCTTATCAGGCCCCTCCCAGAATGCCCACCAGTCGCCCTTGACGCAGCTCTTGTAAGGCGTACTCTGGCCGTAGTTGTTCTCATACCGGTCTATCACAGATAACTTATAATGATTATTCTCTCGTGAAAATCTGTGTAATCTTGTGGTCTTAACCCTGCAGCCCTTTATATATTTCAAGCACGATTATAATAATCATGACCAAACAAAAATTCGTTGATCGTGAACACGAGCTGAAGATACTTAAAGATGCATACAACTCTGACAGGGCCGAGTTCATAATATTATATGGCCGCAGAAGGATCGGCAAAACAGAACTGTTAAAACAGTCAAAAACAGGAGAAAAATTCGTTTACTTCTTTGTCGAAGAAGCCTTAGAAGAAGAGAACCTGAACACATTCAAGGATATAGTTGCCGGATTCTTATCCAATCCCTTAATCGCGAAGGCCGAATTGTCATGGCTGGATTTATTCAATGAGCTTGCAAAGGTGGACAACTTGGTTTTGATTTTCGATGAATTCCCAAACCTCGTAAAGAAGAATAAACGATTTTTATCGCAATTCCAAAAGATCTGGGACGAGTTGCTGGCGGACACGACAATCAAATTAGTTGTCTGCGGCTCATCCATTTCATTAATGGAGACCCATCTTTTAGGTTATCAATCGCCACTGTATGGTCGAAGGACAGGTCAAATATTGCTGCCACCGCTTAAATATTATCATCTAAAGGAGTTCATTGAACTTCCGGTTGATGATATTATCAAGATATATGGCATAACCGATGGGATACCATATTACATTCTGGACGCTGCTTACAGGCTAAAGAACAACGAGAATTTAGAAGATATATTTAGGCCGGGCCGGATATTATTTGAAGAAGCGGAAATCATGATAAAATACGAATTGCGAGATCCGACAAGATATTATAAGATACTCAAGGCTATTTCGTTCGGCTATACCAAATTCGGCGATATTGCTACTTATACGGGTTTCAGTACGAGCATAGTCTCCCAATATCTGAGCAATCTAATAAAATTGCATATTATAGAAGATACGTTTCCGGTCGGAGAAAGGAAGGAGAAAACACGAAATAGGCGATATACATTCTCAGACAATTACTTCCGGTTCTATTTCAGATTTATTTATCCACACAAATCAGAACTCTTAGAAACTGGACGTATAACTAATTTCGATGCAAAGTTCAATCAGTATATGGGCACGGTATTTGAAAAAGTCTGCAAGCAATTTCTTCTTCTAAATCGTGATAGACTGCCGTTTGCAATTACAAAATTAGGTCGATGGTGGCATAAAGATAAAGAAATAGACGTTGTTGCTCTGGACGAAGAAAGCAAAGAGATAGGTTTCTTTGAATGCAAATACAGTACCCTGAAGTTTAAGGACGCTTTTGCTATCCTTGCGGGACTGAAAATTAAGAGCGGGTATGTTGACTGGAATTGCGGCAAACGGAAAGAATATTTCGGTCTGATTGCAAAAAAGATCGCGGATAAAGAGCGACTCAGAAAAGAAGGCTATTTTATATTTGATTTTGATGACTTTTAGTGTTTGATCGTCAAACTCGTCTGTTAGGATTAATTAA
>WSZT01000242.1 GCA_013139985.1 Candidatus Methanophagales archaeon | reverse complement strand
ATATCTCATGCGTATCTGTGGTTGCTTTCTGAGACTGAGGATACATTTGTCAAAATGGGGTTTGGCGCGGAAACGAGCAGATACGTGAAAGAAAGGGCGAAGGCGATTGTAACGGGTGGATACGAGCTTAACGAGATAGAGGAATTTGATGAGGAATTGATAAGGGACGGGATAAATCCGGGGTCTACCGCGGATATAATAGCAGCCGCGTTGTTTATTGCTATTCTTAGTGGGTTGAGATTTTAGTGGTTGTTATTCTCCGATACAAATTGTGAGGATATAATTCCAACAGTAGAAACCGCCTTCGAATATTCAAGCAGGGATGTACAATCGAATATCCGAGAGGGTAAATGGACTTTCAGGACCTGACCAGCCATTTAACATGTGATACAGTCCAGCGATACTTATAACAAATTCTTGCGATATTTATGGAATAGTCAACCACGAAGACGTGATCAGGTATAGACACAAAAAGAGCGGTGAACAAGAATACAAGTGTAATCGGTGCGAAGCGCAATTCAATAGAAGAAAATGGACACCATTAGAAGGTCTTCGCACGTCGATCTACGTTATCGTGATGGCGATGGCGATGGCCATGTACATGTGTGGTGTGGGTGTGGGAATGATTGCTGCGGTTACTGGAAAACAGGAGAAAACAGTGGGGCGATGGATACGGCGGATAGTGCCGCACTGCGAGCTACTGATAGGACATGAGTTGAGTAAGCGAAATCGCAGCTTCCGTTCCTTGTATTTGCAAATGGATGAACTATAGAGCTATCTGTGGATAAAGAAGACAAAAGTGAGGATTTGGACGGGGATCGACACGGTAACGAGGTTGTTCATTGCTTTTTACATCGGTGATAGAAATTTATAATTCCGTCAGGCCACATATGAGTTTGACGCTCGGCAAGGGCAAAGGGAAGCAAAAACGTTAAATACAATTAAATGTAAGCTTTTATCATGGCACACAAGAGTATAACACTATCTGAAACTACCTATAACGTTTTGGAGAAGTTAAGGGGCGAGAAGGAAAGTATTAATGATGTGATAGTGAGATTAACAAAAAGATTGGATTTGGTTGAATACGTTGAATCAACAGATTTCCCAGAAGAACTCGCAGATAAGATTGAAGATGTTTACAATGAGAGGGGGAAAATATCCGGAAGGGAGGTAAAATTTTGATGGTCTGTTTGGAAACAGATTTCCTCATAGCTCTGATTAGGAAAGACAAATACGCTTTGAAAAAGCTTAGAAATCTGCTTGCAGAGGGTGAAAGAATAACCACAACACCAATAAACGCTTCTGAACTTTTTAAGGGTGCTTATCTTTCTGAAAGAGTTGATGAGAATCTTAAAGCAGTCAGTGGGATTCTCGATAGGTTAAAATTACTCGATTTTACTTTCAGAGCGGCAAAGCATTACGGCGAGATTTATTCTGAGCTTAAAGAAAAGGGCGAATTGATAGGTGATATGGATATTTTGGTAGCAAGCATAACTCTGGCAAGCAATGAAAAATTAATTACGATGAATATCAAGCATTTTAATAGAATAAAAGGGTTAGAAATAGAGAATTTGTAAGCTTTTTGCTTTTTGCTTCTATTTATTTAGCATCCGCCACTCGTTTGGTTATCGCTATATCCACATTAGAAGGTTCCGGCTCGCCCGAAGGATGATTATGCACCATAATAATTGCTAATAGCTTCGCAAGGTTGACGTTCTCAGCACCTTGTTTTACCAGCATCTCTCTCGGTCTCTCTTCTACAATCCAGTTTCTTATCGACTTTGTCTTCCTCGGTTTCTCTAATTCCGATTTCATATGTACTGTACTGATTAATAGGGCGTAAAAGATATAGATAAGCAAAGGTGGTTGGATGAAATTTCAGAAATATTCTAAAATCTGTTTCGTGCCGTTCTTTGTTTCTGGATCCATGACAAGTTTCAATTCTTTCCGAAGTCTTTTTTCATGCAAATCCTTAAGTAAGGGATATAACCTTTGAAATCCCTCCAAGAAAGTAAAATAGAAGTTGCTGATAACATATGCAGAGAAATTACAGAGGTGATGTTAAGTGAGAGAAATATATGTTTATAGGTAGCAATTGGAAAAACACGGAATTTTTGATTTTCTCTATAGCTAAACATAAGGATTATAAACTCGCGCCTCCTTGAATCCTCCATTTTCCTTTATCAACTTCAGACCGCCGGTTTTCATTTGTATATCTAAATCATCTACCGGCGTGAATACAATCACCTTTCCCCGCTCATAATCCCACTTCATCAATATCCCGAGCCCAAGGATTTCGCTCTCATCGCTACGGAAAAGCCCCATTATTGTGCCTTCTTCCAGCGTCCATGCCAGAGCAGGCGGGTCAAAAACTCTGCTCTTAGCAGTGCGGAAATATCTGTTATACGCCTCTTCACGCAGTGCTTTTCGCTCGTCCCTCGATCTGCGCCTCACTTCACTTGACACCGGCAGCTTAATGACCTTCATATTTAGATCTGTTAGTATATGCCCCAATCTCTCCTCGCGCTCTATCGCGATGACAAGGGTAGGCGTTATCGCTTTTATCTCATATAACTTGAACCGCTTCGCATCTTCTCCTTCTATCCATCCTGTTGAGTCCACAATAATAACATCAGCCCCTAATTCTTTCGCTTTCTGCACAGCAGCCGCAGCGCCTTTTACACAATCATGCGTACACAGGTTAGGAGAAGTAGTGCCAACAAAGTAGAGGCTGTGAACCGGCACTTCCGAAAGCGTTCTTAGCTCCTTTTCCTGTATTCCCATCCCTATGCAGCATGGCGGTCCTATATCGCTTTGACCCACATCGGTATCAACAACCGCTACTTTTAATCCTTGTGCGAAAAAAACGTTTGCAATAGAAGTAACAGCATAAGTCTTTCCCACATCTACGCCACCGAGCATGAAAATGACTACTGGCTTTTGCTCTTGTCTTAACGCATCCTCTACCGCCTCTTCAATAGCTTGCTTCATCTTTGCGCCTAAACCTAAACCTAAACCTAAAAATTATTTTTATTTCTTTTAATTTCTGTGAGAACTAATTTGATAGGTACGTATTATATTATTTTTACCGGTGTCTATATTTTTGTCTTTGAAAATAGGTGATGTATCAAATAAATGGAGGGGGCAGAAAAAGAAGAGATTTTGGGGCGATGTGCCGAGATGCTTGAAGAACATATGTGTGACATTAGGGTTCCGAGGAACATAAGGATCTAACATGATAACAATAGCGATAGCAGGAAAGCCGAATTCGGGTAAATCTACACTTTTTAAGGCGGCTACACTCGCAGATGTTGAGATAGCCGCTTATCCATTCACAACTATATCGCCTAATATCGGGATAGCCTACGTGCGAGTAAAATGCCCATGTAAAGAAGAGGCGATTCAGCAGCTGATTCCCGCCGGATGTGGAAAATGCATAGATGGTTCTCGCTTCATACCGGTGGAGCTCATGGATGTTGCAGGACTGGTAAGAGGGGCACATGAGGGGAAGGGCTTAGGGAACGAATTTTTAGACGAACTGCGGCAGGCGGAAGCGATAATACATGTTGTAGACGCATCCGGTGGGACCGATATAGATGGTAATGTGGTAGAGATCGGGAGTCATGACCCACTTGAGGATGTCAGTTTCTTCAAAGAAGAGCTGAATATGTGGGTGTACGGGATAATAAAGCGGAATTGGCGGAAACTGGAACGTAAGGCCGAGTTAGAAGAGGATAAGATAGAGCGGTTGCTTTCTGAGCAATTAGCGGGTGTTGGTGTAACAGAAGAGCAGATAAAGGCCGCTATATTCAAATCTGAGATCTCAGACAAGGATAACCTGAAGTCCTGGGACGATGAAGACCTGAAAAATTTGGCTACTCATATAGTAACGAGGAGTAAAAAGATGATTATCGTGGCGAACAAAGCGGACATTGCACCTGAAGAGAACGTGAAGCGGCTGAAGGAAGCAAAAGAAGACGAGTTGGTGATTCCATGCTCCGCAGCGGCCGAACTCGCTTTGAGAACCGCAGCAAAGAACAATTTCATAAATTATCTGTCTGGTGATACGGACTTTGAGATCGCACATGAAGTTACAGAGAAGCAGAGAAAAGGTCTGGATGGTATAAAGAATTTAATTCACGCTTATGGCGGCACTGGCGTGCAGGAGATTATAAATCATGTGGTGTTCGATCTGTTAGAGAATATAGTTGTGTATCCGGTAGAGGACGAGCATAAGTTGACGGATTCCACAGGTCGGGTTCTACCAGACGCGCATATATTGAAAATCTGGAGCACACCACGGGATTTGGCTTTCTCTGTTCATTCGGACCTCGGTGAGGGCTTTCTTTATGCGGTGGATGCACGAACAAAACTCAGACTTAGTGAAAAACACGCATTGAAGGATAAAGATATAATAAAAGTGGTATATACGCGGTGAAACGCGCCCCTTTTTATGGTACGACATAAAGTATAATGTTTCTTTGGTAAAGTTTTTAAAACATTTTGAAAGAAAGGTTTTTTGAGGGATTATTGCAGGCAGTTAGGATGGTTAAAGATGGAAGACGGGGAATTTAAAGAGAACGGGTTACGGAGCAGATACCGACCACACCGCTTAAGGATGAGTTTCTCCACTATTTTGAAAAGCAAAAATGTCGCTGCGCTACATGTAGAACATATGCTAGGGCATTCCGCGGCATATAATGGCGCTTATGATGTGGTTAGAGAGTATAGAGGCGTTGTGAAAGGAGTTGGAAATACGAAACGGTAAGATAAGCGTGTTGGAAGAGAAAATAACGGCATTAGAAACACGCGAAGAAGGGAGAGCACCTTATGACGACAAAATGACCGAATTAATGAAGCGATTAATAGCCAATCCTGAGATAAAGGAATTGATAAAGAAGGAGTTGGGAGAGGTAAAAGACGAAAAGTCTTAATCGCTTCTTTTTCTCTTTTTATGGAAATGGTCAAGGGCTTCTTCCGATGGTAACTTTAGGGCATCGGTCGCATGTTCCTCGTAAAGGTTCACCGTCTTCTACAACCTTTATTATAATGGATTTAATGTCAATATGGAGGCAAGCATAGTCTTTCGCTCTCTCTTTAGTGAGTTCTACGAGTTCACTATGGAGTTTTTTAATATCTTCTGAATGGCTACAATATTTGATAAATTCCTTCTGCTCTTCTTTTGAATATATGGGAAAAGTTACTTCCATAGCTGCGCTTGTATATTTAATTTTCCTAT
This sequence comes from Candidatus Methanophagales archaeon, assembly GCA_013139985.1. Classification (GTDB taxonomy): domain Archaea; phylum Halobacteriota; class Syntropharchaeia; order Alkanophagales; family Methanospirareceae; genus Methanophaga. The sequence goes on along the minus strand of WSZT01000242.1, from coordinate 1,544 downwards.
CTTTATCAAAGAAATAGTTCAGATATTCCTTCAAACTGTAAAAGATGTTTTCGGGCATTTTGTCTATTTCTTTTTGTAAATCGTTGAATTTTTCGGGATATTTACTAAGTTCAACGCCTCTTTCTAAAGTTCCCTCTTTTATCTTTTGAAGAAGAGCCGAAAAAGCTTCTTCCATCTCAAAATTATTTTTTTCCACTTTCTCATATAACTTGTAAATGTCAGGATAGCCTGTTTTAAGATGCTGAAGGAAAAAAGTAAAATTGTAGCTATCCTGAAATCGGTATAAATCTACATTAAACTCATTAGATTCTTCTTCTGCTATTGCTTGTTTTAGAAGATTTTTAGAATGATTTAGCTTTGTGTCGTATTCATCCTTGTTTTTAAACTCTTGATAGTCCTTTAGCAGTTCCTCTTTTTCTTTCTTGCATGTATAATACCATTTACCACCCTCTTCAAAAATTAATTTTGCACCGCTGAGAATATCCCGGATTGCATAAAGAGTATCATGACGGCAATCTCCTTTATCCCTTAAAGCCCCTATATCTATCCCTTCTTTTAACTCTTCCAAGACTACGGGAAGGCACTTTCTTATCCCTCCTCTTTGTTTTTCGGACATGATAACCTTCCTTCTTCTTCCTTCCGATTTTTTGGATATATTGAATAACATGTGTCCGATTATATAAATGTTATTGGTGATGCAACAATGAAAAAGATGCAAACAAATATCCAAAACGTATATATTGATACTTGCTTCTTCCAAAGCTATCTATGGAAGGAGAGGGATGAAAAAGAGAGTGCAAAAGACGTCCTTTCACAGATCAAATCAAGTGTTAATAAGAACTCTGACATTAACGTCAAGATACCGTTTATCGTAGTTGGAGAATTGATAAATAACCTTATTCGAGAAATCCCTAGTCAAGAAAGAAGGGCTGACATCATGTATGCTTTTTTTGAAGAATTGGAAGATTTGAAAGCAGACACTATTCCCCCAAATAAATGCTGTTATGCTAAAGCCAAATCATTGATTGTTCAAGACGATTATTTTGCTGAACATGCTCTCACAGACCCCTTCATAGTTTCATGCGCCCTTTGTGATCCTGATTCATCACATTTATTGACTACTGACCGTAGATTGCTGGAATCGGTATTACTGAAAAAGATCGAAAAAAATATGCAAGCAGACAATGAGAGAAATCGGCAATTAAAAATAACGGAAGAGTTTTGAGTTTAAGCGTCAATCAGTCCAACTCTTTTTAACTCATCAAATACATAATATATCTTTTCGGCTTCAGTGGCACTCTTTATATCGCACGATGTGGATATAATCCGCTCTCTTAGTTCAGCCCCCCTGAATTTTATTCGATAACTTTCATAGACAGATAGGATAGTCGCAGCTATCTCAAGCCATTTTCCATCTTTTCCCGCTATCACTTTCAAGAACTTTTCGGTATTAAGCCCTCCAAGCTCTTTTGTATAGTCCTCGTCATATGATGAATAAAAGTCAGCTAATTTGTAATAGTCATCGGCAAGAGCTGGAGAATAGG
>WSZT01000122.1 GCA_013139985.1 Candidatus Methanophagales archaeon | reverse complement strand
TGGCAAAACTGAACATAAAAACGCATACGCCACATCCTAAATGGAATTATTCTATTCTACCGAGAAACAATTCTGAATTTTGAGGGGTTTAAAAATTTGATAGGTTATTTTCTGGCAAGCCCTTAGTCCCAGGGAATATCTCAAATAACTCCTCCAAACTCTTAATTTTCCTACTTGGCAGAGCCATTTTTTTACCAAGTACTTTCTCTAATATTGGTGTTAAATTCTGGACATTGCAGCATGCATTAGATCTATTGAGGTTAAAAAATAGCCCTAGGACGTCGAAAGTAGGATAACACTTGAAATAAAAGAGAATGAAAAACAATTTTTCCGTAGAACTTCTCAAATTCCATATTCTTCCGCCCCCTGGTTTCCTTTTTCGGGTCCCATGTTCAAATCCTCTCTTGTATCTACACCACCCTTCTTTTTCTATTTCTGGACCGAAACTCTGCGCCAATTGATTAAATTCTGATGCGGATAGACCTATTGTGGCTCTTAGTGTCCTGTCGTCCATCAAGGCTCTCCTTAATGAATATCATGTTTTATAATACCTGCTATATCCTATTAAAAGCCTTTGCGTGGAGATAGGATTTAATTACCAACAAGTCTATTGTATATAAGCATATGGTATAACTTCCTTTTAGTGTATATAAGGGATATACTGTTTAAAAACGCCCACCTGAGATGTAGGGGTGTGTGGGTGCAAGAACTCTTAAGTAGCTCAATCTAATTGTAAATTACCAAAAATGACCAAAATAGCTGTTTGCGTATGTTCTGGTGGAATAGACTCCACAGTTACTGCTACAATAGCCTCAGAAGAAGGCTACGAGTTGCACCTCTTCCATGCGTCTTACGGACAGAGAGCGGAGGCGCGGGAAAAAGAAGTGGTAACGGAAATAGCATCTTATTTAAATGCAAATGAGTTGAAGTTCGCGGAACTACCATTTTTGAAGGCGCTTGGCGGGTCCTCGTTGACGGACATCGCGAGAAGTGTTCCGGTAGGTAAAGAAGTGAATTTGGATGAAGAGAAAGCGACACCATCTACATGGGTACCATGCAGGAATATAATTCTTTTAGCGAATGCGAGTGCGTTTGCAGAAGTTATTTCCGCAGATGCTATCTTCGTTGGGTTCAATGCCGAAGAGGCAAGGTCATATCCCGATAACGAGAAGGAATTTGTTGATAGGTATAATGCGGTATTGGAGAAAGCAGTAGCTTCTTATTGCCAGCCGCCAACGGTAAAAGCGCCTTTAGTGGATTTGCTGAAACCTGAGATAATAAAAAAAGGGGTAGAAGTAAAAGCACCTTTACAATTGTCTTATTCCTGTTATCTCGGTGAGAAGAAGCATTGTGGTATTTGCGAGTCATGTCAACATCGGCGTAGAGGCTTCAAAGATGCGGGTGTAGAAGACCCTACTGAGTATGTTCACATGTAGGACGAGGATTAGCAGAAATCAGATGCGCAAATAAGAGTGGATGTTTTTTGTAAGTCTAGTGGATTAACGCAAAAAATGACAGCTCTACCTAATTTTCTTCTCCATCTTCGGCTACTTCTATCCCTTCCCTTTTCACCTTTGCTTTTTTTTTTCAAAAAGGCCCCTACGTCGGAGGCAGAAATGGAAATCACTGGATAAAAGCTATAAGCTTTTTATATGGTGAGTACTAACAATATAAATATGATGAACGATATAGTACGTGATGGTTATATAAATAAGATTGGCATGTACGATAATATTATGAGCACGAGCAATAGTAATAAAGATACCGGTAGTGGGAGCTTCAATAAATGAGTATTTTAAGGCATTAGCAGAAAGAAAATTGGAGATATTCTTTCATGGTAAGGGCGTGTATAATGAGGAAGTTATTAAAGAACTAGAATCTCAGCCAAATTCCCTGCATGCTATTGTGATGGGTCCTTATTTTCTTCATCCGAAATGGGTAATAGAGCGCCGATTAGAACGAGAAGATCGTAGATCTTTTAGTCTTGCTTTACGTACTTATCTCGAAGGAAGCACACCACAGTCAGAAGGAAAAGTTCGCCTAATTATCCGTAATAGTCCTAGATATTTGAAGTACTTAATTGAAAAAGCAAAAGTTAAACCAGAAGAAGTTCACGATTTAGCTCTTGAAATGACAAGGAATTTAGACAATTTGTTAAAATTAGGGTCGTTTAGTTTCTGTGGTGTGGATGTTGGTTATTACGAAAATGTAATAATTACGGAAAATGCATATTTTGAATATGGCCGAAAAACCGAAGTTACCCCAATTGAACATTTTTACCAATCAAAAGACTATGACAAAATTAAAAGAGAATTAGCTCATTTTGATGAGGTATTTGATGCAAACTATAAAGGCAGAAATAGCGAGATTGCAAGCCTTAAACAATTTATTATGTCATTAGAGCAACGTCTCAAAGAGGCACTATAGTTAGGTGTTGATCAAAGTCTTTTCCTGAGATGTCAGTCAGATGCTCACCAACTATCTCTGCATCTCTGTTGATAGCTCTACCTCTTTTAGCGTCTTTCACAGTGAATACTATAACACATAGCCTTTTGTATCAAAGTTCAAGTGCAATTTTAAGCATGCTTCTTTGTCTATTGTTGAATTCACGAGGTTCGGTGCAAAGTCCAACTTATGCCACGATCAACTTGACATAATCCATTTTTCTGGTTGTCAGGAAAAGCCTAACCAAATCATTTATTCGAGCTGCGTCTCCCTCTAATATGAATACTTCGATGCATTTGTCCTCCCGTAAGTGGTTATGTATCTGTGTACTTATAATATCCTCAAACTCATGCTTTATCGCTGTTACCGTATCTTCCACCTTCTGGGAGTGGATGAGCAAATATTATTAAGTTGTATTGATCATTTTTTATTTCTATGGCTATTTTTGGAAAGGCAATACGGAAAGATGGATAATAGGAGCTGGATCGTAATAGGCTGCTTGATAGCCGTTGCCTGCGTAATCGCATGCATAGCCCCTGAGGGTGAGAGAGCGGAAGACGAACAGATAGGAGTTATAGTAACCATAGTACCACAAGCGGATTTTGTAGACAAGATCGGTGCGGACAACGTGGCTGTGACGGTAATGGTGTCGCCGGGAGCTAGTCCCCATACATATGAGCCAACGCCTAGTCAGTTAAGGGCGGTAAGCAAGGCGAAGATGTACTTCAAGGTTGGTTCCGGAGTGGAATTTGAGAATGCATGGATGGACAAAATCATGGCTCTCAATCCCGATATGCAAGTTGTTGATTGCGCTAACGGTATCTCGAAGATGGGGAATGATCAACATATTTGGAATTCGCCACTCAATGCAAAAGTTATGGTGGAGAATATCTGCGAGGGGCTCATCGAGATTGATCATGAGCACGAAGCGGAGTATACAGCAAACCGCGACAAATATCTGCAAGAACTCGATGACATTGACGCATACATCCACGAGCGACTTGATAGTTTTACTAACACTCGTGTCTTTATGTGCTACCATCCATCATTTGAGTATTTTGCATCGGAATATAATCTGACGCAAATTGCAATTGAGCATAAAGGAAAAGCGCCAACTCCTAAAGTCATCCGGAATTGCATTGATCAAGCGCGACAATATAACCTGTCTTATGTTTATGTGGCGCCGCAATTTGCGACCAAGGATGCAGAAGTGATTGCACATGCGATTGACGGGCAAACCGTTTTTATAGACCCGCTTCCTCTTGATTATACTGCCAATATGCGAAGCATAGTCGAGGCACTATCTCTGGAGATGGAATAAATAATAATGATGCAAAGAAGGGAAATAGTAAAACTGGAGGATGTATGGTTATATTTTGATAATATGCCGGTGTTGGAGGGGATAAACCTATCAATAAAAGATCGTGATTTCTTGGGTATAATAGGACCCAATGGCGGCGGAAAAACATGTCTCCTTAAACTCATTCTTGGCTTACTGAAGCCGAGTCGTGGTGAACTCACTGTTTTTGGACATACGGCAGAGAGAAGTCGTAAATCCGTTGGCTATGTGCCCCAGTACAGCCTCTTTGATCGTGATTTCCCGATAAATGTCCTGGATGTAGTGCTAATGGGGCGTGTGGGACAGATGAAACGTTTCAGAAGATATAGTGAAGAGGATAAGAAGCTAGCTTCTGAAGCTCTGCAGACCGTGGAAATGCATGATTATCGCAATTCTCAAATAGGGCAACTTTCTGGCGGGCAACAACAGCGTGTTTTTATCGCGCGTGCACTGGTAACCGAGCCGAAAATGCTTCTATTAGACGAGCCGATGGCAAGTGTTGATTCGCATATGCAGACCGAGCTTTATGAACTCTTTGAGAAACTGAGGCAGCAAATGGCGATTGTTTTAGTATCGCATGACATCAGTGCTGTTTCCATTTATGTTGATAAGATCGCATGTCTTAACCGCAAGCTTTTTTATCACGACTCAAAGGAGTTAACGGCAGAAGACCTGGAAGAGTCTTATCTCTGTCCCGTGGAGATAATAGCGCATGGCGTTCCTCATAGAGTGCTGAAGGAGCATAGGTAGATGAAACTCAAGAGCCATTTCAATTTGGATCACACGCTAAGTTGCGGTCAGGTATTTCGATGGGGGAAAGCAAATGGCTGGTGGTATGGGATTGTAGATGGAAGTATCCTAAAAGTAAGACAGGACGGTGACGAACTGCATTTCACTGCATATCCCAAAGATGTGGAGGAGGCGTTTATAAAGAGTTACTTTCGTCTTGATGATGACCTCAGTAACATACTTCAGACAATAAATAAGGATGTCGAGATAAATAAAGCGATTCGACAGTTCAGCGGGTTGAGGATTCTCCGACAGAGCGTCTGGGACTGTCTGATCTCTTATGTCTGTGCGACAAATGCCAGTATCGCCGTTATCGAAAATATGCTCCAAAACCTTTCCGAAAAGTTTGGTGATGAAATTATAGTTAATGGCAAAGCTTTCTTCTCCTTTCCCAAAGTGAAGAAGCTTGCAAAGGCAAGTATAAACAAAATTAAACTGTGTAAAGTTGGATACAGAGCGCAATATCTATCGGAGATAGCAAAGCAAGTCGAGAACAATCCAAATCTGCTGCAGGAGCTGAGAAATTCTGATTATCTCGAGCTCCGGGATGAGCTGCGTTCATTGCCCGGAGTGGGTCCAAAAGTTGCTGATTGCGTTTCTTTATTCGCATTTGATAAATTAGAGGCTTTTCCTATTGATGTTTGGATCAGGCGTGTGATATATCAAATTAGAGGGGCTGCGATTCCGAGAACTAAAGACGGTACGGAGAAGTCGCTCACGGTTTCAGAATACACGGAACTGAGCTCTTTTGCCAGACGGCATTATGGTATGTTTGCAGGCTATGCCCAAGAATACTTATTCTATTATATACGGAGTAAAGATAGATAGATAGATGATAGAAATTTTAGAGTATGAATTCATGAGAAACGCGCTTATAGCGGCGTTATTAGCTAGTATTGCATGTGGTATTGTCGGCGTCTACGTCGTGGTGAAGAGGATTGTATTCATCAGTGGAGGAATAGCACATGCGGCCTTTGGTGGTGTTGGCTTGGGCTATTTCCTGGGTGTGGACCCTATCCTAGGTGTCATTCCGTTTAGCATCGCATCTGCACTGAGCATGGGCGTTATCGGGCGGAGGACGAAAATACCAGAAGATACCGCGATAGGCATTTTATGGGCGATGGGTATGGCTCTCGGCATTATACTCATCGCATTGACACCAGGGTATGCGCCGGACCTGTTTGGCTATCTATTTGGGAGTATTTTAACGGTGCCTACTTCAGATTTAATCCTGATGCTGTGCTTGGATGCGGCTATAATCGTGGTGGTGCTTTTATTTCACCGTGAATTTCAAGCGATTTCGTTCGATGAGGACTATGCAACTGCGGCTGGTCTTCGCACAGAGCGATTATACCTCCTCCTTTTATGTCTTATTGCACTGACTGTGGTGGTATTGATAAAGGTTGTGGGTGTTATTTTAGTCATTGCTCTATTAACCATACCGGCTGCGATGGGCAGACAATTTACACATCGTTTGAGTAGTATGATGTGCATTTCGGTTTTCCTTTCTGCAGTCCTGACTTTTTGCGGGTTATGGCTGTCTTATGCGTTTAACTTGCCTTCGGGAGCGACAATAGTCTTAGTTGCCGGAATTGCATTTATTGTTTCCGCGCTTTCATTTCATGGCAAGGTAATACATCATTAAGCAAGTGAGCGATACATTTTTATAGGGAGAGAACAAAAGTAAAAATAAGAATGAGAACTAAAAATTAGAGGTGAGACATAAAAATGCGGATCTTAACGATAATTGTGTTAATAGTGCTTGCGCTGTTGATACTGCTTCCCATTCTCTCCGGAAATGCGCCACTTCCAGAGGATATATCCGCGGTAGAGATAGGGCACTTTGTCGGCGGTTTTGGGCGTTACTGGGTAGATGCGACAAAAGTCGTATTTTCTCATCAGTGATAAAGTGTAAGTAAGAGCGAGAAGTGCCAAAAGAGATTACAGTATATCTCATTAATCCAGCATTTATATTCAAGGTAATCCCAATGACAAAACAAAAATAGAAGTAGTGGTGCAGATAAAAAGAGCTAAACAACAAGCGGGATAAACATGATATGATAGAGAATAATGTGGACACTGCCTTTTTCCATTCATGGTTTCGGAATTATGTAAAATCTTTTTACACAGAAGATCCAAAAATTCAGCAGAATATCAGACTTAAAGAAGAACATACGTTACGTGTTTGTAAGGAGATTCTTCGGTTAGGCAAAGCGCTGAATCTAAATAAAAATGCACTTCGTCTGGCTGAGACCATTGCATTATTTCACGATATAGGTCGTTTTGAACAATTCAAGACATACGGCACTTTTAATGATCGTATGTCGGAAAACCATGCAACTCTTGGGCTAAAGGTCTTAAAAGCGACAAACATATTAAGCCGACTAACAAAAACGGAACAAACCATCGTTTATAATGCCATAGAAGATCACAATGTACGTAAAGTTCCCGACAATGCTGATGAAATCTCTGAACAGCATTCAAAATTAATACGGGATGCGGACAAATTGGATATATGGTACGTTGTGACAAATTATTATACGGAACGGCATAGGCATCGTAACCCCGCATTGGAACTCGAACTTCCCGATACACCCGAATATTCACTTTGCTTTATTGATGATATCCTTAACAACAGGGTTTCAAATTCTCATTATTTGAAAACATTTAATGATATGAAACTCCTGCAACTGGGCTGGATATTCGACATCAATTTTACACCGACATTCCTTTATATTCAAGAAAGGCGGATTATTGAGAAAATCATTACCGCCCTGCCAGATACTGATGATATACGAAAAATTCACAACCATTTAAAAAAATATCTTGAGAATAGAATATCCGAACTATAAAAATCGGGCGAAAAAGGGTAATTACGAAAACCTTTTTATACCGATTTTTTTTAGTATATGTAGTAATGGGGGGCGATAATGGATGAAAGTGAAGAAACGGGCCGAAAAAAAAGCAAGTGAAAGGGAAGTTTCTTCCAAGGAGGTCACATTACTAAAAAGAGGTTCTTTTGCGGTTGCCGTGCTGATTTTGGTGTTCGCTGTTTTTGTTGCACCTCTCAGTGCTGCACCCACTACAACATGGATTCCCATACAGGGGTCTATATCTGTCTCTTCTTCGCCATCTGGTGCAACGATACATTTAGATGGCTCTGTTGGGCAATCGTTAACAACACCTTACACGTTTGCTAATTTACTCATTGGCACTCATGCACTTGTCCTCACTCTTGATGGTTATGAGATTTGGTCAGCAGATGTGCTCGTATTGGCTGGCGAGACCTTGCCCGTAGATGCAATAATGACTCCGATTCCCACAACAGGGTCTATATCGGTCTCGTCTGCACCATCAGGTGTAACGCTAGTTTTAGACGGTCTTGTTGACCAGTCGGTAACAACGCCATACACATTTGCTAATTTATCCATCGGCGCACATACTCTTGAGCTCGCTCTTGAAGGTTATGAAGCTTGGTCAACAAATGTACAGGTATCGGCTGGCGGGATCTCGCCCGTACATGCAATAATGACCCCTATTCCTACCCCACCACCAACAAAAGGGGCTATCTTCGTAAACTCTTCGCCGTCTGGCGCAACGATAGAATTAGATACCTCTGATGGTTCGTTTGATGGTCTGTCGGTAACAACACCATACACCTTCACTGAGATTTCACCCGGCAGTAGTACAATTACGCTCGCTCTTGATGGCTATGAGTGCTGGTCAACAAATGTATGGGTATCGGCCGGTGAGACTTCTCCCGTACACGCAACATTGACACCCTATCATGTAAAAATCAATGAGATAATGTACAATCTACCCGGCTTAGACAGAAATCGCGAGTGGATTGAGCTATTTAATGGTGGCCCGGAAGACATAAACATAACCGGCTGGAAGTTCTTTGAATACTTTACTCGTGGCCAGGGTAGTATGGTTATCCCTGCCGGAGGGTATGCAATTGTCGCTGTGGATGCAACTACGTTCTTAAATGAACATTCAGCGTGTAATTGTACAGTGATTGAAAGTGGATTCTGGTTAAGTAACATAGGGGACTCCCTAACACTAAAAGATGCATCGTCTGTCATTGTTGATGAGGTGAGCTACCATAATTCCTGGGGTGCATCGAGAAATGGTAAAACGCTTGAACTAAATCTAACCGGGGGATGGGAAGAGAGCCTTGTAGACGATGGGACACCTTGCAATCCGAATAGCGTGACAACATAAAGTGAGATCATACCAAACCAAATGAGAACTAAAATGGGCTGTAACTTATTGGCGCTTTCCATTTGTTTGGCGCTAATCGCAAGTGGTGTTGCAGTTGATGCGACATTAGGTAATGACACCTTAAATTTAGATACCACGTCGTCACACTCGATAATTCACGTGCCGGACGATTTTGCAACGATTCAAGGGGCTGTGAACAATGCTATCGCAGGCGACACGATTATCGTGAGGGGTGGCACGTATAACGAAAACGTGAAAGTAAACAAGCGTTTGACGATTAGATCAGATAACGGGCCGGCGCATACAACTGTTGTAGCGGAGAAAGCAAACGCACATGTATTTTATGTGACTGCCGACTATGTGAGCATAAAGGGATTCACAGTGGAAAACGCAATAGGAAAGAATGAAACAGGACTGTATATTTACGCAGGAGTGCATATTCACGCAGATCACTGTAATATTACAGATAACAGGGCTGTGGGCAACGCATATGGTTTCTTCTTGTCGGATTCGACAAAAAACACGATTAGAAATAACACAGCATCAAATAATTATGGCGATGGCATCTACTTGGATTATTCTGATTCTAACATCTTATCCAATAATACCGCAGTAAAATCGAATCACCGCAATGGCATTCGTTTGTGGCACTCGCATGAGAATGTAGTATACAACAATGATGTTGCATTGAACAACCAATATGGCATCCGCTTAGATTACGCGCACGATAACATATTAGTACAAAACAAAGCTCGCTCGAATAATCGCGATGGCTATTCCTTGGATTCTTCTAATAACAATATCTTGATCAATAACATTGCAAACTTGAACAACGAGATCGGTATCAGCTTAATTCATTCAAACGAAAATACCCTGATAAACAACACCGCCAGTGCAAATAACGAGGTTGGTATCTCACTGGAAGCTTCGTGTAACAGCACCTTAAAAAACAACAGGATGGATGGGAATTATTACAACTTCGGTGTTACTGGTGATAACGGTTATCACCTCACACAGAGCATAGATGCTACTAACCTCGTAGATGGAAAACCCGTTTATTATTGGGTGGGTCAGCGAAATCGTGTGATACCGAACGATGCGGGCTTTGTATGCATCGTAAACTCCTTAAATATAACAGCGAGAGACTTAACGCTAACGAGAAATAGCGCTGGTGTTTTGCTCGTCTATTCGATGCTTTCGAGAATAGAGAATGTTAGCACATCAAACAACTACGATGGCATCGCCCTATCTGCTTCGTGTAACAATATCTTAATCAACAACTCAAATACCAATAACAAAAGGGGCATCAGTCTGGGTGCTTCCAACTTCAACCTTTTAGCTATGAACACAAACTTGAACAACCCTGACGGGGTAGTCTTGACTTCCTCGAACAACAATTTCTTGACCATGAACAACATATCGAACTGCGAAAATAGGGGTATTTTAGTTCGGAATTCACTTAATAATATCGTCTGTCTCAACAACTTCATAAACAATTTTGATAACGTTTGCATTCTTAACTCAGCCACTACCTGGAATTCTCTTTCCGAAATAACATATGTCTATAACAAAACGAGATATACTAACTACATGGGCAACTATTGGGCTGATTACATCAAGGAAATAGAGCGGGATAGGGATGGCAATGGTATTGGCGATCATCCATATCACATAAGTATCGATAATAAGGACATTTATCCATTGATGAAGCCTTTTGAGGATTACAGCTACGTCACGTAAGATGATTTCCCCATGCCGCTCTCACAGCATCTATCGAAATATCCACCAATTCTGTGCCATTGTCGCTTATACTGACCCGCTTATCCTTTATCACCGTCCCTATTTCAATTATACAAACGTCATGTGTAGCCATCAACGCTTCAAACCTTCCTACTTCTGCTCTCTGCACCTCCACCACCCACCTCGTGTTAGATTCCGAGAACAACTTGTAATCGCCCCTCAGTTCGGGATTAACAGCGCCAATATCAATGTAAACGCCGCTATCGCCACCCATACTCATCTCGCATACTGCAACTGCGAGCCCACCTTCCGAAAGGTCATGACAGCTTGCTACTAACCCAGCCTTCATCGTGTCCAATAACGCAACCATAGACCGCTTCAGCACTTTTGGGTCGGTCCTCGGCACTAATCCTCCTTCCACACCCCGTAACTTATAATACGCACTGCCACCCAATTCCTTCTTTGTGTCGCCAATAAGAAACAGTAAATTCCCCGCTTCCTTCAAATCCACAGTAACGCATTCCCTTATATCTTCACATATCCCTATGCCCAGAATAGCGGGTGTGGGCGGGATAGATTCATTCATAGCTGCGGACTCATTATATAAGCTCACATTACCACTCACAAACGGTACGCCAAGCGAAGAAGCCATGTGACCTAAACCGCGACAGCATTCATAGAAGTCCCCCATCCGATCCGGTTTCTCGGGATTACCGAAATTCAAGCAATCCGCAAATGACTGTGGCACTGCACCAACCGCAGTCAAATTCCTACATACTTCGTCTATCGCACTCGCAGCACCCCAGAACGGATTAATCTTACAATAGGAGGGATTTACGTCAGAAGTAATAGCAAGTCCCATATAGGATTCTTCCAGTGGCTTTATCACCGCTGCATCGCCATGCGTCTCTTTCCCTATTATCCCCTGCATTGGCTTTATCACCGTAGACGCTCGCACTTCATGGTCATATTGTCTTATAACACCTTCGCGCGATGCGATATTAGGTGCGGCAAGCAACTGTTTTAAAGTGCCATTATAGTCTTCAGGCGCCCCCATTAAAGGTTCCGCCTCATCACATGCCTTTATCTCCATTGTACGTTCATAAAGCGGACATGACACAAGGAAATCAGTATCCAGCTCGAATATATTCTCACCACGGTAATTAATCTTTAGTTGCTTTGGTGACGCATTCACTTCAGAAGAAAGGGTTTTGAATGTTTGTCCTAGAATCACCGCGTCCACATCCCATTTATTAAATATCGCCAGCAGCTCGTCCACCTTCGCTTCCAGTGTTCCGATTAAAAACCGTTCTTGCGATTCCGAAACCCAGATCTCCCATGCGCTTAGCCCTTCTTCCTTCAACTTCACCCTATCTAAATATATCTCTGCACCACACCCACCCGCATGGCACATCTCGCTCACTGCGCATGATAACCCGCCGCCACCGAGATCCTTCATCCCGCTTATCAACTTCTTCTCATTCGATTCTAATATTGCATGCATTAGCGGCTCCTTTGTTATCGGATCGCCAACTTGAACGGCACTTCTGAACTCCTCCTCCCCTGTTAACTCTACCGAAGCAAAGGTAACGCCATGTATGCCATCCCGCCCGGTTTTACCGCCGACCAGAACAAGCACCTCGCCTTCGCGCGCTATGCTTCTGCTCAAATCTGACTTCTTCATTATCCCTACGCAGCCCACATTCACTACGCAATTGCCCACGTAGCCATCGTCGAAATATACCATCCCCGCACATGTTGGAATGCCTATCCGATTTCCGTAGTCGCTTATACCCGCAACAACACCATCAAACAGGAACTTTGGATGCTTCACCTCTGCAGGCAGCTTCTCATAGCTATAATCCAGAGGACCGAAGAATAAGGGGTCAATCAATGCAATAGGCTGTGCACCCATGCAGATCACATCCCTGACGATACCGCCTATACCTGTTGCCGCACCGCCATAAGGCTCTATCGCCGAAGGGTGGTTATGACTCTCGAACGCCAAGACATAAGCATGCTCCGCATCAAATTCCACCACACCGGCATCTTCTTTTATCGCTAATATGCTCTGCGGCGCATCAATGCCGAAGATATATTTTTGCAAGATCCTTTTCGAGCTCTTGTAACAGCAATGTTCTGACCATGCCTGTGCAATGCTCTGCAGCTCCACATCCGTTGGTGCCCTGCGTTTCAACTGGAAATATCGCTTTATCGCTCGCATCTCTTCTATACTCAGCGAAAGGCCCATAAGTTCACTTATTCGCTTTAAATCATCATCTTTCGCATCCTGCATCTCAAACTTCTTCATTATTAGCCTCTACCAACGTTTTGGGTCAAAATATTAGATAGTCATTATGATTACATAACTCCTATGCTTTAATGTTACTGGACAATAGCATAAATAAATCTTTATACCCATCTATCCAATATGAATATGTCAATGTCAATAAAAGAGAAACGAGTATGAGTGAGAAAGAAAGCTTCTTGGACAAAATGGATATAACGAAATATTCAGCGAAGAAACTGATTGCGATACCCCTTGTCATTTTGCTGCTCGCTTTCGTCGTGATTGCGTACACGCAGATGAGCGTTGGTTCGCCGGTCCATTTAGGCATGGATTTCACGGGCGGTACGTGGGTGAAGATAAGCACAGACGAAACAAAAGAAGCGCTAGCTGCGAAGTTCGACCGTTATCCGGTCATTCTCGTAGGTGAAACAGGCGTAGGGAATGAGAAGCGGATAGAATTCGATATGACAAGCGATTCACCAGAGTATGACCGGCTGATAGAAAAGCTCAATAACGAATACGGGGTGGGCACGTACGAATTAGAGAGTATTAGCGCGCAATTCGGGTCACGATACCAAACCCAAGCATTAATGGCCCTGATATATGCATTTTTTTTCATGGCTATTGTTGTCTTCATAGCGTTCCGAATGATCATCCCACCATTAGCAGTAATCTTCGCCGCTTTCTCTGACATCGTTGTCGCAATTGCCTGTATGAATCTGATAGGAATGGAATTATCGCTCGGTACGGTAGCCGCATTGCTCATGCTCATTGGCTATTCTGTGGACTCTAACATACTATTGACGGCCAATCTGCTCCGTAAAAAAGGCGATTTAGATCTGAAGATAAGAAATGCTATGAAAACTGGTATAACTATGACTTTCACTACCCTATCTGCAGTATTCGCCATGTTCATTGTTTCTTCTTCTATTCATTTGTTCTCCTCGCATTTTGCGCCTATTCCTATATTGGTGGACATATCGCTTGTGCTTCTCTTTGGGCTCGTTATGGATCTGGCGAATACATGGCTGCTGAACGCAGGGCTATTAAAGCTGTATCTGGAGAAGAAGGAGAGTAAGAAATTCAAGAGGAAAAAAGGCGTAGAAAAGCTGAACGTGAAGAAGAAAAGCAAAAACGCCATATAATATAAAGTGCTAATGCGCGTATTATTGGCAACAGGAAAGGAAGCAGCGGGTATGGTTACAGAAGCTATAAGAAGTGTAACCGCTGTGAAGTGCGATGTTCTTACACAAGACATAAACATTGCTGCTTTCTCCACACCCAAATCGTTGAAAATAGCGTTAGAAAGGAATTACCGTTCTGAAAAGTCCGACTTGATTTTAGTTTCGGGACTTTGCAAATCAGATTTCAGTGGCTTAGAGAGAGAAATAGGTACACCAATCCGGTTGGGACCCAGACATGCCTATGATCTCGGAGATATTTTACCATTCGCAGAGAAGATACAATTATCGCCTCACATACCGGCCGATGAACTTATAGCGATAAAGAGAAAAGAGGACGCAAAGACGCACCTGGATGCTTTGGAATGCGATATAACGCCGGAATTTGCGATAAAAGGCGTGAAAATAGGTGGCGGTGCGAGAATGAAAGTCTGTGCGGAAATTGTGGATGCAACACAGCTCAGTGCTGATACGATAGAAGAAAAGATGGATTACTTCCTGGAAAACGGCGCGGACATAATAGACCTTGGCGTTCATATCGGTGCTAAACCAGACGAGGTAAAACGAGCAGTAAAAGCCGCTTTAGCTGTCGCAGACGACGTCCCTATTTCTGTTGATACCCTGGACGAGGAGCTTATTCTTACGGGCATAGAGACCGGCGTTGATATGGTCCTCAGCCTGACTAGCGAGAATATACCAAAGGTGAGTGATGCGATAGCGAAGAATGATATTGCTGCGGTTGTAATTCCCGATTCCTCACCTGAAAGTCTATTTGCAAACATGAAAATGGCTAATGAACAGGGCATAAAGCACCTGATCGCAGACCCCGTGTTAAATGCAATAGGATATGGAATTGCTAATTCATTATATAACTATTACCTGTTCCGGGCGGAAGACAAAGGCACACCCCTTTTCTTCGGCGTTGGAAATGTAACAGAGCTTATGGACGCGGATTCAACTGGTGTAAACGCGACCTTAGCAGGTATAGCATATGACTTGAATGCTGATATTCTCTTCACTCCAGAATACAGTGACAAGGCGAGAGGCAGTGTAAGAGAGCTGCGGGTTGCATCCGAGATGATGATGCTCGCAAAGGCACGTAAAAGCGCACCCAAGGATATTGGACTTGACCTTTTAGTGCTAAAGGAGAAGAGGAGGACGCAGATCATGCGAGTTCATGATGAGCTAAATATCCCGGCAATTGTGACTGAGGGGTGGAAACTAGATCCAAAGGGCTGTTTCAGAATAGGTATTTGTGCAGTGGAAAACGGAACAATGATATGCGCCGAACATATACCTACCAGGAAGCGGATAATAGGCAGCAGTGCAAAGCAGGTGATGGATACTATCCTGCGATTGGGCCTAATTTCCTTACTTGAACATGCCGCTTATCTGAGCATGGAATTAACAAAAGCCGAGCTTGCACTGCGATTAGATCGCAATTATGGGCAGGACGAAGAGCTATTTAAATAAAAATCTCATTTCCTTCTTAATGCTAGCACTAAATATGCAACTATAAGGAGTCCGGCACTAGCGAAAAAGGCTCCAAAGCCCGGTATTAGGCGTTGCGAAGGACTTGGCAATGGTTCTGGTGTTGGCGTTTGCTTTTGATCAGGCGTGGATTCTGGTGTTGACGTTTGCTTTTGAGCCGGCGTGAATTCGGATGTTGCCGTCTGCTTTTGACCCTGCGTAGGTTCGAGTGTTTGCGTTTGACCTGGCGAAGACGTTGTACCGATCGAAGACTTTTGGCTGGATGAATGTGTTGGGGCGATAGCAGGTGTCATAGTTGGGGTAGGCGAGATGACTGGTTCTTCGTCACGATCACGTGACGGTCTTGGCGTGGGAGTTGGTTCGGGTTTAGTACGAGCAATTTGAACAGTCTTTTCTTTTCCCCCTGCGGCAATCGAGAATTCACCGAGCGGAACACCATTGGTATTAATGTCAAGTATAAAATCACCATTTTTATCTGCTGTTACTTTAATCGCCATGTTCGTTGTCAGAATTACAGAAGTTGCGTCATCTAATGCTGCCCCGTATACCTTTACATCTTTTTCGCCATCGACATTAATAGGAATCCCGAAAACGGATACAGGAAGCGAAATAGAAAGTGTAGCAACACCATTCGTTGCTTTTCGGGGGCCATCCAGGGGATATTCAGCGGTCCCCAAAAGCGGTATCGGACCTAACGAAACGCGAATATCTTTTATGTTCTTCGCTCGTACCGAAAATGTCTTCTCACCAGTCGGGAAGTAAATGCCTTTGAATTCTTCTGAATACTTACCTTCTGAAACATGTAAAGACATCACAAATGTTGATTTCAGTGTTACCGCCTCGTTTGGTGTTGCCTTCCCGGATATTGATAGCGTCTCACCCGGTACAACGTCAGAGGGGTTCACATTCAGGTCCGTTACGCTTGCGCCCGCAATTGTTACTGATGCTATGAACGCAAAGAGCAACAATAGACCTATGCACGGCACCACATTAATATGTTTCATGTTCATCACTATCACAGATACTCAATTTGTCAGCAAAGTATAACTTATTTTAATATAATTGCCGGAATCCGATCAATATAGACATTTCCATTTGCATCTGTGAATTGGGAGCATGTGATTGTCCCTCCAGTCACATTTGCCGTGCGTTCATGAATGAGTTGAGGGTAAGAGCCGGTGCAAAAGCTGTAGTTGTAAGTCTCCCCTGCTACGAGCGTAACTGCATCAAAGGTAATATTACGCCAATCGCCACGATAGCCAGTCCAATTTGCTTCTACAATAACACCCTTATCGTTCCATATCGTTACTCGTTCCGTGTGCCCGCATGTACCAGGGCATGAGTATGTATAGAGTTTTGATACAGCAATTGTCTGATTTGGCGTTAATGTTCCGTTATGTGTTCCACACATACTGGGATATGGATGTTCGGACAAGCCTGTATCGAATACCGGCTTTGTAGAAACTACCTTGACCGTCTTATTTATTGCTCCTGCTGTGATCACGAATTCGCCGAGAGGTATTCCGCCAGTGTTTACATCCAGTTTTAAATCGCCATTAGTATCTGCTATTACTTTGATAGACATATCAACGCTCAGGTTTACAAAATCGGCATCTTCTGCCGCATTTCCATATACCTTGACATCTTTTTCGCCACTAAGGCTAACTGTTATACCCCTCATAGTAAACGGAACTGAAATGGGGATAGTTGCGGTGCCGTTGGTTGCTTCCAGAGCTCCGTCAAGAGGGTATTCAACCGCGGGAAAAAAGAATAAAGGGCCTAAAGATACACGAATATCTTCTACATTCTCTGCGGTTACTGAGAACTTCTTCTCACCCGGAGGGAAGAGAATATCAATGAATTCCGCAGAATATTTACCGTCTGAAACAGGTAAAGAAATAACAAATGACGAAGTTATCCATACAGTCTCATTTGGCGCGGCCCTACCGGATAACGATACATTATCGCCCTGTATAACTACTTCAGGGTTTACTTTCAGCTCGGTTACCTCAGCACTAGCGATAGCGATGAAAACCGTAATTGTGAACGTCAAGGCTAAAACGAGAATGACAAAAATACCATTTGTTCCTATCGCTTCCTTATTCATAGCTCACTTACTATACTATATATGCCTTCTAATATAAAGTAACTAACTAACGAAATCGTTTAGTACGCCAATTTGGAAAGCATAATATGTATCCAACTAAA
>WSZT01000149.1 GCA_013139985.1 Candidatus Methanophagales archaeon | reverse complement strand
CGAAGGGCTTTCGTGCTATTATACGGGAACTGCGAATCGGGGATGAGGTTACGGTCTACGGGTCTCTAAAGGAAGGTACATTAAACCTTGAGAAGATAGAGCTAAGGGAATTGAACCTTGTAGTAGAACGGAATCCGAAATGTAATAAGTGCGGGCGGAATATGGAATCTGCGGGACGATCGCAGGGCTACCGCTGTAAGCGCTGCGGGACTTTTAGTGCGGTGAAGGACAAGGTAACCGTAGAGCGGGCGATAGAAACGGGTTTGTATGAAGTGCCTCCGGTTGCAAGAAGGCATATCTCCAAACCTTTGGTCCGTATGCGTATGGGCGATAAGATTATTCATCCGAGTAGATGAGCTTAAAGAAAATAAATTGTTGTCGCAGATTAACACTAAAACTTTTTAGAAAAAAGTTTTATCAAAAGCCAATTTCTTTGGTAAAGCTTTCTTTTTTAAAGAAAGGTTTGTGTAAATCTGCGTCCTAAATTAAATTTATTTATGGGTAGAAGTTATACTTTATATACAATAAAAAAGGGGATAAACAAACACATATATTACCAGCCTCTTTTTTTATTTCGGGTAATGATAATGCGATCAGACATATTAAAGCAGGACATCGAGACCATACCACACCGCGCATTATTGATGTCCGCGGGACTAAAGAAAGAAGATTTTGACCTGGACAAGCCGTTTATCGGTGTTGCAAATAGTTATAACAACATTATTCCGGGGCATATACTCCTGAACGAACTAACGCAAGAAGTAAAGCGAGGGATAAGAGATGCTGGTGGAGTACCCTTAGAATGGGGCGTTCCCGGTGTTTGTGACGGTGTCGCGATGTTTGTAGAGATGCGGTTAAGCTTACCAAGCCGAGAGCACATCGCAGATAATATTGAAATCATGACCTTATCGCATTCATTAGACGGCTGGGTGGGCGTAACCAATTGCGATAAGATCACGCCTGGAATGTTAATGGCTGCCGGACGTCTTAACATACCAGCAATTATGGTTACCGGTGGACCGATGAAAGCGAATGTGGTAGACGGGAAGAAGCATCACCCTATTGAAGGTTTTGGCATCGTTGGTCAGGTAAAAGGTGGTGCAATGACGACAGAAGAGGCGGAAAAAATGCTGCCGCTTATGGTCTGCGGTGCAGGTTCTTGTGTCGGGCTCTTTACAGCAAATACGATGGCTGTTGCTACCGAGGTACTGGGCATGTCACTAACGAAATGCGCAACCACTCTCGCAATTGACCCGCTTAAGAAGAAGCAGGCGTATGAATCAGGACGCAGAATTGTTGCATTGGTTAAAGCGGATCTAAAGCCACGTGATATAATGACAGAAAGCGCATTTGTGAATGCAATACGAGTTGATATTGCGATGGGTGGCTCAACAAATGCGGTTTTGCATATCCCGGCGATAGCCAAAGAGGCGGGCGTTGATATTAATGTAGATATGTTCGATGGAATAGCAAGAGAAACACCAAATTTATGTAAGATAATACCCGCAGGCACTCATGAGATGGCCGATATTGACCGTGCAGGCGGTATTCCAGCGGTTCTTAATCGCTTAAAGGATATGCTTAAAGATTCACAAACGGTAAACGGTAAATCAATAACAGAGATAGCAGAAGAAGGTAACGTGCTGGATGACGATGTTATCCGAACCTTAGATAATGCACACTTTTCTGAAGGTGGAATAGCGGTATTAAAAGGTAATATCGCACACAGCTCGATAATAAAGCAAACTGCGATAGGTCAGGAGATGCGGGTTCATTCAGGGCCTGCCAAGGTATTTTATACCGAAAAGGATCTGTTGAACGCAATAGAAGCGAAGAAGATTGCAGAGGGTGACGTTATTGTGTTGCCGTTTCAGGGACCAGCAGGTGCACCGGGCATGCCGGAAATGCTGACGCCTACGGACGCGATAATGGGTGCAGGCTATAAAAAGGTGGCTCTAATCACTGATGGTAGGTTCTCAGGCGGCACTACCGGTCCTTGCGTTGGACATGTTGAGATGGAGGCGTATAATGGTGGGGCTATTGGTGCAATAAAAGACGGGGACATCATAGAGATAGATATTCCTAATAGGAAGCTGAATGTGAAACTGAGCGATGCTGAGATTGATAAGCGGCTAAAGAAGGCTAAGGCACCAGAACGGAAACTGACGCCGTTAATGGTATCGTACCGGGAGAAGTTTACAGGCGTTAATTGTTATGGTGAGAAGGTGGATGCATGAAAGGTTCCGCATAGCAGAATTATATGTCCGAGAATAGTATATCCACGTATTCAACATCATCAACCCAGAGTTCAGAAATCGCTTTCGTTGATTTCTTTATTCCGTCTCTTCATTCTTCCATTTCTGTCGTATGACATATTATTCAGCCTACCGCATCAACCGTCCGAATAAGCTGTTCAGTCCTTTTCTGCGCCGTTTCGCCATCATCTCTTCCCATTCTTCTACTGCTTTAGCCTCTTTGTCGCCCGTATAACCAGCATCTGATTTCTCCTTCAAGCTCTCCAGCTCGCCAAGGTCTAGCCACGCACCATTACAGTTAAGACAGACATCTATTTCTACCTCTTCTGCATATTCTAAATCCATTAACCAGCCGCAACGTGGACACACCAGTTTGCTCTTACTCTGCGTGCCGATGTGCTTAGTGAGGAAATTCGCGAGCTTTCGGTCTCCCAGTACCTTCTTCAATTCGTTATTGTCAAACCAGACACCCTGACATTTGGGACAGACATCTATGATAACATTGGGTCCCCGCACCTCCACTTCCTCTTTCTCCATCGCCACCCAGCATCTTGGACATTGTAGGGTCTTGTCCTTCTCCTTCTTGCTTTGCATACTTTCTTAAATATAGATTAGCATAATAAGTAACTCGTCAAATGTTTTGCACTCTTTTATCCAAAGATTAGATAATGAATACACTTATCTTCTCTATTAACGTAATTGTTTGTAACAACTAATGATACCTCGTGTTAAGTTATCTCAACTTCCAGTGCTTTAACTAATCCCTCGTTACCATCTGTGTCTGTTGCACTTTTGAGATCGAATTTCATTCGTCAATGATTTCACGCTACAAAATACACATTGGGATTATTCCGATATTTGAAACTCGCCGTCCATGCTAAGTTATAATTATATAGTGAAAAGCAGATAATGGATATTATGGCGGATTATGTAAACCAATCCCCTGAACAGATAGCAAGAGACAATATTGATAAACAGCTCCATGCCGCCGGATGGGCAGTACAAGATAAGGCCAAAATTGACTGGACCGAGAGCGGTGGTGTTGCAGTCCGCGAATATCAGACTGATGCGGGGCCTGCGGACTACGTATTATTTGTAGACCGGAAACCAGTAGGAATATTAGAAGCGAAAAAAGAAGATGAGGGGTACCGACTTACAATTCATGAAAGCCAGACGGAAGGGTATGCAAAAAGCAAACTCAAATACCTGGACAACGACCCGCTACCATTGGTTTACGCAAGTACCGGAATTATAACCAACTTTACCGATTGTAGAGATCCACAGCCGCGTTCAAGGCAGGTATTCTCTTTTCATAGACCGGAAACGTACGTGGCATGGCTGAATGATGCCAAATCATTAAGAGCAAGACTGCTGGATCTACCTGCACTGCCAGAAGCGGGTTTGAGAGACTGCCAGATAACGGCGATAAATAACCTTGAGAATTCATTCAAGGCGAACAAGCCACGAGCTTTGATACAGATGGCTCCCGGTGCCGGTAAAACATACACTGCAATTACCTTTATCTACCGTTTACTCAAATTCGCCGATGCGAAACGGATTTTATTCCTGGTTGACACCAGAAACCTCGGTGAACAGGCAGAGCAGGAGTTTATGACATATCTGCCTTCTGACGATAACCGTAAATTCACGGAACTGTACAATGTGCAACGGTTGCGCTCTCACTATA
>WSZT01000219.1 GCA_013139985.1 Candidatus Methanophagales archaeon | reverse complement strand
CTCAAGAAGCAGATGGCGGTTTTTAGGGCATTTGTACATGAGCAGGAGCTAGAACGGAGGTGAAAGAAGAGGAATTTGGAGCAGCGCCCTTATATTGAGGCTTTGAGGGTATTTGACGAGTTGATGGGGCAAATAGATTCGTTTGAAAAGCCTGTTCAGAAGCGGCTGAGAAAGATCGAGAAGAATTGGGCACATTTTACGGCGTTCTATTTCGTGAAAGATGCGCCTGCTACGAACAATGGGGTCGAGAACTACTACTCAACAAGCTTGAAAACGCATAGAAAGAAGCAACGCAGGACTGATAAGGGAATTGAGAACCAGATGAAATTATCCGCGATGAAGAGGGCTTGACTGCTAGGTGGATGTAAAAAGACCCTACTGGAAGCGTTTTTGATGTTCGTACCTTTTTTGGATTACGGATAAGTAAGACTTTTACGATCCAAATTGGCGTGAATGAAGAGCCGTGGTTAGCGGTAGCTATCGCCTTTTTACTCGTATAATGGCCGTTTTTGATGTTCTGGTACAGTTTTAGATAAGAATACTGTGGATTTTTGATAGGAAGTCAATGTGTGATCTCTTTATAGTAATTTAATTTGCAAACACGATGAAAATGTTGGGTCCGAGGGATGAGAAATTAAAAAATCACTGACTTTTTCGATTGTGCCCCACAGGAGTAATATAACTCTTTCAATTTTTTCTTCTCTTATCCGTAGTTCAGAATGTCTCCAAAAAAGGTATAAAAGGAGTGGGAGGAGTGTTAATCAAACACTTCAGTAGGATTAATAAGGAACTGCAACTTTTCGGGTTCTCGAAGTAGTTCGTACATCGCCGCTTCATTGTTCAGCTTTATTTGCTTTATCCATGTATCCTCAGGCTTAAGGAACCTAATATCTGGCACGGACCCATATTTTTCGTTCTTAATAAACTCGCCGTTGGTCAGCTCGAAGTATGCAGCACCGCCTTTTACTCTTATTGGCTCGTAGATCGATGAGAATGCTCTTGCAACCCAGTTAGCCATCTTTAAAGTTGCTTCAGATGGGTTTATCGTAACATGCCCGTAATTGGGTGGTATTATGACCTTATCTCCTTCTTTCGCCTTTACCACAATTACGTCCGTTATCTTCTCTGTACCCCTTTCCTCCTCCCGGCGCTGTAAAAGATAATGCGCTTCGCCTTCTAATACCTCGTACATCTCGGGATAGGTCATTTGTGAACCCGGTAGAAGGGGATGATAGTGTCCCGCTGTTTTAACAAATTCCGCGCCGAGCGTATTCGGAGGAATAATAGTGATGTCGTATCTCAGCTCTCTTTCTTTTATCCGCTTCTTGTCCTCTTCATTCTTTGATACTTCTCTGAACATGTAATACAGCTCCATCTCCATGTTCGCACTCGCTAAAAAACGCTTGTCTAATACGACTTCCTTCATATCGCCCAATTTCCGCACATCCGGGGAAAAAGTCCTTCCTCCAAACTTCAATTCAGTCCATGTCGTCATTTCGCACTACCCCTCACATGAGTTACAATCCAATATCAAAGTTTCTGAATATAAAAGCTTTAGTTTCGCATTTACATTTCGTTTTTAATGACGGAGAAGTTGCAGCAGCGATTTTGGGAGCTAGATTTTCTGCGTGGAATTGCGATAATCATGATGATCACGTTCCATTTACTCTATGACCTGAATTATTTTGGTGATTACGATCTCAATTTACATTCCGGTTTTTGGTTATATTTTGGGCGCGCAACAGCGACAATCTTTATTCTTCTGGTTGGTATCTCACTAACCCTTAGTTACTCAAGAGCTAAGAAGAAACAGAAGAAGAGATTATACCTGAAATATCTCAAACGGGGTGTAAAAATCTTTTCATGGGGTTTGCTTATTACCTTAGCGACATGGCTATTTTTGAGAGCGGGTTTTGTTGTATTTGGCGTTCTTCATCTTATAGGAATTTCGATTATTATGGCATATCCATTCTTAAAACTCCGTTTATGGAATCTGCTGCCCGGTATTCTTTTCGTATCTTTTGGACTATACTTGAAGAACTATACTTTTGGGTTCTCCTGGTTAATGTGGTTAGGACTCATGCCAGAGCACATTTATACTATTGACTATTTCCCTATTTTACCTTGGTTCGGCGTGGTCATAATTGGGCTATTCTTTGGATATTTAATATATCCCGACTGCACACGTAGATTTAAGCTTTGTGACCTTTCCAATTTCGCTGTTATAAGGTTACTTTGCCTTTTTGGTAGGTATTCATTACTAATTTACCTGATTCATCAACCAATATTGATTGCAATAATATACCTTTGGGTATTATGAAGATTCCAATATCCTTTTTACCTTATCCTTCTTCCTGACTGCTTCTTCAACCGCCTTATCCACTTTCCGCTTCATCATTTCAAAATTCTGCCCGGATTCACCTACAACCTTCTTTATCGGTGTATATGCAGACTCCCGGAATTTAGGTGAAAAATCTCTACTTTCACCGTCAACAACGATTTCGGCACCGTTGCCTTTTACAACACTGCCGATCTCTTCTATTCGCACCCCAGCACTTCTTACAACCGCTTTAACAGCCTCTGCAACTTCCGCGGGACAAATGACCAGAAGTGCATCCAGAGATACGCCCAAATAGTCTATCTCACGCCGTTTTAGCATTGCAAGCACTTTTTTATTTACTAAATCCCGTATTCTATCTTCATGAAAGACGAGTTTCACGTGTGACACTTTTGCGATCTCGTTCGCATCGCCTCTAATGCCGCCGTTTGTAACATCGGTCATTAGATGTACCTTTTTCACCATCTCTTCTTTGATAAGCATGTTACAAGCATTCAAAAATTTTATGTTCATCGTTTCCCGTACCACTTCCGGTTCGCCGTAATACAAAGCGGCAGTGGTTATAGTGCCGCCACCTGCACCTTCGCTCATCAATATCACATCACCTTCTTTTGCACCTTCTCTCGTTACGACCGTATCAGCCACGCCAACTGCGCCAACGCAGCCGGTCATTCTTTCTCCTATTACCACATCACCTCCGATTCTCAATGTCGAACCCGTAACGAGCGGAACGCCAGCGGCGTCTGATACCGCGGAAATCCCCGCTATATGATCAAATATCTTCGCAACGTCGCCGTCATCCGCCACATGAATGTCCGATAATAGCGCAACTGGTGTGGCACCCATCACATACACGTCACGAAGTGCCGCACGCGCAACATGAAAACCAGCGAGAAAAGGGAAATCGCTCAGCCGCGAATGCATTCCGTCCACAGTCACCACGATCAACTTTTCCTTACTCCCATCCGGAAGACGCACCACACCGGAATCACTCAGGCTCGATGAGTCAACCACGGCGCCCGTTGCCCCTATTAACTCGCCTATCTTCTCATGAGCATAAAAATCACCTGCGCCTCGGGATCCAACCCCCAACTCGCCCATTCTCACGTTTGATTTGAGTTCGGTGATAAGTTCGTCATTAAAATCAAGCGTTATCTTTGATTCTTCTAATACCGCGTTAGCAATTTCTTCCGCTTTTTCTTTCGTTATACGATCTCGTTTTGTTTCTACTATGCGATTGCACAGCTCAGCAATGATTTTATCGTCTGCTTCGCCTTCTCTTAACTCCCGCTTCGCAAATCCCTCAAGGTCCATTTTTCACGCTTTTTCCTTTATTTCTATTTCAAGTTCTTCTTCGGGATATAAATTAAATGACAACCTACTTCATTTTATTTTCCATAAGAAGAAGTTTTTTGAAGAAAAAAAACATAGCAACGTATATGAAATGACCCCGAAGGAAGAAGAAGCGGAAAAATTAGTCAGATCCTTTTACAACTACCTAAAGCAGGAAAAAGGGCTAAGTGAAGAAACCGCTTCCGCCCACGCGGATCACATCCGCTTCTTTGCACTTCACTACCTCATAGGCTACGAGGAAAAAAACCTGCCGGAAGTTACCGGCATGGGTATCAAAGACTATCTCGGGAATTGGTATATCCGAAAAGTCTGGGGCGGAGGCAAGAGTGATGTTCGCCCTATACTTGTCGCGTTCAAGAAATTCTACATGTTCCTGCATGAACGTGGCAGCGTGGACAAAGACCAATTGGATGACATCCTCTCAGCGTGTAAAAACCCTCGAAGATACATCCGCCGATTTGAATCCTACGATGAACTCGACCCGGACAGTGAGACTTGGGATATAGACTATGAGGCATGGTTTATGGACGAATATGATGAAGAAGAGCTAGAAGAGAACTATGAGCAGCCATTTGAAGTAAATGAAAGAATTAGTAGTTCGTTTTCAAAAGACGATTTAAGCACAAGCCGTACAACAGTGCTGAACGATTTTCAGACTTTTTTGACCTACCTATCAACACATAACGGCATGAAACTGACTGCCGCAAATAGTTTCATCTCTAGGAGAGATCTCTTTGCGTTGAACGAAGCGATGAGCAGCCCAGAAGAACTCAAAAACACTGCTAATCAGCCAGATTCGAGAACGATACACCTGTTCTACACCATAAGTAAAACGTTAAATCTGTTCGTTGTGAGTGCAAACAACAAGTTAGAGGTGACACCGCGGATTGATCTTTTCAAGCAGCTATCACAGAAGGAGCAATTTGTCGTGTTATTTGATGCTTTGTGGAACGAGACGCGGTGGGGTAAAATCTTACCCCCTGATAGTGAGGGAAGCCCGGAATCAGTGAAAGAAGAAAGGGGTAATATTGCTTCTGCACTATCAGAATGCGAAGTGGACAAGAAGTATCAATTTGTAGATTGGGTAAAGGAATTTTGCAGAGTACCGGGAAGCGCAGAAGACGAACTGTCTTTGATTATTGGTGTAGCAGTTTATCTTTTCTCCGTTTTTGAGGAGCGAATTGTCCCGGCGCTCACGATATTCGGGCTTCTCAATTTTGGGTTTAAGAAAGACAGAAAGGAATATCTCGTTAATCACGGTTTGGGAATAGAATGGTTCACAATCACTAAACTTGGGAAAAAGATATTCCAGGGTATAAGGTATTAAAGAACTTGTTAGAACAATGAACGTAAGAGAAACCGGAATAGACGAAGGCATATCAGAAGTAATCGTTACAACGAGATCCGCATCAGGCACCTTCAATGCGGCCCCTATTGGTATAATAACAACAACTAACGAACATTTTGTGAAGCTATACAAAAGTTCAAGAACCTTTATTAACGTGCAGGAAACGAAGAAATTGGCAGCGAATGTAACCAGTGATGTGGTATTATTCGTGAAAGCGGCATTTGATGATCTGGGCGAATCGCATTATTCATCTCTTTCTGGCTTTCCTGTACTAAAAGAAGCGAACTCATGGATAATATTCCAGGCTGCTTTGGCAGAGAAGAGCACTGAATATTCTCTCTTTCAATTGACGCCCCTTACCATAGTAATCAATCGTAAGGAGCTAAAAGCGATAAACCGAGGTCTTAATGCGGTGATTGAAGCCACTATACTCGCAACGAGGTATCTCAGAGTCAACGATGAGCGCGAAAAGGAAGAGCTAAAAAAACAGATGGAGCGTTATGCCGAAATAGTCGAAAAATGCGGCGGTCATAGAGAGAAAGAGGCAATGGGCATTCTAGAAAAAAAGTTTTTCAAATGATTTTTTGGGCAGGGAGGGTTGATAAGGGGGGTCTGGCCCCTTATTTCAAACACTCTTTTACCATCTTTATCGCACACAGATCACCACAGATAGAGCATGCATCACTTTCCGAAGGTCTGCGATTTCTTATCCTTTGCGCCTCCTCTGCGGTCATTGCAATCTCAAATTGCTTTTTCCAATCGAGGTCTTTCCTTGCATAAGCCATCTCATCATCTAATTGTCTAGCCCGTTCTCGTTGCCCATCTTTTACTAGGTCTGCGACATGCGCAGCTATCTTCGTTACGATCGTGCCTTCCTTTATGTCGTCCACAGAGGGCAATGCCAAATGTTCTGATGGCGAGACCATACAGAGGAAGTCTGCACCGTACATTCCCGCGACCGCACCACCGATCGCACTCACGAAATGGTCGTATCCGGGTGCGATGTCTGTAACAAGAGGCCCTAAGAGGTAAAGCGGTGCAAAATCCGTTACATGCTTTATTATCTTTACCGATGCTTCTATTTCGTCCAATGGCACATGTCCAGGACCTTCGACCATTGCCTGTACGCCTTCTTCACGAGCTCGCTTCACGAGTTCACCAAGCGTAATAGCTTCTGCAAATTTGGCACGGTCCGAAGCATCGGAAATGCAACCTGGACGCATACCATCGCCCAAACTGAGCGTTAAATCATACTCATTCGCTATTTCCAATAGGTAATCATATTCCTCGTAAAATGGGTTCTCACGCTCGTTATGTATCATCCAAACAACGAGGAACGCGCCGCCACGACTGACAACATCTAATATGCGTCCGCTAAGTTTCAATCGTGCCAGTGAATTCTGATTGACACCTGCATGAATGGTGACAAAGTCTATACCGTCTTTTGCATGGTTTCTTACAGCATTGAACATGTCATCTGAACTCATGTCCACTACTGCTCTTACGTCCGTCTTCTCTAAAGCCGCTTGATAGATCGGAACCGTCCCCACCGGTACATCTACCTCTTTCAAAATCATCCTTCTGGTTTCGTTA
>WSZT01000045.1 GCA_013139985.1 Candidatus Methanophagales archaeon | reverse complement strand
ATCAAGGCGAATGGGGTGTCTATGCCGTTGATCCTGCTCATGGCAGTGGACAATACAATTGGCCTTATGTGTCATTTACATGCAGAACCGGGGGGAAGCCAGACTTGGAAGTCAATAAGACTGCTTTTCCTACTGGGGGTACAGTAGGTACAGACGTGAAATTCACCATAAACGTTACGAATAGTGGTAACTGGACACTAAATCCGGTGAGGGTTGTGGACATGTTGCCCGCAGGCATGCGCTATGTAGCAACAGGGACTACACCAGCACCAAGCAGTGTAGTCGGAAACGAAGTAACATGGAATAATGTAAGTTCTTTGGATCCTGGTGACTCAACTATAATCACTCTTATTGCCCACATAGACGAAGGGGCTTCTGGGGCATTGATAAATGACGTTACAGCTACAGGAACTCCTCCCTATGGTGCCAATGTTCACGACTCTGATACCGCAACGGTTACTGTGATGAACGTATCAATATCAATAGATAAATCATGCTCACCGACTACCGTAGCACCTGGCGGACTAGTGACATACACGATAAAATGTTCCAACTCGGGTGTGGCGAATCTAACGAATGTCACGATAACAGAAGACTATCCAGAAGGCCTAACGTTTATCTCTGCCGATCCTGCTCCGGATCCCGGCACAAACAACATGTGGACAATAGGACTCCTCCCAGTTGGTGAGTTCAGAACAATAACAATAAAGGTAAAGGTCCCGGATTCGCGTGATATATCCTTTACAGAGACTGGCAGCGTAACCGGAGAAGGTTTTGTAATGGTTAGCAAAGAGCTATCCACAGAGCAAGACCCATATACGCTCAAGAATGTAGTTACAATCGAATGTGCCGAGACAGACCCTGTAACTGCCTCTGCTTTTACGACTGTAAGTGGGCCAGGAACGAGCTTAGAGATTACCGAGTGTGGTAGTGGCAACTACAAGTCCGAAGAGATCTTGAACTTAGCGACAAAGAACAAAAGTATCGACCTTCAAAAGAGCACAGAAGCAGAATACCAGCCCACTTCCTTTAACTTCTCTGACAGCTTCTCGGTTGTCTTCACTACCCGGTGGATGCAGGACATATGCAGCAAGAACATGGTATTGGGCGATGTAATGCACAAGAAGATAAAGGATGCCACCTACATTAAGGATGATACGAAAACCGAAATGGGTGCGTATGGCACATCAATGGAATTTGACTCTTCTTTCTATGGTGCGGCACACATAGGTACTGTATCAAAGGACGTAACGACTTCAGAAGATTACATCGGCGAGTTTGAGATCTATTGGGCGACAAGAGAAGAGTGCAGGTATCTGTTCAACTGGAGCCAGGTTCCGGGAAACGATAGCGAGAAACTGATACGGTACCTCGTAGATGTTCTGGCTATCAAATGGGCTGAGAATGCAACCATCACCAAATCCAGTGACGACAAGATCATCCACATTTCTACCGATGGGCGCTCTGCCGAGATAGTAATGGGAGCAAATAATGAAACAGCAACGGTGAAAGTAGGTGCTGAGACAATATACGTTTTAGAGGTTAGAACTGAGGACGGCACGCTAAAGGTATATGATTGCAGACTGAAAGAGATGTCAGAAAGTGTGAGAGGAGTGGGATATGTGATGGTGGATAATGCGCTATCCAAGGGTCAAATACAGGTCGTAGAGCATGGAAGCGGAAACTATTCTTCTGACATGGTTTTTGACTCACATCAGCTTGACAAGGACACAAAAGCAGAATACATGCCCATCGCCTTTAACTTCTCTGGCGATTTTGACGTTAACTTCTCTTCTATGTGGGTACAGGGCATATGTGCCAAGAACGAGAAGGCAGGCACTGCGATACACAAGAAGATAAGCTATGCCTCCTCTATTGTGGATGATACAAATGCGACTAAGTCCACAATGAGATTTGAATCTTCATTCAATGGCTCTATGCATATAGGTGTAGGAACAAATAACACAAAGATATCAGAGGATTACATTGGTGATTTCTATGTTGCAGAGGCCATAGAAATACGTAACAAAAATGTAACCTCACAGAAGGAGGAAGAAGAAGAGTGGATGGAGTGCCCCTAAGCTGCAAAAATATGCTGCACGCATCAACAGGACTAACCAGAAGAAAGCGGGTATTTGTTTAGCTACTTTTTATAACCACCAGATCACACAGCTTCCCACGAGAAAAGGAATATTATTAACGTAGTTTCTGTACTATTTGATCTATCTACCACCTGCCCTACATTCTTTTTAGATGTGCGGATAAACAAAATACCTTTATTATTATACATACTCTAATATAGATAGTGAGAGGATGAGCGTATCAGGATATGCATATTCGTATGCACGGGTAATGTCGCGAATGAGCGATATTTTGAGTGAGGGGCGATTAAAAGACCTTATGGCGGTGGGGACTAAGGATGATTTTATATCTTCGCTGATGGATACCACGTATAAGGAAAAGTTAACAAAAGCGCCTTCGACAGACCTGCGAAATATAGAGCTAGCACTTAAAGGCGAGCTAATAGACCAATATTTAATGGTACTGCGATCAACACGCGGCAAAGTAAACGCTTTCTTCGAGGAACTATTCAGAAGATTTGAAGTGGAAAATCTGAAAGCCGTTATCATAGCGAAAGCTGCAGGTGTATTAACCGAAAAGCCACTCTTCTTCCCTGTTGAAGACTTCTTTGGACGAAAGATGAGCGGATTGTTGGATGCGGATTCGATGAAGAATCTGATAATGCGATTAGAAGACCCGTACAAGCATGTGTTGGAGGCGGTGCTTCCGGAATATGAAGCGAGTAAAAAGGCATTAATTCTTGAAAGCGCTCTCTACCAGGAACTCTGTGGCGCTATATGGGCGCGGATGACAGGGTTAGGTGCCAAGGATAGGGCGATAGTAAGAAAGATAATTGGCACTGAGTTTGACATAATAAACATCACGACTTTGTTAAGATGCAAGGCAGCGGGAATAAAGGAGGCGGAGATGACGAAATACTTCTTACCATATACATATACCTATTCATTTGATTTCAATGCAGATAATGTAAAGGCTTCGATGTCCGCGGAAGATGCAAGTACAGTTGTCCAATTGTTGCCTCCTTCTGCATATAAAGAAGTGTTAATGGGTGCTATTCCCGCGTATGAAGAAGAACAATCACTTATCCCTTTTGAACGAGCACTAAGGAATCTATTTTTCTACACTATAAAGAATACACTACGTGGCGCGCCTATCAATATTGGTACGATAATAGGTTTCCTTTACCTCAAGGAACTAGAAATAAAAAACCTTTGTACTATCTCTGTATGTAAAGAGAATGATCTATCTGCAGAAGAGACAATGGGGATTGTTATGCTATAAATTTTAACGGAGTATATATAATAGAACTACGATGCTTAGACCAGTGGAGATGCGGGAGCTGCGAATTGTCACCTTAGATGAAGATGTAGATCGAGTAATCAAGAGACTAGAAGCACTGGGTACTGTGCATCTTACAGATGTAAAGGAGTTCTTAGATGCCTGGGAAGGGCTAATAGTACCCTCAAAGGCAGATACGAAGCTGATAAAAAGCTCTGAACTATTGGCAAGGCTAGATAGCACAATCTCGATTTTACAGCCTGCGGAAGCAGAGAAGAAGAGCCTAAAGGAGATGCTATTTAAAGCGCCGGAAGAAGAGCAGATAGACCGGATAAAAATAGAGGCGCCGAATTTGGCTGTGATGGAGCGGGAGTTAGATAGCTTAGAGGCGACAGTAAATAAGTTAATAGCGGGTAATGAAAGTTCAAAAGAAGAATTATCAAATACAAATGATATATTACGCGTATTAGCGTTATTAGACGATTTTGAGATTGATCTGGATTTCATAGGCGAAAAGGAATTTGTTATTTTGCACGCGGGCAATTTACCGAGCGTGAATTTGGAAGCGTTGAGATCAAATCTCGAAGCAGAAACGGGTGAAAATAACTTTATTGCTTCTAAGGAGCTAACCGGTGAAGTCTCTTTTGCTATCATTGTGACCTTGAAAAGTGATAAGGCTGCAGTAGCGAAAGCGCTGAGGGCGGCTGACTTTGAAATATGGCAACGACCTCCGCAGGGTGATATACCCGCGAGAACAAAAGAAGCAATAGCGGCATTAAATGCGAAGGTTGCAGAATTGGAGAGCGGTATAAACGATAATGAACGCGAATTAGCGGTAATAAGAGATGAAAGGCTTAATGATTTGCTCGTGATGCATGAACTCGTGCAAATCGAGGAGAACCGGGAGAAGGCAAAGGTTCTTTTCGGTAAAAGTGCACGTACGCGTGTTATAGAAGGCTGGACACCGAAAGAAGAGGTTGACAGGGTAATAGACGGTATAAATGATGAGACCGCCGGAGTTTGCGTTATCGATGTGAAAGAGCCGAAGAGGGAGGACGTGCGGGTGCCGTCTTTACTGAAGAATCCGAAAATAGTGAAGCCTTTTGAATCGATAGTGGGTATGTATGGTCATCCTTTATACAATGACATAGATCCATCGCTGATTACCGCTATAATATTCCCTATCCTTTTTGGTCTTATGTTCCCGGACATAGGGCATGGAATGTTTTTGCTTGCGATTGGTTTGGCATTGATGTTTGCTTTTAAGGGCTTGGGGAAGGAGATTAGGGGTGTGGGCGTAATAGTAGTGTTATGTGGTTTTTGTTCGTTGATCATCGGCTTTTTATTCGGCGAATTCTTCGGCTTAAGTGAGTATGCAGGCCATTTGGTTCATGATTCTGTGGGTATGAGCCTTCCCGAGGTGTTTGTTTTCGAGCCTTTGTGGTTCGAGCCGATCCCGAATGTGACAGTTATGTTCGTCCTAACGATGCTAATAGGGACGCTACACATGGGGCTTGGATTACTGCTCTGTGCGGTAAACAAAGCCTCCGACAGAGACATGTTCGGTGTTTTATGGGAGGCGGTAAAGATTTGGTGCTTGTTTGGGACTCTTTATTTCTTACTTTTGTTACTCAGTTCTTCTCTTGAAGGGATAGACATAGGTCTTGCGGTTTTCGTCACTACTGTTATTTCTCTTATTGACCCAATGGCAGGTTTGTTTTTTTTAGTAGCACTCCCAGTACTTATACTCTTCGCTTTCAAGCTAGTCTCAGAGTTGAGACATGAAAAGCACGGTAAAGCGGAAAAGGGAGAGAAGCTGTCAGGCATGGATTATATCATCATTCTCATAGATGGTTTAATAGATGCAGTGCTGGAGAATCTCTTCCGATTTCTTGCGAATATCGTCTCTTACGGTCGTATTCTCGCGTTAGCATTATGTCATGCGGCGTTAATGGAAGTGTTCATTCTTTTGGCTTTCATGTGCTGGGGTAGTATCGCAATAATAGGGCCGGTGATAGGTATTATTATATTCATTGCAGGGAATGCGGTAGTGATCGTACTTGAAGCGATAATGGCAGGCATCCATACAATCAGGCTGCATTTCTACGAGTGGTTCACGAAATTCTATGATGGTGGCGGGATAGAATTCTCGCCGTTCCGATTTAGTAGGACCTATACGGCACGAGAATGATGTGTGTGCTTTGATGTAAAATGGTAGCGATAAAACGAAAGGGGATAAGAATAAAAGAGCTGGAAAACTACGGCTCTTCTCATCATCCGGCATATACAATGAATGTGGAACTAGATATAGACGTTAGTGAAAGCCCGGATACGCTTCATATGCTTTTTAGTCAGTCGAGACTCATATCAAGAGAAACCATCCCTTTTGATGTGGTATCTGATTTCCGCGGGTCGGCAGAAGATAAGCCCTTTTATTCCGCAGTGATGATGCACGAAGGCATCACAAAAGAATATCGTGTGGAGGCAAGGGACACTGGCGGTTCTACAAAGGCAGGGATAATGTATGAGCCTATAGTATATCCCGAAGAACTCCGTTTGATGCATCCTGCGGAGTTCGCTCAATTGGGTATGGAAGTCAGGGATTGGGAACTACATAACTACAAGTATTATTTCTTGCATTTTATCTCCTCTAAGCGGTATGAAAGTTTCAATATCCTGGTAAATAGGGTGGGGGCATTGACGTTATTAAGACTAAACCTTGTAGAATCAGGGTTAGAAGAGAAGAAAGCACCTTGTTCGTGGTATCTGAAGCG
>WSZT01000185.1 GCA_013139985.1 Candidatus Methanophagales archaeon | reverse complement strand
CGACATAAAAGCGAAATTTAGGGGTGCTATGTTAGGCAGTGCAGTAGGCGATGCTTTAGGCGCTCCGGTGGAAGGTTACGACATGGAGATGGTGGGTTCTGTATATGGCGGGGAGTGGGAAATGATCCATGGTCGCTACACAGACGACACGGAGATGATGATCGGCGTTGCGGAATCATTAATAGAGAATAAAGGCTTTAATGGTGCTGATATGGCACTTAAGTTCATCCAAAATTACAATGTGAAGAGGGGATACGGGCCAGGATCTAAAGAAGTGTTAAGACGGATACGCGAAGGTGAAAGTTGGGCAGAAGCATCGGGAAAGCTATTTGGTGGAAAAGGTTCTTATGGCAATGGTGCTGCGATGCGAATCGCACCGGTAGGGCTTTTTTATTTCGATACTCACGATGTGCTATGGGAAATAGCTTATAAATCCGCTAATATCACGCATTCTCATGAGCTTGGCAAGGCGGGAGCAGCTTTGCAAGCTTTTGCCGTCGCTTTAGCCGTGCGTGGACAAAAAGAGGATATGCTGCTCAAACTGAAAGAAGTTGTTAAAACAGATATGTATAAGGGCAATGTAGGAAAGCTAAAGGCACTTTTGGATGAAGGCGCGACTGAAAAGAGGGTAATATCGGAATTAGGCAACGGAGTGGAGGCTTTTGAGTCGGTACCCACAGCTATTTACTCTTTTCTGCGATCCAGTAATTTCAAGGATAGTGTAGTCTATGCGATAAGTTTAGGTGGGGATACTGACACCATAGGGGCGATGACAGGGGCGATAAGCGGTGCTTACTACGGCGAAGCAGCAATTCCAAAAGCGTGGTTGGAGCGGTTAGAGGATGGTGAAAAGGGTAGAAGATATATAAAGAAGTTGGCAGAGGATTTGTGTCAGCTCAAGTTGCAGTTGTTGCAGGGGCGGTATTGACATGAGTTGTAACGAAAGTTTTATATATTGATAATATTTATGATCTAACCGGATAATTAATTCTTTGACGGGGGTGTATGTAGAAGAGATGATATTCAAAGCATTGAGTAGTACAACGCGGGTGGAGATGTTAAAGCTTTTAATGAAGAGGGAGTATCACGTGTCTGGTTTAGCAAAGGCGTTGGGGATATCAGTGCCGGTGGCTGCGAAGCATGTCAGAATTTTAGAGGATGCGGATCTGCTGACGTGTAAACAATTCGGTAGGACTCATGTATTAAAGGTGAGTAGGGAGAAGCTATATGATGCAATGGTGCCTTTTAGCGAGGAATATGAGATAGATGTTCAGAAAGGGACAAGCATTTTGGATGCCTTAAAGGAAGTAGCAGGAGTGGGAATAAAGAAAATAGGTGATAAAGAGTTTATTGTATCAATAGACGGTGAAGAAGGTTTTTATGTATACGAAGTAAATGGTAAATCCCCGGATAAGCCGATTAGCGAATATATGCTGGATCATGGTGGCGAGATAGAAATAAAGCGGTTGGTTCCTGTCCTTAAGAAGCGGGTAACGGTTCATATGGGCACAGGAGAAGGAAAAAATAATGAAAAAGGAGATGATGTGGGAAAATGAATGGTAAATGTTCGGTTATGGTGCGAATTAGATCGAGCTATCGTTTTGTTGAAACAAGAGGAGGTGATATACGATGATAAGAGCGAAGAAAGTAATTGCAATGACTTTTGCGGTGGCCGCTTTGATACTGCTTGCAACAGCCATTGTATCTGCCATTGATGGTCCCGCGGTCATGGTTACTAGTTACACTGCGGAGCCTGAAGCTTTGATGTCCGGTGACACTGGCACTATTACACTAACCATAAAAAACCCTTCTATAACTGCCGAATCGTCAGAGATCGCGATGACCTATGGACAAGCCGGTTTACCACAGCAAAGTACCACAACGGCATCAACACGAGATAACAGTGCAGAAATAAAGACAATACGGCTGAGTAGTAGGGGTAGTGGTATAGAATGGTCGAGTGAAGGTTTTCAGCGCACTGAATATGGCAACATAGGCGCTTTAGGACCTGGCGAGAGCATAGAAATCAGTATACCAATAAAAGCTGATGAGTACGCGCGTGACGGCACTTATCACCCGGAAGTGTATATAGAAGTGGAAAATGGCGAAAATGTGCGGTTCCCTGTCTGTGTGAAAGTAGACAGTAGTGAAGTGGAACTACTTGAGATGGATGCACATCCGGAGATTTCGCTTAGTGAGTCAAAGCAGATAGGGCTGGTGGTGGCAAATAATAGACCTAACCCCGTGAGCGGGGTGAATGTGTATGTGAAAGCAAAAACCGATGAGTTAGAAATCACACCCAAACAAATTTTCATAGGCGGTTTGGGAGCGAGCGAAAAGAGAGATGTTAGTATCACGCTTACGCCTCTTTCTGCGGGTGATATGGACATCTCGTTCGATGTTACATATAAGAACGGCGATAATATACATCATAACGATCTTGAATCATCTGTATTGGTGAAGAGCATAGCAGATGTGAAGCTTATCCTGGTGAATGCACCCGAATTTGTTTATAAAGGAGACATAGCGAAGATAGAGTTTGACGTAGCTAATGGCATGGCAAAGGATATAAAAGCAGTATCCGTGATACAGGCGGTAGACAATGGAAACGGAGGGGTCTGGCTATTACCTTCTGAATATTTTATTGGCGACATGGAAGTGGGGGACGTCTTTTCGGCTTCTTTTGAGCTTTATACTGACGACTTGTGTGTTGGCAATACCGAAATACCGTTTAAATTGGCGTTTCGGGATCTCGACACGGACAAGAGATATGAACTCCCGGGTTACGCGGTACATATAGTGGTAAAGGAGCCGCAGGATGGGGAGTTACCGATTTATCTGCTCATAGTCGCAGTACTTGTAATTATCGTTGTTGTCGCTGGGCTGGTATGGGTAAAGCGGAAACGAGGAAGGTAGGGTATACAATGATCCACACCGAAAACCTAAGCAAAACGTACAGGATGGGAGATGTGGAAGTACAAGCGCTGCGGGACGTAAACTTAGAGATAAAAGACGGTGAGTTCATTGCTATTAAAGGGCCTTCGGGCTCGGGCAAGTCCACGCTGCTCAATCTGATCGGCTGTTTGGATACGCCCACAAGCGGTGCGGTCTTCATAGACGGTATAGATACAGGTAAGCTAAGCGAAAACGGGCTTGCAGAGATAAGACGAGAGAAGATAGGCTTCATATTCCAGCAGTTTAATCTCGTCCACACGTTAAATGCGATAGAAAACGTTGCACTTCCCATGTTCTTCGCGGGTGTGGGACGAGAAGCGAGGATAAAGAGAGCTGATGAATTACTTGCAAAGGTCGGACTTGGAGACCGCATGTACCATAAACCTTCGGAGCTGAGCGGTGGGCAGCAGCAGCGGGTGGCTATTGCACGGGCGCTTTCTAATGACCCGGAAATCGTCATCGGCGATGAGCCAACGGGAAACGTGGATACTGAGACGGGAAACGCGATAATGGTCCTCTTAGAAGGTTTGAATCGCGAGGGAAGGACGATCATTGTGGTAACGCACGATGCGGAGATTGCAGCCCACGCAGGTAGAACAAAGCGGATGCGGGATGGAAGGGTGCTTGATTGAGTAATGCGAGACAAATTCCTGCTGGCATTTCGGAGCATAAGAGAGAGAAAGGCGCGTTCGATACTCACCGTGCTGGGTATTGCGGTGGGCATAGCGGCTATCGTATCTTTGATGAGCGTCGGCTATGGCATGGAAGAGGCGATAACCGGTGAATTGACAGGGATGGCAGACATGATTTCGGTGATGCCGGGGGAGATCAGGGCACATAGCTATGTAGAAAAGGGGAGTTTCACCGATAGAGACGTAAGCGACTTACAGCGGATAGGCGGTATAAAAGACATCT
Source organism: Candidatus Methanophagales archaeon (assembly GCA_013139985.1). Taxonomy (GTDB): domain Archaea; phylum Halobacteriota; class Syntropharchaeia; order Alkanophagales; family Methanospirareceae; genus Methanophaga. The sequence goes on along the minus strand of WSZT01000185.1, from coordinate 2,166 downwards.
CGACAATGACGTACGACGCCGCAGAAGTGGAGTACCGCAACAAAAGAGCGCCTATTTTCGTCATCGGACGTGATACCAAAGAGCTGGAAAGCTTCTATGTGGTGCCTGTCGGACTCAAAGAAGGTCGATGGCTCCGCGAGAATGATTATAAAGCGTGCGTCATCGGAGATCGTGTAGCCAATGACTTCTTCGATGAGGTCATACACGTGAACGATAAACTGGTAATAAATGGTGATAAATTCATTGTGGTTGGCGTTTTTGAAAAAGGTGATATGCTGTATTCTAATGATGTAGACCCGCATATCTTTCTTACGTTGCGTGCGGCAAAGGAGGTTTTGCAAACCGATGAGATAAAATACATCATAGTGCGGGTCTATGAGATAGACGAAGCGGAAGGGATAGCAGAGGAGATCGAGGAAGTGATAAATGATAACCATGGACTCGATGATTTCGCCATGGCAATGACGATGGGTAGCATGATAGAAATGATGGGTGATATATTCAATATTATACGGGGTGTTTTGGTGGGAATAGCGGCAATTGCACTCATTGTTGCATCTATTGGCATAATGAATACGATGCTGATGTCTGTGATGGAGCGAACGCATGAGATCGGCGTAATGAAAGCGATAGGCGCAAAAAGCAGCGATGTGCTCTCTCTTTTCCTGCTCGAATCGAGCATGGTGAGTCTGGTGGGCGGTGTAGCTGGCTGTGTAGTAGGTGTCATCGTAGCTAAAGTTCTGAGCTTCTTAGGCAGCACGGCATCGGGATTAGAAATCGCAGCGATTGTGAAGCCCGAAGTTTTACTCGCTGGAATCGCTGTTGCCGTGATTGTAGGTGTTCTATCAGGGTTCTATCCAGCGAGGAAGGCGTCAAAAATGAGTCCTGTTGAAGCAGTGAGGTATGGATAAACCTTCTTTCTAAAGAAAGAAGCTTTACCAAGAAAGATTGTTTTTGCAAAGCAAAAAGATAATTATAGGAAGGGTGTTTGTTGAGCGATGAAGGATGCATTTCTACTGGTGTACCGGAATATAAGAGAGCGAAAAACTCGTTCTATACTCACGATGCTGGGGGTTGTCGTGGGTATAGCGGCGGTAGTCGCAATAATGTCCATTAGCTACGGCATGCAGGAGTCAATAACGGAACAACTAAGCGAGATGACGGATATTATTATGGTAACGCCAGGGAGTGTGGAATTAGGCAGTTTTGGCGAATTTGGCAGTTTTACCGATCGCGATTTGAAGGATGTAGAGCGGATAAGTGGCGTGAAAGAAGCTGCAGCATTGATGGGCGAGATGCAAGAAGTGGAATACCGTGGCGAGAAGGTTATGGTGGAAATCGTTGGTATTGAGCCAAGAGATATGGACGCGGTATTTGGAGAGACGGTGAAGCTGGAAGAAGACGGTGACAGTGAGACAAGTGCATCGGGACGAGAATTACGCGATAATGATCGCAAAGCATGTCAAATCGGGTATAGCGTTGCCAATGATTATTTTGATGATGAAATAGGTGTTAACGACAGACTAACGCTAAATGGTAGCAAATTCAGGGTTATTGGGGTATTGGAAAAGCAAGGCGGATTCCGGTCCAATGTGGATGCGCAGATATACGTAACGAAAAGGGATGCGGTTACTATTTTCGATACCAATGATATTTCAACCATTTTCGTGCGTGTGAGGGATATAGGCGAAGCGGAGGAGATAGCGGATGAAATCGAGGAGCAAATAGACGACAACCACAAATTGGACGATTTTACGTCTGCAATGGCGATGGGGGGTGCGATAGATGATTTAAAATCCATTTTCCAGATACTGCAAGTTTTTTTACTCGCCATCGAGTCTATATCGCTTATCGTGGCTGCTATGGGCATAATGAACACGACGTTGATGTCTGTGATGGAGCGGACGCATGAGATCGGTGTGATGAAAGCGATAGGCGCGAAGAATAGGAATATCCTATTTCTATTTCTGATGGAAGCGGGTGTGGTGAGTGGAATAGGTGGCGTTCTGGGTTGCATAGTTGGTGTCATAGCAGCAAACGTCATAAGTTTCGGGATATATACTGTGCTTAACGTTGAGATCGCAGTGGTTATGAAACTACAGGTTCTGCTCGGTGGGGTTGCGGTTGCAGTGCTCGTAGGTATCTTATCAGGGTTATATCCTGCGA
>WSZT01000005.1 GCA_013139985.1 Candidatus Methanophagales archaeon | reverse complement strand
GAGCACTTACGATGGTATTTTCTTGTTTTACTCAAACGACAATTCTTTTGTTGATAATACTGCAAATCAGAACAATCAGGATGGCTTTTTCATCAATGCATCATATAATAATACATTAATCAATAATGTTGCAAATGCGAACAATTATGATGGCTTTGGCCTTGAATTAGTAAACAACCACACTTTAATCAACAACCAGGTAAACTCAAACAACAAGAGCGGCATTAGCTTAACGTCTTCTAACAGGAACCTCTTAGAAGGTAATGTCGCATCGTTGAACACGGAAATGGGATTTTACTTGGCTTCTTCAACCAGTAATGCCCTGGCAGGTAACAAAGCCAGTGCAAATAAAAAGGTTGGTATCCACTTGGAGAACTCAGGCAACTGCACCTTAACCGACAACATGATGGAAGGCAATTATTATAATTTTGGTGTTACTGGTGATAGTCTGCCCTACTTCTACCATGATATAGATACAAGTAATAGCGTAGATGGAAAGCCCATTTATTACTGGATAGATCAGCAAGAACGAGAGATACCAAAGGATGCCGGCTTTGTTGGGATCATAGACTCCATAAATATAACCGTGAGAGACCTAACGCTAACGAAGAATAGTGTGGGTCTATTACTTGCCTACTCGGTGGGTACATGGATAAAAAATGTTACTGTATCGAACACAGATGACGGCATTTCCTTGCTTGCTTCGAGCTATAGTCTAATAGCAAACAACACTATTTCGAACAATGACTGGGGCATCAATATGCTTTCTTCTGACAGTAACTTTTTATTTCAGAACACAATCACAAAGAACCAGCTTGGTATCATTTTGGGTTATTCGAACAACAATACCTTACAGATGAACAACATATCAAACAACTGGGAGGGTCTTTCACTCCTGAATTCACGCGATAATCTGGTTTTCGCAAATAACTTCATAAATAGTAGCGCTCATTCTACGAACTCAGCTACCATCTGGAATTCCGTTTTTGAAATGACCTATATATATAACGGTGAAAGATACACAAATTTCATGGGCAACTACTGGAGTAGTTATTTTAAAGACATTTATGGCACTATGGGTATTGAACAGGATACGGATGGGAATGGTATTGCTGATTTTCCGACTCCATACACACTACCCACAGGTTTAGGTACAGATAAGGACTATTATCCATTGATGCAGCCTTATGAGCATTACATTTATGTCACAGCAGACGAATGAATCGTGTGTCAAGGCCAATCCAATAACTAACATTTATATATTACGTTAATAAATAGGTTATATGATGAAGGTAGCAATAAATGGATGGGGTAGAATTGGACGACTGGTGTTCAGGGCAGCGTTACAGGACCATCCAGCGCTAGATTTTGTAGCAATAAATAGCCGATCTGCGGGCGCTTCTTGGATTGAACATTTGCTAACGTATGATTCAGTGCATGGCAAGCAGGAAGGGGATATAAGAGCGGAAAAGGACACGTTATTTGTGAACGGGAAAGAGATAAAGATATTGAGTGAGAGTGACCCGGAGAACTTACCATGGCACGATTTAGGCGTGGATGTAGTAGTGGAATCCACGGGGCAGTTCCGGGATCGGAAGGGGGCATCGAAACATCTCAAAGCAGGCTGCAAGAAGGTGATAATAACGGCACCGGGGAAGGAAGCAGATGTAACTCTTGTCCCCGGGGTAAATGATGCAATGTATAACCCAGCCACGCATAATATTATCTCTCTCGCATCTTGCACTACAAATTGCCTGGCACCAGTGGCGAAGGTATTAGAGGACGAGTTTGGCATAACTCGTGGCTTTATGACCACTGTCCATGCGTACACAGGGGACCAGAAGCTCCTCGATGGGCGGCATAAGGATTTGAGGCGAGCGCGTGCTGCGGCAATGTCCATAGTACCCACGACAACAGGCGCGGCAGCAGCATTAGGTATCGTTTTACCTTCGTTAGCGGGAAAAATGGATGGCATATCCTTGCGAGTACCTACTACTAACGTTTCGATCGTTGATCTAGTAGCCGAGCTGGGTAGCGAAGTTACCCGTGAAGCGGTGAACAGTGCTTTTGAAGAAGCGTCAAAGACTTCTTTGACCGGTATCCTCGCAGTTTCTCATTTGCCCCTCGTTTCCATAGATTACAACGGCTCGAGCTTCTCGGCGGTTGTTGATGCGGAGTATACAAATGTAGTGGGTGGCAGGTTAGTGAAGGTGCTTGCATGGTATGACAACGAATGGGGCTACTCGTGCAGGGTAGTGGATATGATAAAGAGGCTAGAGGCGGAAGGCGAGTAGAAAAAGGGAGGGTAGGTGGCGGGATTATGAACGAGAAATTAAAGGAGTTCTTGACGATAGATGATTTCGATCTATACGGAAAAACAGTGCTCTTTCGGGCGGACATAAACTCGGTGATTATAGACGGGCAAGTGCAGATGAAGGAGCGGATAGTGGAGAATGCGAAGACGATACAAGCGCTTTTGGATAAAAAAGCAAAGGTGGTTATCCTCGCGCATCAAGGTCGTGCAGGGCAAGCGGATTTTCTACATCTGGAGCAGCATGCGCAATTGCTCAGAAATTTCATGGATTTGAAATACATTGACGATATAATGGGCCCGAGTGCGCGGGCGGCGATAAAGGGTCTTGATCGTGGAGAAGTTTTGTTGCTCGATAACGTGCGGATGCTAGCAGAGGAGACACTTAACAAAACTGCGGAGGAGCATTCGCACTCGTTTTTTGTGAGGAGTCTTGCACCTCTTGCCGATGTATACATAAATGATGCCTTCTCCGTGGCACACCGATCGCACGCATCTGTGGTTGGCTTCCCGGCGGTTCTGGATGCGGGAATAGGGCGATTGATGGAGCGGGAGTTGATAACTCTGGAAAGAGCGGTATATCAAATAAAAAGTCCGTGTGTTTATATCCTTGGTGGTGTGAAACCCGAGGAACTGTTTGATATAATGGATGTCACATTGAAACGTAAAAGAGTAGATAGTATACTCACAACAGGAGCTCTTGGCACTCTTTTCCTATATGCTCGAGGTATAATTGAGCCAGGGGAAGAACAAAAAGCGGATACGCATTTTATGTGGAATGTGGAGCAAGCCAAAAGATTCCTGGAGCTGGGAAAGGACATAATAAAGTATCCCGAGGATGTTGCCGTAGCGGTAGAGGGCGAGCGAAGAGAAATACCCGTGGCGCAGTTGAAGCCTAACCAGCCCGCATATGACATCGGGGAGAAGACGGCTGAGGAATATTCAGAACGAATAAAAAATGCAAGAACGGTGATAATGAAAGGGCCAGCAGGGTTATATGAAAATAAGGCATTTGCAAAGGGCACGCGCGATATTTTTGAAGCGATTTCGCATTCCAAAGCATATTCTCTTCTCGGTGGTGGCCATACATCAGCAGCAATAAGTGAAGTGGGAATAGATAGGAAGAGCATGTCTAATACCCACGTCAGCCTTGCGGGTGGTGCATTCTTGCAATATTTCGTGGATAAGCATCTGCCCGGGATAGAAGTGTTAAAAAACCGTTCTTTCAAAAAGTCTTAAAAAATCACGATAGTTCCGAGGATCACATAGAGGGGTCGTAGGGTAGGGGATATCCTGTCAGGTTCCGGACCTGACGACCTGGGTTCGAATCCCAGCGACTCCGTTCTTCGCGGCTACGGGAAAATAAACCATTCTTGTTTTCGCTGTATCTGTAGCCTATAAAAGCCATAATGTCCGGTCGGGACTAAGGAGTTGGTTCTGCGTCTCCAGTTGTATTGTCCGGCGAGGTGTTGTATGGACAGGGTAGCCAAATAGGTGTGGGAGTGGGAGTAGGCATGGGAGTTGGAATTGGCCCTTTAGCTATCTGTATCGTCTGCAAAACGTCGAATTCACCGATATACGTCTCCGAAATCGCAGTATCCTTTGTTCTCGCACCTATATGCAGCGATCCATTAAAGGAAGAATCGAAGCTCATTGTGGACTTATCCTTATCTACCCTGCTTATGGTCTCATCATCTATGTAGGTTGCATCGCTTATCTTCTTGTGTATAGCAGCGTCTATCTCCATATTCTTGCTGCAAATGTCCTGCTTCCACTTGTTAGTGAAGTTAACGGAGAAGCTATCGGAGAAGTTAAAAGAAGTGGGTTTGTATTCCGCATGCGTGGTCTTCTTAAGGATGATAGTTTTGTTCTTTGTCTCTAAGTCCAAGATCTCGTCAGAAGAGTAGACGCCACTGCCGCTTTCTGTAATACTCAGGCTCGTTCCGGGCACGCCACTCACTTTTGTGGTAGCATAGGCACTTACAGCCAGTTCTTTACGGGATGGGGTGACAAAGGATAGGGTGACCACATTCCTAAGCGAATATGGCTTTTGCTCTGTGGATAGGTCTTTGGTGACCATTACAAGACCTTCTCCGATTACACTGCCAGTTTCTGTAAAGGAGAGGTCTATCTGTTCAGGAACTTTCACTTCTATGACTATTGTTCCGGATTCACCTGGTAGAAGAGTGCCTATTGTCCATACGTTGTTTGTGCCTGCATCTGGAGCAGGGTCGGCAGAAATGAACGTTACTCCTTTCGGATAGTGTTCTGTTATGACAACATTATGTAGAGGCACCGTTCCCGTGTT
>WSZT01000182.1 GCA_013139985.1 Candidatus Methanophagales archaeon | reverse complement strand
AAAAATTAAAAAATCACTGACTTTTTCGATTGTGCCAATTTAGGACCTATATTCTCACTTGCACACTATTACAAGCAGCACGGCGACCTTATGCGAGATCCTGAGATGTTATTCATACAGGCGGAAGACAGTGGATACTATCCGGCTGAAATATGGCAGGATGCAGTAAATAGTCATGGTGTCGGTGTGCTGATAGAGGACGGCATGGCGGTAAGCATTGACGAGACGGAGCAAGCAGATATGACAATGTTTGCGGAAGTGTGGCTGAAAAATATTTGGGAGCAGCAAGGGCTAGGTGAGGCACTGTGATCTATTCAATATTCAACCGATGAGATACCAGAAACTATAAAATATGGCTTCTAACGTAGAGAAATAGGGAAGGGAATAACATGATTTTTATGATGTGTATTAGGGTCACAAATAGATAAGAAACGTACATATACCGAAAAGCTTTTATCCCCGCCCTACCAATAGGTATGACAACAGGAGGTGACAAAAGAAAAATGAAAACCCAAATCGTAGCAATTTTAGCTATCATTGCAGTGATAACCGCTCTTACTACCGTAAGTGCACTTAGTAACGAAGAGGGATACAAATTAAGTCCATGCGATGCAATTGACATATCATTAGAAAATGCCACCGTTACTGATTTCTTGAATGCAACAAACATGACAACGGTTCAAGTCTATAATTTCAAAGGCTACAAGGGAGAAAACACATGGATGGTCCAATGGTATTCTCAAAACAGGTCGCTGGATGTATGTGTCAATGTGGCAACAGGTGATATAGTAGGAATAGAAGAGAAAACAGGTCTAAGTCCAACACCAACACCAACGCCAACGCCAACGCCAACAGCAGAAACAAAGACATGGCATTCCGTAATTACGTTCACGGACCGCGACCGTGAGATAAGTGAGCCATTCACCATCAAAGGGGATGTATGGCGTATTAACTATACTGTGAACCCGGTAAAAGGAAGAACAGATCATTCTATCTTTAGCGTACATGTTTACCAGGAAAATGAAACGATAGTTTCTGTTAGCTCGTGGCAGTGCTCTTTTGAATCTTGCAATGGTACAGAATACATTAATGAAGGGAATGCGGACTACCACATCGAGGTCATAGCATCTAGTAATAGCTGGAAACTAGAAATAGAGGATTATTATTAATCCTCTCAAATATTTTTTAATTACACTAGATTTACAAGAGGAAAGGAGATGTCTGTGTCAATCTGCGTTAATCTGTGTCAATAATTTATTTTCTTGTATCACCGTCGCAACAACTCTTCAAATCGTGCCTTGGCGTCATCTGTTGCGACTACTTGCTTTACCCCGGGAACCTTATCCTTCAGTGTTGCCTCAACGAAGTTCACCAGTGTAAATTGGCTCATTGGGCAGCCTGCACATGCGCCTGTCAACCGCACCTTCACCACGCCGTCGTCGTCCACACCCTCCAGTTCTATACTTCCTCCTTGCATCTCTAAAAGCGGTCGAATATCTTTTTCTATTACGCCTTCTACTTCTTCCAGCATTCTAAGTATTACCTCATTATTTATGTAGTATCCTTATGTAAAAACCTTTCAATCTTTCAGAAACTTTTAAAATTTTTAAACCTTCACCAAAGAAGCAATACACATCAAAGAAGAGGGGTACGAAACTCAATTTTCAGCATGATTCAGATTTTTTTTCCTGAGCTAGTCATATCCCGTTTTCACACAGTTGCGGCCACAAAAGATTCATCCTTTTGAAGAGCATGCGAAGAAAGGGTATTTAACTTCGACTTCCTCGCCAACTCATTATACCTCTTTTGGATAGTAACAGGAGTTGTCCCCGCAACCTTTGCCATATCTTTTCCCTCCACAGACTCACCACTTAAAAGAGATGCGAGGTATATAGCAGCAGCGGCTGTTCCTGTGGGTGTCCACCCTTTTGCTGCTATCGTTTCCTTATCCTCGGATACGATTTTTATTGCTCTTTCTCTTATAACATCACTCAATCCCAGCTCGGAGCAGAAACGAGGGATGTAGCACACGGGATCAGCCGGAGCAAGCTTTATTTCCAACTTATGTAATAGGAATATATACGCTCGCCTTATTTTCTTCAGCGGCATTCTTGATACAGCCGCAATCTCTTTCAATGTTCGTGGAATCCCATACTGCCTGCAAGTAATGTAAAGCATCGCCGAAGCCAACTCTTCTATACTTCGTCCTTTAATCAAACTCCGCTTCGCCGCTTTTCGGTATAACAATGACGTTGTCTCCCGGAGATCACCCGGTAGATTAAGAGCACAAGCCATTCTATCTATCTCACCGAGAGCGAAGGAAAGGGTCTTTTCACTACTATCCATCGCTATTACCCCTCGCAGTCTCTTTGAGCGAGTGAGTGATCCGGGCGTAGGCGTACTCAACCCTTTATTATGCACTCTATAACTCATGGGTGGTCCTGTTCTCACCCTTTTAGAAGCTTGCTCTGCGTCATACGAACGCCATTCGGGTCCAAGATCCACGATATTCTCCGCTATTACCATACCACAATCAGCGCAGTATAGTTCCGCGTGTTTAGGATCGGTCACTATGCTTTTAGACCCGCATTCCAGACATGTTCTTATTCGCTCATCCATAATTATATATAGTTTTTCTTACATAAATAGAAATTGCTCAATAAATGCTAGAAAAAAATTTTGCAGTGGTAAAAGTGTAAATCCGTGTAAATCTGCGTCCTAAATTAAATTTATATGTAGAAGTTATACTTGATATACGATAAAATGGTCCAAGAAGATCCTAAGCACCAGCAAACAGCTGCTGTAGCAGTTCCTTCTGCTTATCAGTAAGATTCCTCGGCGTTTGCACGAGTACCTCCACATAGAGATCTCCATGAGCCACAGCACCGAGTTTCGGCATTCCCAACGCACGCAAGCGAAGTTTGGTGTTTGTCTGCGTTTCCGCCGGTATTTTTAGCTTTACATGCTTGCCATCTAGTGTCGTGATCATAACATCATCACCTAAGGCAGCTTGAGTAAAACTAATCGGGGTTTTCATATAGAGGTCATCGCCTTGCCGCTCAAATATAGGATGCGGTAAAACGTTTAAGACCACATATAGGTTGCCCGGTTCCCCGCCAAGTTGTGACTCAGGCGGTCTTCCTGCTCTGGGTACCTTTATCTCATAGCCTGTAGCTACACCTTCCTTGATTTTAAGCTCTATCTTCGTCCGCTTTGATGTCGTACCGGTACCGCCGCATGCCTCGCAGAGGTCGTAGGTGGCTCTCCCAGTGCCTTTACACTGTGGACAGACGGCAGCAGTTATCACACGGGTACCGCCTCTGCTCTGAACGTTTCGTACCTGACCGGTACCTCTACACTGGGGACACGCAGTAGCTTTACCAGAACGTGTTCCGGAACCACCACAAGCCTTGCATGGTCGAGACATCGGAACCTCTATCCTCTTCGCTATGCCCCGAGCAGCCTCTTCGAGTGTAATGTCCAACCGTAACTGAACGTCAGCACCCCGAGCTGCTCTTTCTATGCCTTCCCCACCACCATAGAGAGTGTCAAATATGCCGCCACTACCGCCAAATCCGGGACTGGACGGAGACCTGAAGAACGAATCAAATATCGCACTACCAAAGATGTCCTCTACATCCTGCGAGTGCGTGAACTGAGACCAATCGAAACCTTCTGGTCCAAAAGCGTCATCAGCAACCCGGGACCCGATCTGGTCATACTTCGTACGTTTATCCGTGTCAATCAGCACCTCATATGCCTCAGAGATCTCTTTGAACTTATCTTCTGCTTCTTTCTTGTCTCCTTGGTACGTATCCGGATGGTATTGCTTCGCCAGTTTCCGATATGCTTTTTTTATCGCTTTATCGGTAGCGTCTCTGCTAACACCGAGTATATCGTAATAATCTTTCTTTGGCATATATTATACAATCAGGGTTTTTTCATTATTCCTCATCATCCACCACCTTGTATTCTGCATCTGCTGTGCCCGTTTCACCTTCTTTTGGACCACTTGCCTGCTGCTGCTGCTGCTGCTGTGCACCTGCACCTCCGGCTTGTTGATATGCGCGAGTCGAAATTTCGTGGAATGCACGTGTCAATTCTTCCATCTCCGCCTTCATCTTGTGGACATCCTCGCTCTTTATCGTCTCTTTGAGTCGTTCGACAATAGCATTTATCCGTGTCCGTTCGTCACTTGAGACCTTATCGCCCAGATCCGTGAGAGACTTTTCCGTGCTATATATAAGGCTCTCTGCCTGATTCTTAGTTTCCACAGCTTCGCGACGCCGTTTATCTTCCTCTTCAAATCGCTTTGACTCGTTAACCATCCGGTCTATCTCGCTTTGAGCTAATTTGGTCGAAGCGGTGATTGTAATTGCCTGCTGCTTTCCTGTGCCCAGGTCCTTGGCTGTGACACTCAATATGCCATTGGCATCAATATCGAAGGTAACATCAATTTGAGGCACACCTCTTGGCGATGGTGGAATATCCATCAGATGGAACCGCCCTAGGGAAGTATTATCACGTCCAAATTCACGCTCGCCCTGCAAGACATTAATCTCAACACTCGTCTGGTTATCAGCAGCAGTAGAGAATGTTTCACCTTTCTTCGTGGGTATTGTAGTGTTCCGTTCTATTAATTTAGTAAATACACCACCTAAAGTCTCAATACCAAGTGAGAGCGGAGTAACATCCAGCAGCAGGACATCCTTTACTTCGCCTGTTAGCACCCCTGCCTGTATAGCAGCGCCCATAGCCACGCATTCCATAGGAACAACGCCACGCTCTCCTTTCGAGCCCACGTGATCCTCAACGAATTTCTGCACTATTGGCATCCGCGTCGGCCCGCCAACGAAAATGATTTTTGTAACGCCACCGGAAGAGAGTTTACCATCCTTTAATGCCTGATCTATTGAAGTTTTGCATTTGTCCACGATGGGTCGCACGAGTTCCTCTAATTTCGCACGCGAGAGTTTCATGACGAGATGTTTCGGGCCCGATGCATCTGCGGTGATGAAAGGCAGGTTTATATCAGTCTCAAGCACATTAGAGAGCTCTATCTTCGCCTTTTCACTCGCCTCGCGGAGCCGTTGCAATGCCATACTATCATTCCTCACATCTATTCCCGATTGTGTCTTGAACTCTTCCGCGACGTAATCCACGATTGCTCTATCCATGTCTGTCCCACCCAATTCGGTGTCGCCACTCGTGGATATAACCTCAAATACCCCCTCACTGAACTCCATTATCGTTACGTCAAGTGTACCACCGCCGAAATCGAATACCAGTATCTTCTGCTCCTTCTCCGTTTTATCAATGCCATAAGCGAGTGCCGCGGCTGTGGGTTCGTTTATTATTCTGACAATTTCTAAACCTGCTATCGCACCTGCATCCTTCGTTGCCGTACGCTGGTTGTCATTGAAGTATGCTGGCACAGTCAAGACCGCCTTATCTACTTTATCGCCCAGGAATGCTTCCGCATCTCGTTTTATCTTTTGTAGAATGAACGCAGTTATTTGATGTGGCGTGTATTCCTTGCCGTGAACCTTCGCCCGGTAGTCAGTACCCATCTTCCGCTTGATGGAGATCACCGTTCCGTCCGGATTGGACACTGCCTGCCGCTTCGCGGGTTCTCCAACCAGCATTTGCCCATCTTTCGTGAATGCCACATAAGAAGGAAATGCCTTACCGCCTAGGCTCGTCCCCTCTGCGCTCGGGATTATCGTGGCTTTTCCTCCGATCATTGCAGCCGCAGCGGAATTGCTTGTCCCTACATCTATACCTATTGTTTTTGTCATCTTTTAACTCATCTCAAAAAAATGTTTGGTTATTACTTATCATTATTCAATATAAAAAACCTTTCTTGTATTTGTTTAGCTTCTTTTTATAACCACCCGATTACACAACACTATAATTTTCTTTTTTACAAAAAGAAAATTTAGCCTGTGCTAAAAGAAAAACAAATAGGTTTTTTGGTAAAGCTTTTTGCTTGCAAAAAGGTTTGTGTTAATCTCGTGAAATCTCGTGGTTTTTTAGTTTCGATATTTTCACCTTCGACGTTCTTATCACTTTCGAGCCCAGCATATAACCTTTCTCAAACTCTTCAAGAATTGTATCCTCTGGATGATCATCATCAATGACCGTCATTATCACTTCATGCTTATATGGGTCGAATTTCTCACCTACTGCCGCTATTGGTTTCAAACCTTCTTTAGCAAGCACTGCGATTAAATCTTTATATAGCAATGCTATTCCTTCTTCAAAGGATGTGTTATTGCTCGCAGATGCAATAGCGCACTCAAGAGTATCAATAATCGGTAATAAATTCATTATTAACGTCTCGGTTGCGCACATTTCGTACATTTCTCGCTCGCGTGCAACCATCTTTTTATAGTTCTCAAAATCCGCCTGGAGGTATTTTAGTTGCGATAAATATTCATCTGCTAACTTAGTCTTCTCGTCCAATTTGTTAGGCAATGTCTCTACTTCTTCAACCTCTTTTGCTTCTTCCATTTCCTTCTTCTGCTCTCTTGTTGTATATAACGTATAACTTCTAACTATTTAATTTAGTTTAGTTTAGTTTAGTTTAGGACGCGGATTTACACGCATTTAATTTCTTCTGCGCTAATCAGTGTTAATCCATGCCAATAATCAATTTTAGTTGGATTTTATGCTTTCTTGAGTGGATTTTGCTGAACTTATACTAAAATCTTTTCCCCTCTCTGTAAGATGACGTGAAATCATTAAATTTTTATCTGCATCTTCCATAATCCGGTCAACATCATCAGTGTTAGTTGCTTTGAGAACAATAGAGTCAAACTTTGGCTATCCTACTTCCAACAACCACCACGTTATAGTCTGATGGATCGAGGAATCGCCCCGATTACGTTCTGCCATATCGACATCAGAAACATGGACGGTGATAACTACATCCATCGAAAACCATCCATTTATGTTTGCATCCGTGCCCGCACTCGACGAAGGAGCGATACAGAGGAGTTTTTTGCTATCTCTTCTATGTATTTATTCTGTTTAAAAAATCCATGATGAACTCGCCTTTCTGGACTTCTAAATCAATACCTTTCAGAGCAGGAATACTTATGATTTCAGACTTATATACAGCAAGACCGACAGCGCTACAAATTCAAACACATCTGGTACTATTGCAAACAACCCCAGGATTGGCATACGGTGAATGCCCCACATAGCGGGTACGAACGGATTCGAGGTGAGCGCCTGCATAATCAGGAGAACAATAAATGCAATCAGCCCCATTGCGAATTGCGATTTTATCTGCCCGTAATTCTTCGCATAGATAAAAAGCAAGCACAGAAGTAGTATGAGGTTTCCAAGCGTTATCAACGCTTTGATATTGACAATCAGCATATTTGGTCGCACGCTTTCGAGCGGTTGCGTACCTCCAATAAGTTGCGTGCCTTCTTGCATGCCCCGAGGAGATTGCATAGCGAAATTGCTCGGGGCTGATACCACAGCGATTGCTATCACGATCATCGCCAGAATCATTAAACCCATAGCTAACTTTCTTTTCATCTTCTTGCCCTACCCTTAAATTTCTTTGTTATCTATATCTTTTTCGCTTTTAAATTTATCCCACATTTTATCCAAATGATCTTTAAAGACTTCATAATCTTTTTCCATGTACGAAGATAAGAAATACACAGTGCCGTATCTATCTCCTGTGGCTGTAATTATCTTGTTGTCCATGAGTACCTTAAGATGGTGCCTTACAGTTTTGTAATCCAAACCAAGTAACTCAGTCAACTGATTAGCGTTAGAAGGCCTTTCATTTAACGCTCTGATTATACGAGCGCGATTCACACCGCCTCTAGTACCAACAATCAGCCACCAAATTACTCGTTTCATTGACATAGATCAACCATATTTTATGTAAGCATTGAATGGGCGTAGAAGCTAATAAATGTTCAATATTATGTATGTATAGGTACGATTGAGGATGGGAGATGGGAGATGGGAGATGCAGGATACAGGAAAATCAAACAGACAGAGTAGGTAAAAATGCAGCAAAGAGCTAAAATATTGGCAATAGGGTACACCGTAAGGCATATTGTATGCTCGGGTAGTAGAGCGGGCTACGAGATGTATGCCGCAGATGCCATCGGCGACGTAGATATGAAAAGGTGTGCCAAAGAATATATCCCGTTAAATTGGGATCAGATAGATCTAAAGCTCCTTGAAGGCACGATAAAGGCAGTGGATGGTGTTATCCTAGGGTCAGGCTTTGAAAGTGCGGATTTTGATTTTTTAACTGCAGAAGATAGGGAGAAGATACAGGGTAACAATCCGGCGAAAACGAAGCAAGTGGCAAATAAAGCATGGTTGGCGTCTAAACTAGCTGATTTTGGCATCCCCCAGCCACTTACTTATACGGGCAAGGCGATAACAGACGGAGAAGCGAAACAGTTGCACTTTCCTGTGGTAGCCAAACCCGCTTATGGCGGTGGCGGAATCGCGAATTTCTTCTGCTATACCGAAACGGAATTGATTCGATCTGCTAAACAGCTACCGGAATTCCTGTTTCAGGACTATATAAATGGAAAACCCGCTTCCATATCCGTCATTTCATCTAAACGCGATGTGATTGCAATAAGCGTGAATGAGCAGTTGATAGGCTTGGGGTCACTTTCTGCGCCCGGGTCCTTAGTCTATTGCGGTAACATCTCCCCTTTTGTTACAAAATATTCCGATACGGCATGCGAAATTGCAGAGACCCTAACGAAAGAATTAGGCTTAATAGGTTCTAACGGTGTCGATATTGTTATTACTGAGGATGGCCCTGTGGTAATAGAAGTGAACCCACGCATTCAGGGGAGTCTGGACACGGTGGAACTATCTACCGGTTTGAATTTGGTGGATCTGACAACGAAAGCAGTTGAAGGCAATTTAGTGTTAGATAGCGTAAATGCGAAGAGATACGCAGTAAAGGCAGTTGTGTTTGCGGCGCATGACGGTGCGATAGCAGAAACTTTTGATACAGGGAAAGGCGGAATAGTTGATATACCAGAGAAAGGCAGGCTTGTAAAGCAAGGCGAACCGATAGCCACAGGAATAGGCATCGGCGATAACAGAGCAAGTGCCTTTGCAGAAGCGATGAAGAATGTCGATCGTATAAAAGCAGGTGTCATCGCCCAATATCCTGTGGGCTAGGACTCCTAATTTGGTACACGGTAAAAGTTTTATAAATAGCAAACCCTACCTAATTAATCATGTTATCCAGCGAGCACATGCTGTTAACCGCGCTTGTACTATTAATAGCATTTTCGTTCGTACTCTATGCCTACTTAAAGCGCAAAATCAATACTTCCGCGTTTGTTGGGACTCTCGTGCTTGGCGTGATTATTCTGGTAACGCTAGGTTATGCGGGTGTAGTTACGCTACTTGCATTCTTCTTGCTCGGTAATTCCATTACGAGATATAAATATGAGAAGAAAGCCATGCTCGGTGTTGCAGAGGGTAATAAAGGCATGCGAGACATAAATAACGTGCTAGGAAATGGCTTATCGCCACTGATCTTTGCAGTGTTATATGCTCTTTATTGCGATAACGTCTTCTTGCTCGGCTTCTCTGGTTCGGTCGCTACAGCATGTGCAGATACATTCTCTACTGAAATAGGACAGGCCGAGGGAAAACCACGGTTAATAACAACGCTTAAGAAGGTGCCGGTAGGCACAAACGGTGGTGTTAGTCTACAGGGACTAGGCGCATCACTGCTGGGTTCTTTCTTGATTTCGCTTGTCTGTCTCATATTCTGGTTTGACCTACAAATAACAGCAAGAAGTATCTCGTTGCTCTTCTGCGTTTGCCTCTTGTCCGGGTTCCTTGGTTGTCTCGTGGACAGTATTCTCGGTGCAACCGTTGAAGATAGAGAGCCACTGAAATTGAATAAACATCACGTGAACATATTAGCCACGCTATTTGGTGGCATTTTCGCAATTATATTATATGGGGCTATTCCTTTGGGTTGTAATTGAGAAATGATAAAAGCTGCCAAATCAATAGTATAGTATAACTATGTCAATCCTGATAAAGAACGTGCTCTTGGGCGGCAGGGCGCGAAATATTTACATCGAGGGGAATGAAATAGAAGCGATAAGCGAAGCTAGTAAAGAGCAGGTGGCGGAATTTGTGATTGATGGCACGGATAAAGCGGCAATTCCTGGGCTTTTCAATGCGCATACACATGCGGCAATGACTCTACTGCGCGGCTATGCCGATGACATGCCGCTTCAGGAATGGCTCGAGACGAAGATATGGCCGGTAGAGCGAAAGCTTACGGAAGATGATGTCTATTGGGGTACGAAACTCGCATGTTTGGAGATGATAAAGTCCGGCACAATTTTCTTTAACGACATGTACTGGCACTGGCGAGGTAGTGCGAGAGCGGTTGCGGAGTGTGGAATAAGAGCGGCGTTATCCGCAGTTTTCATAGATGGGTTCGATGAAGAAAAGGCAAAAGAGCAGATAATAAGAAATGAAGCTCTATACAAGGAAAGTAAAGAACTACCGGAGAGGATTATCTTCGCTCTGGGCCCGCATGCGATCTATACCGTTTCTGAGAGCAGCCTATGCTGGGTGCGGGATTTCGCAGAAAAGCATGACATTCTGGTTCATATACACTTGTCAGAGACTAAGACAGAGGTAGAAGATTGTATAACGCGGCACGGTATGCGACCAGTGGAATACCTCAATGAGCTCGATTTCTTGTGCGCACGGACCATAGCCTGCCATTGCACTCATCTCAGCAGGAACGAGATGGAGTTGCTGAAGAAGCACAATGTGAAGATAGTGCATAATCCTACATCGAATATGAAATTAGCAGCGGGAAGGAAGCAATACGATGAGCTGAAAAGGCTCGGTCTATACGCCAATATTGCACTGGGGACCGATGGCTGTGCTTCTAATAACAACCTTGACATGTTTGAAGAAATGAAGATGGCCTCTTTGCTTCAGAAGGCGTATTCCGGCGATCCGACATGCATGCCGGCGAAAGAAGCTTTTGGGCTCGCAACAGGTAACGCAGCACGAATGTTCAGGTTAAACGCAGGAGAAATCGCCGAGGGGAAGCTGGCAGATGTTGTACTGCTGGATTTAAAGAATGTGAATCTGGTGCCAAATCATAATTTAATCTCGAATATCGTCTATTCTGCAAACGGGAGCTGTGTTGATACCGTGATATGCGATGGTGCGATTTTAATGGAGGAGCGGAAGGTAAAGGGAGAAGAGGAGATAAAGGAGAAGGCGCAAGAGGTTGCTTATGAGATTGTGAAGCAGTAAATAACCTCTCAAACTAATATAAGCTAAGAATGAAACAATTCATCCTGTATGCAAGTAAAGCAGTTACAAGTCCTGATTTCACTTTAGACGATCTACCAGGTAGCGGAGGTAGAATGGACCTTGTTGCGAGATGTATTTGCAACGCACTTTGGATAAGCCATGATTTGAGAAGGGATACATGCATACATGTAGTTGCCTGTGGTACACCCAACCCACCCGTGGTCATCTCCTTTTACGGGGACAGATTGAGAGGTGTATCTCCAGATGAAAGAAACATAGCGGCATGGATAAAGAAAACATTGGCATCAAAGAGGAAGAATCCCGGGATAAACGTACGTAAACTCACTTTTCAGCAGTTGATCGAGAAGTTGGCTTCTGAAGGGAACTCCTTTTACATATTACATGAGAACGGCATAGACATAGCAAGTGTAAAACTAAAAGTGAATCCAGTGTTCATCCTCGGCGACCACGAAGGACTGCCGAAAGAAGAAGATGCTTTTGTTGCGCGTTTTGAGCACGAGAAGATTTCGCTTGGCTCTATCGCTTATCTCGCTTCGCAATGCATCTCGGTGGTGCATTATGAACTGGATAACTACTAATTTTAAGTTCATTGCAGGTCGAGGCTTATCCCCTTTATCAGTCTTTACTTATTCGTGCTAAAACATCTAAAAACCGCTCCACTTCTTCTTCTGTATTATACAAATACACCGAGGCCCTTACTGTTCCTTCTGCACCTGGTCCAAGATAGTCCATCAATGGTATACAACAGTGATGTCCCGACCTCACAGCTATGCTCGCTTCTTTGTCCAACAGTAAAGCAACTTCATTTGGGGTCTGCCCCTTCAGATTAAAAGATACCACACCAATCCTAAAGGCATCAGAGCCATAGCCGTAAATTTCGACTCCGGGTATGTCTTGCAAACCAGCTATAAGCAGCTTTGTCAGTTTATCCTCCCATGATTTTACCTTGTCCAGCCCTATCTTATCTAAATACGCAACGGCTGCACCGTGACCTATCGCTCCTGCTATGTTTGGCGTACCACTTTCAAATTCCTCATACCCGCCTTTCAGTCGATAATCAACGAACGAAGCATCTTCTACCGTGCCACCACCGACCGTAAGCGGCTCTATATCTACCATAAGTTCCGCTTTGATGTATAAAGCACCGGTGCCCGTAGGTCCGAGCATCTTATGCCCTGAGAAGGCGAGGAAATCACAACCCAGTTCCTTTACATTTATTCGCATATGTGGTACTGACTGCGCAGCGTCAAGAAGTAAAAGTGCGTTATTATCATCACACATTCTCGATATTTCTTCTATCGGCATTATTGAACCAAGCGCGTTAGAGACATGCGTTATCGCCACTAGTTTCGTCTTTTCATCTATAACAGCCTCAAAATCAGATGCTTCGAGCTTGGCTTCTGAACTCGCAGTACTGGGTTTCACCACTTCTAACTCTATACCCAATTCGTTCTTTGCTCGTATCCACGGTAAGAGGTTGGAATGGTGTTCCCACAAACTGGTTATGACTTTATCACCCTTCTTCAACCCCATACCAGAAGCCACTATATTTATGGCTTCCGTAGTATTCTTTGTAAAGATAAGCTCCTCCGATTCGGCACCGATCCCCCCTGCTACCTTACTGCGTGCATCTTCATAGCGCTGAGATGCCATACGAGCTAATCGATGCACACCTCGACCTACATTTGCGTTGTAATTCCGGTAATAGTCCAATACAGCATCCAAAACAGGCTCGGGCGTCAAACTAGTCGCTGCACTATCCAGGTATATTACTCCCGTGTTCAATATCGGGAAATCCTCTCTTATCTCTTCTATCTTCATCTTTATCTTATCAATAAAATAATATGAGGATATAAATGCTTACATGATCAGATAATCGAAAAATCAAGTGATTTTTTAAGTTTTCATCCTTCGTACCCAACATTTTCATTGTTTTTGCGCAGCAAAAATAATCATGTTTCTTTGGTCAAGCTTTCTTTATGAAAGAAAGGTTGTTGGTGAAGATTCTTTCCTAAAAAAAGGTTTCATAGCGCGACAGAAAAGCACTCCTTAACAGTAATCAGCGGTTTCCCGCGTGTAATAATATTATACACTCGCCAGAGGTAAGGGCCGGGACAAGCCAACAACACCTCAAGCTGACGGTCACTCTCCAGATAGCCGACATCCAGTATCTCTCGCCTCGCCTCGATTCGATGTCGTTGCATAATCTTGCCGATCGGGGTGTCAGCCCTCATCAGATCGGCTTTGAACCCATGTTTTAGCCTTGATAAAGGTGTGTAAGAGAGCGCATAGAGTAGCGGCAGATCATCGGTCATTCGAACAATTACAATCTCACGCTCATTTGCCGGCTCGCCAACGTCTACCGCGAGTAGGTCCGCAGCTTCCGAAGGGCAAGGAACAACCACTTGCTTGATTGTTCGAATCGCAACTTCACAGCGTGAGATCAGCTCCAGAAGACTCGTCATAGACCCGTCATGACCAAGTAGTACCCTATGTATCGGTAGTAGCCCCTGGCTATTAGATAGCGACCAAATCTTCACGGTCGATGCGTGCACCCGGGAACCTATTTTGTGTTTTTCCATTATATTCTTGTTGTATATAAAGTATAACTTCTACCTATAAATTTAATTTAGGACGCGGATTTACACGGATTTAATTTTTTCTGTGTTAATCTGTGTTAATCTGTGCCAATAATTTATTTTCTTGCAGATAAAAGCGTTAGTTTTTAAACCATCACCCTTTTTATCTAACAGGTAGGTAGGATAATTTTTAGGTTATTGGCATAAAAATGGTTGTGAGTATAGTAGAAAAGGCGAAGAGCGCGAAAGAAGCGGCATTAATATTGGCTAATGCGACAACGGCAGATAAGGATAAAGCACTGTTAAGAATCGCGGATTCCATTGATAAGGATAGAGTCCAAATACTGGCAGCAAATGCGATGGATGTTGCAGATGCGTTACGGTTAACAGAAGCAGGTAAGATGTCCAAGTCATTGCTTGACCGGTTAAAATTGAACGATTCAAAGCTAGATGAGCTAATATTGAGTGTGCAAGACGTTGCGAAATTAGATGACCCGGTAGGAAAAACGATCTCGGCAATTGAGTTAGATACGGATTTGGAGCTTTATCAAGTATCGTGCCCTATAGGTGTCATCGGCGCGATATTTGAATCGAGACCCGATGTGCTGGTTCAGATTTCCTCGCTCTGCCTGAAAACCGGGAATGCCGTAATGCTGAAAGGGGGTTCGGAAGCAAGGCATTCAAATGACGCGCTATTTGCGATTGTGGCAAAAGCGTCTTCTGAAGACGATCGAATACCCGAAGGCTGGATACAATTACTTGAAACGCGAGAGGACGTAAATGCGATGTTAAAATTGAATGAGTATATAGACCTTCTAGTGCCTCGTGGTAGCGACCAATTCGTAAGATATATACAAGATAATACCAGCATCATGGTCCTTGGTCATTCTGAAGGCGTATGTCACGTTTATGTTGACCGAGACGCCGATTGTGATATGGCGTTAGAGGTATGCTATGATTCTAAAGTGCAATATCCTGCGGTTTGTAATGCCGCCGAGACCTTGCTTGTGGATACTGCAATTGCCGCTGAATTTATACCTCTGATGGTCAAGCGGTATCAGAATGCTGGCGTTGAGGTCCGGGGATGTCAGCGGACAATGCAAGTCATGGAAGGCGAAAACGAGATAAAAGCGGCGTCCGAAGAAGATTGGCGTACTGAATATAACGACTTGATCATCTCAATCAAAGTGGTTGACGGTGTGGACGAAGCCATTGCACATATCAATCAGTACGGATCTGGACATACAGATGCGATTATCACGGGAAATAAAGAGCGCGCGCGTAAGTTCTTGCAGTTTGTTGATTCTTCATCGGTAATGCACAATGCCTCAACTCGGTTCAGTGATGGGTTCCGGTACGGTAAGGGCGCCGAAGTGGGTATAAGCACGTATAAGGTGCATGCAAGAGGTCCTGTGGGTTTGGAGGGGTTAGTCATCTATAAATATCTACTTGTCGGCAAGGGGCATACCGTAGCTCCGTATGTGGGTACCGATGCGAAGGAATTCACGCATAGGAAGTTGTGAAGATGTAGTAGGATGAAAAGAATAGCGATAAAAGTCATTCCCAATTCGAAAACGGAAGAGATAATAGATGCGGAACCAATGATAATTAGGGTGAAAGAGCCGCCAACAAAAGGCAAGGCAAATAAAGCGGTAGTTATGTTATTGTCCCGATACTACAACGCAGACGTAAGAATCGTTTCGGGCGCAAAAAGCAGACGTAAAATAGTAGAGGTAGTTTAGAAGAGACATGAATATAAGGGACGGT
Organism: Candidatus Methanophagales archaeon; assembly: GCA_013139985.1. Classification (GTDB taxonomy): domain Archaea; phylum Halobacteriota; class Syntropharchaeia; order Alkanophagales; family Methanospirareceae; genus Methanophaga. The sequence continues at coordinate 12,368 of WSZT01000182.1, read as the reverse complement.
AAGTTATGCTGGCTGATCCTGGGTCTGATTTCCACTGCTCTGTTAGTCTATGTGTTATTTCGTTTCTATGATGTGATAATTTATGGGATTTTCGTTTACTACGTTGCGAGACCGGTATACCGTGGATTTGTCAAGAGATACAAATACGAGCGTGTGGGTGCTTTCTGTTCGTTATTCTTTATTGTCCTGCCACTAGTCCTTATAGGCACTTATACATTGAGTGTGGCATATAAGGAATTGAGTAAATTTTTGGTACATACCGATTTTGGGTACACGAGTTATGTGGATGAAATAGTCAAAAAAATTGAAGAGATTGCAAGTAGCATAAACATGGCTGATATTTCTCATTTGATCACTCAGGGCGATAAATGGAGTGTATTCATAACACAAATAACCTCTTTTTCGGGCACAATGTCCGGGTATTTCGATTTTCCGCTCAAGTTGTTCCTTACGTTTGTAATAGCATATTATCTGCTGAAGGACGGGGCTAAACTCATGGCTTGGATAACCGATACATTCCTGGGTGGCAAAACAGAGCTAGCAAAGAAGTTCTTTGGCGATGTCGATTCTGCCCTTTACCAGGTATACGTCGGTAATATCCTGACGGCGATTTTAACCGCCTTGGTTGCTATTGTTACTTTCTATCTTCTTAATCTCGTTGCACCACCTCAGTTGTTGATACCATATCCTCTCCTGTTTGGAATACTGTGTGGAATTGGGATCTTCATACCGATTGTCGGGGTGAAATTGATCTGGGTTCCATTGACTTTCTATCTAGTGATTCAGTCATATCTAAATGGTATTCTCGCCACGTCATGGTGGTTCATTCTGTTATTCATTGTTGTTATGTTTCTTGTGGTGGATTCAGTGCCCGAATACGCTCTGAGACCGTACATAAGCAAAAAATACGTGCATGTTGGTGCGTTACTCCTTGCATACATCTTTGGTGTTTGTATCTTTGGTTTTCTGGGTCTGTTCTTAGGGCCGATGATATTGATAATAGCAACAAGTTTCATGAAGATCGTTCTGCCAGAGCTGAGAGGGTAGTGTCGGAAATGGAGAAAGAAGTAAAATTATGTCATGCGGGGGGAGGGATTCGAACCCACGTATCCCTACGGAACAGGATCTTAAGTCCTGCGCCTTTGTCCAGCTCGGCTACCCCCGCGTTACTTAAGTCTATTTAATCTCTTGTATATTATATATGGGATATTCTTCTATTAACTGTTTTCACCTACTCATTCCTCACATTTCGCTTCGATTGTGAGGTCAGGTTTTTCTGCGATGACTGTGACCGTGTAATCAATAGCTTGAGAAAGAGTGCCAAGGCTGAGACAAAGGGAGAATAAGAGAAAGATCGAGATTACGGCTATTATCAAAATCCTTCGCCGATGTATAGACCAAAACAGTTATGTTATGGTCATTTCCAAGCTCCACGCTGCCGAAGCTCGCACCACTTATCCCGAATTAATTATTGACACAGATTAACGCAGAAGAAATTAAATCTGTGTAAATCCGTGTAAATCTGCGTCATAAATAAAATTTATAGGTAGAAGTTATAGTTTATTTTATAACCCTAAAAAATGTTATATATGATGATGTATGCGAAAGGTATTTAAATAGTTGAACCAATAGTTATATTGGAGGTATGGAAAATGGTAAAGGTATCTTTGGATTTGGAAGAGGATTTGCATAAAGCGATAAGAAAGAGGGCGATAGATAAAGGGATAACAATGAAGGCGTATCTAGTTGAGCTTATCGAAAAAGGCGAAAGTATGGAAGAGGGTGAAAGTATCGCATAGATGAAGGAGATAAAGAGTACTGATGGTGATTATACCTGTTAAACTACTAAAGTTGATTTAGATATGGATAGCAACTGGTATATAGCGATACAAAAAGAGGTAATGAACATTGTAGTGGCAATAGTAAAGCATATGGCCAAGCCTGTTAATGTATGTACGAACACAAAAGCATACGAAGTTGTGGAAGGTATATGTGAGCGTAAAATTCTCAGGTCATAATGCTGCCACATACCCTCATAATGTGATAAATATGGGTCACAAGCACATGATAATAAGTGTCCACTTATTGCTATTATATAGTAAGGTTACCTTTTTAATATAAGAAGTACAATCTTTTTAACAGCGCTGGTAAAAAGGTGGGGTTATTATGAAAGTGGGAATATATGCACGGGTATCAACGGAGAAGCAGGAAGAAAGTTTGGAGGAGCAGGTGCGGATGTTGGTCGAGTTCTGCGAAAGGAGCAAATATGAGGTCTATAAAGTCTATTCGGAGACAGGATCAGGCGCAAAAACCAAGCGGGAGATGTTCATGGAGCTTATGCGTGATGTTGAAACGAAGAAATTCGATGCAGTCGTTGTTCTTAAGCTGGATAGGTTTTCGAGGAGCATGCTGGACCTGCTAACGAGTGTTGAGCGGTTAAAAGAGAAGGGTGTTGGTTTCATAAGTGTAAATGACCATATCGAGACGACCACACCACAGGGCAAGCTAATTTTCCATATAATGGGTGCTCTTGCCGAATTTGAACGGTCACTCATCTACGAGCGTACGAAAGTGGGCATAGAACGTGCGAAACGAGAAGGGAAAGTATGTCACAGGCCAAGGAAGAACATAAACCTCGACCGGGTCGTAGATAGATATAAGAAGGGCATTCCGTTGACGGAAATTGCAGCTATCGAGCATGTGAGTTACAGCACTTTGAGGAACAGACTACGTGAATCGGGCATTAAATTGGAAACGCGGCTGACAGAGGATTGAACTCGCGAATCGGTGGCTTCTTTGCGCCCTTTTCGCCACCGCCACATTCGCGTTTTGAGCGACTTTCTCGTTGTGTCGCGATGTTTACTATTACCCTTGCGATTTTATTCGTTTCTAGCGCAAGTAGAAACTTCATTTTTGGGCTGGTGCAAGAAAATAAGTTATTGACTCAGATTAATGTAGATTAACGCAGAAGAAATTAAATCCGTGTAAATCAGCGTCCTAAATTAAACTTATAGGTAGAAGGTATACCTTATATACAACAGGGGCAAAAGAATATCTTGTGGATTGCCACCTATTGAGCTGTGACTTTTGCACTTCCCATTTTGCTTTGTCTTATATATCTCCCCCGGCGTTCTATTTCCGCAACTCGTTTCAATACTTGCGCGGCGGCATTTGGAAACGACCTCTTGTAGCCTTTAATAAACGACTCCTTTAGCTGATCATGCGATTCATGCGTACCTCGAAGGCTCTGGAAAAATACATGGACGTCTACTCCTTTTGTCTCTACACTCGATTCGATAAAGGCCAATCCAAAATCTATGAAGTATATGATCTTATCGTGGCCCACAATGATATTAGAAGTGGTCAAATCGCCATGAATTATGCCATTTCTGTGCAAGATACCGACAAGCTCGCCTATTCGCTCGCTTATAGCTACGTCAATCACCTCGCGTGCTAAATCGCCTTCTATCCGCTCCATCACCAATTCGTGATCGTGGACATCGAAGATGATAGGTGTAGGCACGCCTTTTCTTCTCGCTTGCGAGATAAGTTTCGCTTCGCTTTTCGTTCGCTCTTTCCTTATTCGCTTGTCTAGCTCCTTTACCCTATACCGCTTCTCTATCCGCCTCTTATACACGAGGTCGCCCTTTAGCTCTACTATCGCTTCTGCACACTGTATAATCAAAGAGTAATGACCTTCTTAGCACTGCTCAATTCTTTCAGGAAGTCTGGCAACTCCAGCTTCTGCAGCCCCTCGGGAACATCAAACCGTGGTGGTTTTCCGCCCAGCAGTTTCATCCAGGCATGGCAGGCATATAGCGGCACACCTGCGCTGCTTGCCATTTTTATCAGTTCAAGCGGGTCTGAAGGGACACCCATCTCCGCTGCATTCTTCTCTATATCTGCCGCATAGCTTTCTAACCCCGGGTCATACCTAAACTTCTTATCTACGAGCGCAGCCAAACCCTCTTGTACGAATACTACTGCTATATCTTCGCCTCCTTTCTTACTATTCGCGGCGATGATAAGAGCACTCAAATATGAGTTCACCGTCCCCTCCTTACATATTACTATTGTCTCAGCCATTTTTATTTTCACCACATAAAATGAGTGCGTGAGATTTTATAAAGTTGTTGCTTTTTTTTGTCTTCGTATAGCTCCGGGTTGCGTGTTCCTTTATATCTGCCATCTTCATAAACCTTTTCTGAACCACCGATTACACAAGATTAGCACAGAAGGGGAAATTGGAAGGTACGAACAAAAAGAAGGATCATGTAAAAAGCGGTGCAATCTTGTGGTTATAAGAGGAGCGGAATAAAAAAGAAAAAGAGTAAGAAAGCTTTTATAATCAATGGGGAAATAGATAGGAGAATGATAAATGCTCGGTGGTTTATTTAATCGTAAGGAACAGGAAAGAAAAATTGAATTACTGCAAACGCGTATAAACGAGCTTGAATATGAGAATAAATCGTTATCCGAACACCTATCGACGCAGGCTTCGCGTGCAAAGAAGGCGTTAGCCGATAAGCAGGAGGCTGACCTGGCATTGAAGAAAGCGGAGGAACGGATAGATACAATCGAGCGTGAACTTAAGAACTTGAAAGCGAAAGAGGATGTCCAACTCAGCGTAAGAGAAGCGGTAACATTGACGGCCGATCGAGCTTCTGACCTACTATTCCAAATTGGCTCGCTCAGGTCGAGAAATGATGACCTACTTACGGCATATCTGCGGCCCGAAGAGGCAGTCCGCGACCTCGACCGCTTTGAGCTAGATAACTCGGTTAAATACATGATGGCTAGGATTAAGTCTCCTACGGGTATAGTACTCTTCTATGATCTGAAAAGGACGGGCATGGTGCCGCAGATCGTGGCACCGCCATTTGTGATACGGGAATCACAGTGGAAACGGGATTGTGCATTTGATACTACGCAGTTGCAAGAGATATTGGACACTAACCGTGTTATTTGCATCCTATTGGCGCATGCTGGTGAGACGTTTATCGGGATATCTGATCGGGAGAGAGTTATAGAGTACAAGATAGTTCGCAGCAGTGTAAAGGAGAAGCACACGAAAGGTGGAATGAGTCAGCGTAGATTCGAACGGCTTCGAGATGAGGACATCCGGCATCATGGAGAGAAGGCACGATCTGCATTTGAGGCGCTGGTAGCGGGGTATAAAAGCGAACTCGAAATGGTGGTTGCCAGTGGTGAGCATAACCTGATCAAGATGATCACACAGGACAACGATTTCCCGCTACTTCTCAGAAGTATAGACCCAAAAGCAGTATTAGAGAAACAGAAGATTGATAAGATACGGGTACTGGCGTGGTCTTCGAGGTGGTATGTGCTGTGAGTAAAAGCAGAGTTGTATTTGACATAGAGCGAAAAGCTCAAATTACAAGCACCAAAGCTCAAACAAATCATAAATGTTGACCAAAAACCCAGTGATTTATCACCGCGGAGATCGCCGAGGGCGCAGAGTTTAAGACCGTTCCAATCTTTGGCTCGGCTTTTTTGATGCCTCTGCGCTCTCTGTGTGCTCTGCGGTGAAATTCAAGGATATAGCAATTCCACTGGATAATTCGACAGTGCCGCGCCAAGTATCTTTATCCGCCTTCCGTATCACTTTTGCTCATATAAGTGCGTCAGTAATCGCAAAAAACATCTTCCAACTCGTTATAACAGTCTTCGCACAGCAGTTTTTCACCAAATAGCTTCAGATCTTCCGTTTCTATTCCACATATCTCGCATTCAAACATTTTCTTCTTCACCTCCTCGATTTGATCTTTCATCTATAATACCCCTTATTATATATAACTTTTTCAAGAACATGCTCGCTTTCTATTCCTACTTCCGGGGGATCAGCCGCAACAGAGGTTTTATGAGTTCGCCCAGAAGAAGTACCGCCGCCGCGGCTACCAAACATAGCGCCCACTGTTCCAACGTGAGGAATCTAGATCTGTTGCGCCTTCTCCTGCGACGCGCTTAATATCCCCCTCTGTACTGTAGCCGTGTCCTGTCACGTGGTAGCTGGCACCGGGGAGCACGAGCGTAGTGACGGTCATCTGGTTCATGGTTAGAGTTCCGGTCTTATCCGAGCAGATCGCAGAGGTAGAACCGAGGGTTTCCACAGAAGAAAGACGCTTGATTATGGCGTACTTCTTGGCCATGGCTACTGTTCCCAAGGGAGAGAACAGTGGTAACGACAGCCGGCAGGGCGTCTGGAATCGAGCCGACCGCCAGCGCAACACCAAGTTGGAAAAGAGAATCGAAAGAGTTGCCGCGAGCCAGGCCAATGGCCAAAACACCTACAAATGTCGCCGCCGCAATTAGCAGTATGATCCGGATAAGCTGGTTTATCTGCTTAGTAAGCGGTGTTGGCATTGCTTTTGTCTCTCGCAACATCTTGGCGATATGGCCTACCTGCTATTGAGATTAATAATCGTGGATAATGATACTGACTAGCGCCATGGCCGACAGAACAATCTGCATGAGCGAATGATACTGGCGCAGGAACGCTTTGATAGCTGATTCCTTTTTGGTCTCGGCAAGTTCGTTGTGCCCATATTTTTGCAGACGCTAGGCGGATTCATTAGTGCCCAATCCCGTAGCGGGATCTACCTCCAGTCTGCGGGTACATTCGTCCACGCTGGGTGTGTACCAGGCAGCGGTATCTTTCGCCGCGGCGCTTGTCGCCGGAGTTGATTCGCTGTTTGAGTTTCTGATCCTTGCCGCTATGTTATAAATATATAGATAGTTCATATAAGTTAATAGTCTTCTTGCAATGTAACATTATCTTTATACCACAAGCTATTGAGCAATTACGCCAATAGGATCAGCTAACAAAAAGTTCCGGCTATCCAATCGCCAACATAATGTGTTATAATTATAACTGCCAGGGCAATAACCAGATGTTCTATAACCACTTTCCAGGGTTTAACGTCTTGCTCTTTAGCAATATAAAAGCTAAAAAGACCTAACAGAGTAAAACCCCAAACAATGCTAACATAAATCGCGGTTGTGAGTGGAAACAGCAGAACCGGGATGACAAATGTCAACGCGAAAGCAAATTTGGACACGAAAGTAGCGATTGTTGATTCCCATATCTCCTTCGTCGTGTGCTTATTCTCGGACTCTTCAGAAATGTGGATGCCTAATGCGTCTGAGAACGCATCTGCTATTGCTATTGTCAATACACCGCCAATAACCACTAGTTTTGAATGCGTGCCCGAATTTAAACCTACCATTAACCCGAGAGTTGTGATTATTCCCGAGGTTAAGCCAAAGCTAAACCCTATTTTCACTGAGTGGTTCATCAATTTTTAAAGGTTGTTGACAAATATAAATTGTTGGAGAAAAGGAATGTATAAGTACGCGGTGTAGAGTCCCGAAATTATTCCGTCAAGAAGCTTCACCTCAACTTATGGTGAAGCGAACAGACAAAAAGATGCATTTATCTGGAAAATGAGATCTGAGAACACGCTTGGAATGCTCTTCGAGTGGAGTGAAAGGGAGGTAAGATTATGTATAAGAAATCTCTTATGTTATGTATAGTAAGCGAAATAATATTAGGACTCCACCCATACGCCTAACCCATTTCTTATTTCTTAATCTTTTAATAACTTTATAAATTGCCCTTAAATAAGAGGATAGTTTCTGGCCACGCTTTAGCTAGTACAGATGCAGAGATGTCTGCTTCCCCGCCGAACAATAAATTTTCCATAGTTTGAGCTGCTGGAAGGAATGCCTGTGTTGTAAGATGTCCTGCGAATTTGTCATTGAAATGGATGACATTTCCGCCAGCACGACCTATGCGTTCCTCAATATCTTTAGCAAATTGATCAGCAGGCCAAATGGCATCATCACCTCCAGATGTAATTAAAACGGGAGCTTTAATTTTCTCTACGAGAATACATGCTGCTTCAGCATCTTTTGGATACTTATAAAGTCCGCGTTCGTATGCTTCACGGAAAGCAATGGGTTTGCCAGAAGTTAACTCAGAAAACATTTTTGGAGTAACATACATTGGTACAAAAGGTAGTGGCTTAGCATTGTAACTCCATGAGCTTTTTAATTCCCCTTTCTTGGATAGTCCTTGCCAAACGTATGAACTTGGAGCATAAGCGATAACGGCTTTAATAATTGGTTCACGTGAAGCAAATAGTAGAGCAAGTTCTCCGCCTTTAGAAAAACCAAAAATTCCTAGTCTATCAGTATTAATCATTGGTTGTTTTTTTAAATAAGTGACCGCCAAATCAAAAAATTCAAGAGGAACTTCTATTAGCTCTTCTGGAAGAGGATCAATACCAAAGTAAGCCACGGAAAAAACAGCAAAACCTTTTGATGCTAATAATGCAGCACGAGGCTCGTTAAATTTTCCTGCAGAACCACTAATGAAAATAATTACAGGGTGTGGACCATCTGCTTCAGGGTAAAACAGTGTGCCAATTAGTTTACCTTCATTAACAGATACACGCGCGAAATCATTTTTAGGTAGAAAACGGCGTTTTAGTTTCGCTACTCGAGAGCCAGAATTAGATTCAAATGAGATAGTAAAACTCAGTGGTTCAATGTTCCTTTTTTCAAATATCGGAATATATCTCTTATTTGACGGTTGTCTTGGACGCATTCGAGTAAATAAACCCTCCGGATCAATGCCTTCTAATTCGACAGATGCGTTTTCATCCGTTTTTAATTCAATGTTACTATTCCATATAACGCCATCATCATCTTTGGTTTCTGCACTCAGCTTAATTGTCTCACCTTGCGTAAGGTTGGTAATGCGTATCCTAAATTCCTCATCAACCATTATATCGGTTTTAGATAGTTCAATTCTTGGTTTTGTTTCGCTATTCATCTTTCTAATTTCAGATAGTTTCTTTTTATATATAAATGATGAGGCTACACTAGGCTACGTCATCAACTGGAAAAAATACATATTAACCCATATTATTTGATGGTTTTTAGTATGCTTCCAGAACTATTGGTCACCCATTTAGGGATAAAAAGTATAAATCCGCGTTTTCCCATGCTCATCATCACGACATTTTTAAATGTTATAAATGATTATATAGATAATATAGAGGGCGGATGACTTACACAGAAGAAGAAGCAAAACAGAAAGTGGGAGAACTCGTTGCGCGGTTCCGTGCGAACATAGACGTTTACAAGAGGTCAGCGTATAAGGAAGCGCAGGTAAGATGCGAATTCATTGACCCTTTCTTTGAAGCTCTGGGCTGGGACGTGAGCAATAAGCAGGGCTTTGCGGAACAATACAAGGAGGTTGTTCTCGAAGATACAATAAAGGTCGGGAGTTCGACCCGAGTACCTGATTACGGTTTCAGAATCGGCAGCCAGCGTAAATTCTTCGTGGAAGCGAAAAAACCGGCAATAAACATAAAAGATGAAGTCAGCCCCTCATACCAACAGAGACGGTATGCATGGAGCGCGAAACTGCCGCTATCTATTGTTACGGACTTCGAGGAGTTCTCGGTATTCAACTGTCAGATGAAGCCCAGTCCAACGGACAAGCCCGGTATAGGTCAGATTGCATACTATACGTTTGACGAGTATCTCGACAAATTTGACGCGATCTACGACGTATTCTCAAAGGAAGCGGTGCTCAAGGGTAAAAGGGCTTGCAGGCTAAGTAAAAAAATGAGATTGGTGGATATCGAGATGATGATAAATGGTCTGAGGTTCATGAAGCTATGATTGACGCGATGTGTAGGTTAGAAAAATCTCTTAAACCTTACATTTCGAAATTAAAAATATAGATGCTCCAATAAAAAATCCAAGCCTATCTTGACGGCATGGCTAGTTTTCCTCCAGGAACTCTTCAAAAACCTGCTTTATTGTTTCCATTTCTTCATCTCTAAGCGATTAATTGCTATTTTAAAATATAGTGGGCTGTTATGTAAAAGAACTTCGTGAGCTCGGATGCGAGGCAAGAATGGACATGGACATATAAGGCGTGTCTCATCAGTTGCCCTCAAGTACTTCTTCGTGCCCAGTGCATCGAGTTCGGACCTTTTCGGATCCCAGAATATCTTTACATTTGACATTTTAAATCGGCTATATCCTACTTCATCGCTTTATAATTATGTTAGTTTTAATAAAGTTACAACTTACGATATGCTTCTCTACGATGACGGACATGATAAATGATTACAATTTTCGTTTCAGTATCCAGTTGGTAGATCACTCTGTAATCTCCAACTCTGATCCGATAATCTCGTTCGGAACCCCGAAGTTTACGGTGTTGCGACGGAAGAGGATTATCAACGAGCGATTCAACAGCCTTAATAATTCGAGGGACTTGCTGTGGATCGATATTCCGTAAATCTCGTTCTGCTGAGTTTTTCCAGTGAATCTCATAGGAGCCCATCTTGGTTCAACCGTTTCTTAAGTTCCTTGAAATCTATTATAGGCTCATCCCTACGTTCAGCGATTATTGCCAGATCGTGGAGATCCTCTAAGAGTTCTTCATACTCCCCAACTGGCAGGACTACTGCTGTCTTTTCTCCCTTCTCGTCTATAATATACCGCTCTTGAAATTTCCGTTCTCCCTTTAGTTGAACCCTCTCGCTCATTTTCACCTCGGCATTTTCAATTATGGTAATGTATCGTATCCTTAATAAATATAAGTTCATGCATAGCATCCAAAGCCTTTTAAGAAAACGTGAAGAATATCATACAATGTCAAATGAAATACAGACCCTCAGATGTATCCTGAGATAAATCTCTGTCAATTTTAAAGTTCACTACCGCTCAAACATAGAACCGCCTCAGCCCAAATGCGATAAACCTTTCGAAGTGCGTTCTGTTCAACGTAGACAGCATGGCATCTTGATTTATGCAAATTGCGGCAATCATTGTATCGAACCGCCCTGCCGGTTTGCCAATCTTCAAGATGTCAGTATCTAAGACTATCATCGAAATCTCTCTTCTCAGCTCTTTTACTGTAAATTGCATTAAGAATTGCCTCTTTTTCTTCACTGCTTAGCACAATAATTTCTCTAATCTTTTTAAGCACTTCGATCCCTTTCCCGCCCACAATCATTTTTTCGATCAAATTTCATCAATTGTTTCTCCTTGCGCATTTGCACCTGGCAACTCCTCAACAAAGGCTATCCACCATTTATCCGTCTTTTGAAAGACGGCAGTAAATCGGCTCTCCATTTTTTACTCCTAGGTATTACAAAGCTATCAGAATATAAATAGATATGCCGTGTTTGATGGTAAAGTACTGATACCCGAGGAGGCGGTTAATTTGGAGCCAAACGCGCGTTATCTCGTGGCCATCGAGCGTAAAGAGGAAATAAGTAAGCAGAGCCTTTTGGATGGATGTACTTAGCGAGTTCTTCGGAACGGTTGAAGGGCCAAGAGATTGGTCCGAAGAGCATGACCATTATTTATATGAGCGCAAAAATTGATAATAGAAAAGAGCTTAAAACGCGAAGATAGGGTGGAGCCATATATTTATATAGTGTTAAATCAAACTATTCCTAGAAGATAATATCAAGGCGGTTAAATCATGTCGATCGCAAAAAAACTCTCGCAATTACTTGAAAATATGACGCCTCAAGAGCGTGCTGAAGTCGAGACATTCGCAGCTTTTGTTATAGCACGGCGGAAATTGCATGACCTCTCTGTTCTGACCGATGACATACCCACTCAAGAACTCATGCAACTTGTCACGGAATCCGGGAGTTTCGACTGGCTAGATGCCAAAGAAGAAGGCGTCTATTCCATTGAAGATGGTGAAGCGGTAAAATGGCTCAGCGAATCGTAAGACGAGGTACTATAGTTCTTGTCCGCTACCCGTTTACTGACCTGAGTAGCATAAAAGTCCGTCCAGCGGTAGTGGTTTATGCCTGACCAATTAATGCGCAAATTAGATGACGTTCTCTGTCTTTTCATCTCCTCCTCGATGCCCGCGAAAACACTCTCGACTGATTTCGTCCTTGAACCAAATCATCCTTCCTTTCCGAAAACGGGTTTGATTTATCGCTCGGTATTTAAAACGCATAAGTTAGCGTTGCTCCATAAGTCGCTTGTGCTGCGCGTTTTAGGTGACATGGACAGGGATTTGATGAACGAAATAGATCTGCGATTGCGTATTGCGTTGGGGCTTTGAAGTACCGTAGAAGAACCAAAAAAATGGAGACAAAAAGAAGCAGGGGGACTTCAAAATGAGCGTGCTTCGAGAGAAAATATTTGAGCGAAAAGGCGAAGGAACTTTAAAACCCCAAAATACAGATTTAGGACATATAGAAATTCCTGTTACGTTTACATGTGCACAGTATCGTGATGGTGTTATTGATGGAACGATAACCTTAATTGAAGAGGATCACGCCCCGTATATG
>WSZT01000060.1 GCA_013139985.1 Candidatus Methanophagales archaeon | reverse complement strand
CTGAAATAGAGTCCATAGCTCTTAATGCAGAAAATAAAGTGATGGCTGACTTACGCAACAAGGAGAAAGCGATAGGAGAGGATATGAAGGTGATGGCACTTAGAGAAAAGGACAAGATATCATTAACGATAGGAGATGCTTTTGTATCCAAATACGTGGATGATTACGAGCATTATAAGGATACAAGGCGCGGATTAAAGGAATATATAAACGGTGTTGCAGAAGCTTATACATCCAGGGAAGTAAATACCATGATAAACGTGGCTGACTCGCCTGACTCTGTTTTTATCACTGTGTCAGGGACATCTGCGGAGATGGGTGATGACGGGGCTGAGGGTCGCGGTAACAGGTGCAATGGACTTATCACATTAAACAGGCCGATGAGCATGGAAGGAACACCGGGAAAAAACCCGGTTAACCATACCGGGAAGATATACAATTTGCTTGCTAATACTATAGCGAGCGAGGTAGTGGCAAAGGTGGACGGAATACAGGAGGTGTATATAAAGATCCTCTCTGAGATAGGTAGGGGTATAGACGACCCGAAGGTGGCAAATGCTCAGATTGTTCCCAAAAGCGATGTGAACTTGGGGGCAATAGAGAAGGAGGTGGAGCGGATAACCGATTCCTGGCTCGCAAACATAACTGAGATAACTGAGATGGTGATAAGGGAGGAATTGAAAACGTTTTAATAGCAAACAAGAAAGAATAAATTTTGATTATCGGACGCAGATGAACGCAGATAATCAGGATTTTTAGTATAAGGTTTAATAGACGGAGGAGATTATTAGAATCTTCTATCCTGTTTATAATATACTGGGTTACAAATAGCTTTCTGCGTAAATCAGCGTAAATCTGCGTCCTAAACTAAATATGTAGAAGTTATACTTTAGGTACAATAAAAATGGACAGTTTTTTTTATCGCCTCTTCAATAACCCCCTTATGTCCCCTAACCCCCTCGTATTCACCACATCCTTCGGTTCGAGCCAGCCTCTTCTTGCAGTTGCCACCCCATATTTTATCACATCGCGCATCTGCATCGCATCATGTGCATCCGTTGAGATGGCAATGAGCACGCCATATTCCTTCGCCATCTTGCAATGGATGTCGTTGAGGTCTAGCCGACCGGGGAACGAATTAAGCTCCATGACGGTGCCCGTAGCCTTTGCCGATTCCATAAGCTGCTCCATATCCACTTCATACGGGTCCCTCTTCCCCAGGAGACGACCGGTGGGATGCGCAATTATATCCACGTTGGGGTTCTCCATTGCGGTAACTATCCGCTTTGTCATAGTCTCACGATCTTGCGTGAATTTAGTATGGATCGCACCCACGACCACGTCTAATGATTCCAATATGTCATCAGGAAAATCCATAGAGAAATCGGACTTTATATCTACTTCTGATGCCGACAAAACGCTGAAATTGATGCCTTCATCTTCAAATCGTTTGTTTACCTCCTCTATCTCCACATCCCGTTTCGTTATCTTCTCTGCCGTCATGCCACCGGCAATACCAACCGCAGGAGAATGGTCCGCTACCGCAATATACTCATAACCGGAAGAAATAGCAGTCAGAGCCATCTCTTCTATGCTGTTCTTACCATCGCTCCAGTTTGTATGCACGTGCAGATCGCCTTTTATATCGTTCGCCGCCACCAATTCAGGTATCCTATTCGCCTTAGCGGCTTCTATCTCGCCCCGATCTTCTCTCAACTCCGGTGGGATATATGCTAGACCTACACTCGCGAACACGTCCGCTTCATCTTCCCCGCCTATCCGCTCATCACCTCGGAAGATGCCATATTCGTTTATTTTTAACCCTTGCTTCATGCCCAACTCCCGTATTCTTATGTTATGGTGCTTGGAGCCCGTGAAGTAATGAGCTGCGGCACCAAAAGATGCTTCATCTACGACCCGCAAGTCCACATTTATACCCCGTAATACAATGGATGATTTCGTATCGCCTTTTGCCACTATGTCCTCGACGCCGTCTAGACTTGTAAATGCGTCCATTATATCTCGCGGTCTCTTTGAGACCACTAATATGTCTATATCACCGATCGTCTCACGCATCCTGCGCAAGCTCCCGGCAATGGTTATTTTCGCCACTGCATCCAACTTCTTCAATTCGGTTACTATCGATTCCGCACGTGGAAGCGCTTCGGAAAGCAGAACACGGCCTTTATAGCTTCTGTATTGCGCTATTCCTTTCAATATGTTCTCTTCCACTTTGGCACCTAATCCTGGAAGCTTTTCCAAGTTATGTGACCTGGCAGCTTCTTCCAGGTCAGCTATGCTGCAGATACCAAGCTCGTCATGCACTTTTGCAATTGTCTTCGGCCCGACGCGCGGAATAGCCAGGAGTTCAAGCACGCCGGATGGCACTTCTTGTTTTAGTTCTATATGTTTCTTGCAATCGCCGGTTTCTGCAATCTCCAGTATCTTCTTCGCGATTGCGTCACCAACACCGGGAATTTTCTTCAATTTGCTAATTCCGCCTCGCTCCGCTATCACTTTCAAATCCTGCGTAAGCGATTCTATCGTACGAGCTGCTCGTCTATACGCTCTTATTTTGAACGGGTTCTCTCCTTTCACCTCAAAAATGTCTGCTATTTCGTCAAAGATCCGTGCCATGTCGAGGTTTATCATCTTGTTATCAGAGCTGATTTATTCTATTTGTGAATAGTCCATATTTCACCTCACTTTTCACACATAATAATTACAGATGTATGTTTAAATACAAAGACTTTCCTCTTGGGCAGATTTATAAAGAACATACTCTAAAGTAGGATACCCAAAAGTATGTTTGTGGATTCCTACGTGATAAATTCGGAGTGTGGGGGACGGCGATAGACTTAGTCGCTGTAAGTGAAGAAGAGATCGCATCCTTTGTATTCCAATCCTTTCAGCCTATCGAAAATAACTATGGTTGTTATTAATAAAGTCTACTGTAGAATATCTGCGGCGAGTAATATTTCAGATAACGTCACGAACATCTCAGAAGTTCCCCAAAGGGGAATTTGGGCGAAGGCGATAGCCGAAGCCAGATACGCTCTGTTATTGGAAGTTGCATATTCATTGTCGAAGGATGTCTACTATCCTATCAATTATTTGATCCACCTTTTCGGGTTTGAGATGACCAACTCGGTAGAGGATGATGTGTCGATCTGCTGTAAATATGCGGTTTGGTCGCGCATTACTCCTTTGCCTAAGCGCTCCAGTTTCAAATTCATAGTCGTCAATTGAAAGTGCATATCTGTCCCTAATTGATTGACTGGTTATCTGACAAAGAATCAAGTCATTACCTTCTAACTCTGCAATTATCAAAGCTGGTCGTCTTTTAGCTTGAGTTAAATCAGAGAAGGGAAAAGGAACGACTACTACATCTCCTTTTACAAATCTTTCCATGCTTCGTTCTCCTCCGGTTTCAGCCAATCCTTTTTTAGAGATGTTTCACTTGCCAGTGCAAGTTCCATCTTTCGTTCTAAAGCCTTAGTCTCTAAAAATCGGATAAAATCCAATATTTCTATAAGATAAGGCTCAGGTACATTTTCTATCTCTTTGGCGATTAATTCTTTCACTTCCATTTTTCCAATCTCTCCAATTTTATTTTATAATTTATATATTAAAAGCAATTTCCGATAACTTCGTTATATCCGCAGTACTGCGTATATACCTCCCTATGGATGACCTTTCTTTCTCCTTTATTCCCCCTCCTTTCATTCCGCAGTACCGCCTTATTCTCTCTTGCTAGGGCACAATAAAAGGCAAAAAGTAACCTCTCTTAATCACTACTATTTTTTGATTATCGAAAAATGCGTGCTAAGACTAAACTTTAATTCTGAGCTTAAAGAAAGGGGAGAACTAATAGGAGATATAGATACATTGGTAGCAAGCATAGCACTGGCGAACAATGAAAAATTAATTACAAGGAATATCAAGCATTATAACCGAATAAGGGAGTTAGAAATAGAGAGTTGGTGATATTTATGATCCATCAACACTAAAAGTACCCCATTTTAATCACCGCCCCTATGTTCATTCTTCTGTAATCTCTCCAAATCACATTAAAACCGTTGGTTTTGCTTTTTGTAGCTATGCACTCCGCCATTCTATGGCCGTTCTGCGACCGTTCTCAGCATGTTAGAAAGTGCGCACTTTTTGCTGTTATACAAATGTATAATTTGTTTTGGATCGGGGTCATGAGCTCTGGTGGATCACCAATCCTTGGAGCTCATAAATTAACCTTATTGTATAAATCTTCCATGAAGTGCTCGAGTTCCACGGGTGGACGTTAGCTGCGGCATGAAAAAATTTGTAAAGTGCTGCTAACGTTTTGCGGATAAAAGAAGTTGCCGAAGGCAATTTGGGCGAAGTGAAACGAAGCCTTTTATCCGCTGTTAGACGAAGGCACGCCAACATTTTTATCATCGCAATCTTTGTTGAACTGCTTCACTGGTTAATTCCCGAAGTGCATCTGCAGCAATCCATTTTGCGCTTCTTGAATCCATCTTTTGAATCTCTTTAGCAGTTTCAACCGCAGCAATATTTAAATCTACATTACGTTTTCCAATTTGCCTTAATGCCCAGTTCACCGCTTTTTTGACGAAGTTTCTATCATCAATAGACTCTCTTTTTATGATAGGTAAGAACGTCAAAAACGCTTTATCTTCTGCCTTCTTATCATGAAGAGCTAATTTAGCCATCAAAACAAAACCTGCTCTCTTGACGAATTCTTCATCCCTTTTACTCCATTCCATCGCCTTTTGATAAGCAAATTCTGTTTTATCGAAGAGATCGCCACAGCATTGGTCGCAGACATCCCAAGAGTCAAAGTCTTTCACCCAATTCTCCATTTGTTTCACGGTTACCATCTTGGGTTCATCGATCACACTGGCAAGTATCCGAGCCTCATGAACACCTGATGACCAGAGCTCTTGAGCAAGAAGATGATTTTTACCCATTTCCCTTGCTATCTTTCGCAGGTTGGGCATGGATATTCCATAGGCGTTCTTCGGATTGATTCCAAACCGTACCATATCCTCCACTATTTTTTGGTCAGACATAGACTCCAGTTTTCTGATGATTTCTTTATACTGCATCTTCTCTACCATCCTAATCTCTCTGCGTGCTTTCGTATAACGTCCCGAGCATATGTGACGTTTTGCGGGAGCATCGCGGAAGCAAAATGTGGCAAAGCCCGAAGCGCAGCGGAGCACATATGCTCTGTTGTGCGAAGTAACCTTGCAAACAGTTTCATTTGTTTGTTAGTATTATAATTGTATCCTTTTCTATCATTATATTTATTTTTTTGAAGCCATGATTTGATAATACTGCTCGATATTCATTATCATTTTTGAATTTAACAAAATTCCACCATTTTGTTCCTTCTTTTGGATATCCATTGGCTATTAAAAATATTCCGTTCTGTTTCAAAACTCGTTTAATTTCAATAATAGAATTATCAAAATCATTCCAAAAATTAATGGTATCAAAGGCAGTTATTATGTCAAAAAAATCATCAGAATATGGAAGCTTATTTACATTACCGTGAACAATATTAACTGTTCCATCAGAAATACCTGCTTTATTAACTCTGCTTGAAAGGTTAACCATATCAACTGAATGGTCAATACCGTATATTTTTGATTTTTCTAACATAGAGAAAAAAAGGCTTATCACCTTACCTCCACCACATCCAACATCCAGTATTGATAGGTGATTTGTTGTGTCAATCTTATCAATAATATGCCTTTGAATGATTTTTTTATATTGATTGGTATGTATTAAGTTCATTATTATACCAGCAAATCGTCCTTTTAATCCTACTGGGTTTGATCCGATTGTTTGCATGTCATTACTCATCGTTTTTCCTCTACAAGGTTATTTCGTACAACTCCGGTATATCCAAACTCGAGTTCGCATAAATTTCCATTTTGGCATTATATCCAAAGTTTACTTCGTATATACCCCCTTATAGTTGAACCTTCTATCACATTTCCCCACCGCCTCAATTAGGTAATTGTAATGTATTCTTTATCCCATATAACTTCATCCTCCCCACTCACGACAATCAAACTCAGGAGGTGGAATATACATAACCTCTGCATATCCCTCTCTTACCATCTTCTCATTAACATTTGTTCCATTAACATAAACAACCGCCAGTATCATATAATACGAGTCATATTGCCTCATATCATCCACATCGAGCTTAGCCTCTTCCCACATGCACGTTTCATTCAGAAACTCTTTCGCTTCTTCATATCCTTCTTCGCCTATCTCAGGCGCATTAATCCCCTCTAATCTTACCCTTTGGATCCTGCAAATGTTGAAATGGAGATCAACCGTATCGCCGTCAACTACGTTCTTAACGTATTCGCTCCATAACTCCCCCTTCTCTAAATCCTTAACGCCAAAAGTCCACCCTGAGTTATTACGCATCCAATATCTGTTATCGCTCTCGTTATCGTTTACAACGGGTGTTCTATCTACTACTTCGCCAACTGCATCTCTCAGGATTAATGATTCGTGGTTGTTGTCTATCCAACGATAAGAAGGGCTAATAGTAATATAGGCTCCGGGGTAAAGGGTAGTGCCTTCGGCTATCCATACACTTACTGTTGAGCCATTAGTGGTTTCTAAAGTCCAGTTTCCGATGTCCACGCTTTTGTTGGTGGGGTTGTGAATGGTGACCCATTCGTTACCTTCATCGAGTCCCGCGGGGTTTTGGTCGAAAGCGCGTATCTTACCTCAGAATTTTTTCTCGAACTGCTTATATATGCTACCCCTACGGACACCAAAATTGTAGATGCAAGAACAATACCGACAAGCATAAAAATCTTGTAGCCCCTCATTTTATAATGTATCTATTTTTCTATTTCAGCCACAATATGTCTCATCACTGCATCAAATCTCCCTTCTTTTTCTTCTTCAGCTAATCCTTTGATAAATTCGTCAGGAATCGAATCATTCTTCTTCCATATCAAATAATCTTCATATTCTGCCTCTTTTTGAGGAGTTAAATGGTTAAAAAGACCTGAATATTTTCTCTCGATCAAAGCATGGATTGATTTATCTTCTTTTCTATCAAAATAGCAAAAATCATTAGCACAAATTTTGTTTTTCATGATTGGGTTGCTAAGTGTCACATAGTGGAGTTCAAGTTCATTAAACGCTCCAGAAATGTTCTTTCTATATATTCTCTTCTTTAAGTGAAATAGAGGAATATTATCGCACTCCCTTGATATATATGGTCCGAAAATCAAATCTTTCTCATCAAAAATATACATGCACATTACTGGAGCAAAGGAATATTCCTTAATTTGGAAGTTCTTGAATAAACTCCCTTCATCGTTATTCCTAAGTGGGTACAGATCTCCTAGTAAAAACAAAAAAGTTCAAAGAGCATCTCATTTAATTTCGGTATTAATTGTCTATTATCTTCGTCATCTTCCCGTATTCTAAGATAACTTATATCATTACCCTTTCTCTTTCTCTTAACAAGTAAGATTTCAAATTTAGCACCTTCTTCAATCTTGTTTTTTATCATCTCTTTGAATTTAGGCACTTTTAAGAGAATTGTAAACGAAATATTCGAGATTTTAACCGATTTGGCATTTTTTATAAATTTCAGAAGTTCATTTCCCATAAAATCAAATCTTTTAGTCTTTTAGGATAAATTGGAATCTTCGGCATAAAATACATGCCAAACAATAAAAATGAGATAATTGTAATCGAAATAACAAACATAGCAATCCGCAATGATGCAGGAAGTTCAATACCTAATAACCAGGGCTTGACAGCTAAAGTAATTGTTATAACTGCTGCTGCTATTTTGATAGGTTGCCAAAAATGGCTTTTTGTAATTCTTTAAAATAATTCTTCTCCCATATTTCCAGCTTCTCCTTTATTTTATCACTTTTTCAATATGCATTTGGATCTCTTGAGACACGATTTGATTATGACGATGAATCTTGGCTTGAGCCCTTCAGGGGATTTGAGGAGTTTGTATGGAGTGGAACCTCAAATCGGCTAAAAAGGATTGTATTCCTTTCTGCTTTCTCTCCTATCTTTTCACAAATTTCCTCATATTCCCTTATAAGTCCCCTCATTTTGTTTTAGACCTATCCCCCCCCCCCCCCCCAAAATATGGAAAAATGGTTATATAAAGTTTTTCGTTTTTCATTTTACGACCCCCTAAAAACTCAAATTTTAACAGAAATAATTAAACATACCAAAAGTAAAGTTTAACTTACCAAAAATAAGGTATGCGACTAGAATAGGTGGTGACGTGGATTTGGTAAATCAGGCGGAGATTCACAGGAAAAGTATAAGCATAGAAGTAGCGGAACGCAGAGAGGCAGTGAATCAACTTAGAAGTAACCGCTCAGTTCTCCCAGACAAGAAACAGGCATGGGACGACTTAATCCGGCTGGCAAAAGATAAAGACAACGATGTACGGTGGGCAGCAGCAGATTCACTGTCTTCTGCTTTTTGCTCTGTCTGGGACGATAAACAGGCATGGGACGACTTAATTCGGTTGATAAAGGATAAAGACTACGATATGTGGGGGCGAGTAGCAATGATACTGGGTTATACTTTTCAATTTATCCCTTACAAGAAGCAAGCATGGGACGACCTGCATCAGCTGACAGTGGACACGGACGACGAACTGCGGCGGAGATCAGTGGGATTGCTGGGTACTGCTTTTCCTGATATTCCAGACAAGAAACAGGCATGGGACGACTTAATTCGGTTGGCAAAGGACAGAGACAAGGATATGTGGTACATCGAACCGGATTATCTGAGCGCTGTTATTCCTCATATTCCAGACAAGAAACAAATATGGAACGGGCTGCATCAGCTGGCAGTGGACACGGACGGCGAACTGCGGCGGAGATCAGCGGAATTGCTGGGTACGGCTTTTCCTCATATTCCAGACAAGAAACAGGCATGGGACGACTTAATCCGGTTAACAAAGGACAAAGACAGATCTGTGCGGATATTCGCAAATTATTCTTCGGGCAGGGTATCTATATTTAAGGCAACCGAGGCGGAAAGTGAAGAGGACTTCAGGAAAGAATTAGAGAATGCTTTGCCATTTTTTGAAAAATCATCAGTAGAAGCAACTTGGGTCAATCCCGCCAGATTCTGTCATCTATTTTACCGCTCGTTCTACCTAATAACATTCAAGCAGACATCAGAAGTTGAAGTACAGAAATATCTTGCCGAGGCAAAAAGTGCATCGAAAGGTTCGTGGCGTGAAAAGCTGCTACTCGAAGCTGTGGAAAACCTCGCAAACGCTCTAAGAGAAGTCCAGAAGGTTCGGGAAATGGACCAGAAGACAATCAAATGCGATCTCAATACCTACCGGAGATGCTGCGAGCGTGCCGCACAACTCCTCGATACCGCACAATTGCGCGATTTCCCGACGGATAAAGCGCCAAGGGCGCAAAGGGCAACAAAATTGATCAAGATGGGGCTGCCGATAATCGATCGGAGGATAAAAAAATTACTTAATGAAATTGACAAAAAGACAAAGGTTCTCTGCGATGCTGCCAGAGGCACAGAAGCCGAAGAATACGTTAATCCCTCATGCAAAGCACTCAGAGAAATAATCAAGATAAGGAACCCCAAAGAATTAGACAAAAGTATCAATAGACTTATTCCTAATCTGACATTCATGGTTGAAAATCTCCCTGAAAGTGAGAGAAATTTTAGCTACATTAAACTTGAAAATCTAAAAAAAGAGGAATATCTTGAAGATAAGCTTAGCCTCGTAAATGAAATAATCGTCTTTGTTATACCATATATTAATATGTCTAAAATTCTGGAAGGTATTGATAAAAAACTTGATGATATAACGATCTCCTTGGAACCTGGCGTGCACAAAGAACTTGTTATAACCATTGGACTTGAAGCTTTTGGCACAGGCGTGAAGGAGGTTGTCACCATCCCCCAAGAAGCAATCGATTATCCTGATTTAAAAGAGGATTTAGAAAAAATTAAGGGAAAAAGTATTAAGTTGGCGAGCCTTCCATCAAAATTAGCTAAAAAGGTTAAAGACTATCTTATCCGAAATAAGAAGGACAATCTATTGAAGCATTTACGTTGATTAGCGTCCTTAACTGGAAATGTGCCACGAGAATTACAATGGTTTATCCGTTTTGGGATCAAAGTCGCTGAAACATACAATTTAGCTAACGCCAGTGCTTCTTTATCCAATGTCTTCACTTACACTAACTTGAAGACATTTTTGGGTATTGACATAGATGGCATAGCCTCACGATTGCAGGAAGCTCAAAAAGGGTTTCCGCAGACATATTCCTGTGTAGACCGTTTTGCATGGTTCCCGATTTTAGGTAACCTCTTTCATATTTGCAATCTGATAAAATGTTTTTCGGTCTTACAACGTTTACTAAACCCCTCACTCCTTTGTTACAACAGCGTCCAAATACATCACCTCAATAAATTCTTTTTTTTTCAAAAATAACGTCTTGTAACCTTTTTTCTTCTAATTGCTTTTGTTAGGCCTATTCATTCATCAAGACTAGCTAGCTGTTCAGCTTTTCTTTGTTCTAGATAGCCACATGAGCTTTCAACCGCTTCAATTCTTTGTAGACCTGTGCCAACTCTTTCTTGTTTTTCTTGTTCTTAAGATAGTTGCTACCGTATTTTTCATCTACAAATGCTTCTACTTCACTTCGAACCAGCTTGAAATATGGATTTCCGAATATAATATTAATGCGGTACTGCAGCTTGCCATCGTTAATGGCCTCAACAATTTCCTCTTGTGTAAGTCCAAATTCTTTTCGAGCAGACTTATCACTAAGAGTAGCCCCTTTCTTAACCCAAGCGGATTTCGCCTCTCCTGTAATACATCTAAGCTCCTCTTCAGGATACATCTAAGCTCCTCCCTAATACACACAACTAACATCTCTTTCTTTTCCGGATGCAGTTAGTGATAATTGCCCAACAATATTATTATCTTATAACAGCATTAATTTGTGTTATTGCCAAGATTCTTTTTTGAACGATCTTTGAAAGATATTAGTGGTAGTGGGTTGTCTTCCGTCCCGATTTCTTTATCCCTTTTATCTTTTGGAATTGCATCGTAATCAGCCATACCTAAAACTGCGAATTTTCTTGTTTGACATTTTTTTCTAGCATGGCCTTAGATCTCTCGATTATATCCTCAGCATTTGGGCTGTCAGGATACAACTCATGAATCCTCTCTCCGATCTCTAGTGCTCTTTTGTAGTCTCCAAGAGTGAAGTAAGCGTCCGCAGTCTCCCAGAGCAAAAACTCCGAGTTCGGATCGTCTTTCAGTTTAGCCTCGTTAATTTCTATGAGGCGCCTCCAATTTTGGTTATAGAAGCATCTGGCGGCTTCCTCCCAATCTTCAGTAGACATCTTACTTCGGATGAACTTTCATTTTTTAGTGATCCTCTTTAATCTTTAGATGACTGTAATTTTATTTAAAACGAATTCTTTTATTTTCTTTGCTATATCGAAGGATTCTTTTGCCTCTTCTAACGTTGGCTCAAACTCGTCCTCGGGATATCGAACTTCAACAGCATAATCGGTAAGTTTATCTGCTTTTTCTTTCAATACAGAAATTTCGCTATCTCTACTTTCACATTTTGTAATTAATTCACCAATTTCATGAGTCTTGGTAAAAGAAATACCAAGAAAAACTAGATATGCTTTTAAATACTTTTCAACAGCCTGTTGACAATGGAAACAAACGGTTTCTGTCACTGCATCGGAGAACGATAATTCATGCTTTGCACTGATTAAATCTTTTTCTGCTTTAGCAATCCAACTATCTATTAATTCTCTTTTTGTTTTCATATAATATCTTGCCCTTTTCCACTATATTTGTGATAAATGCCTCTTTCACTTCTACCCAATCGTCAATTTCCTTCTGAGTATAAACAATAATGTCTTTTGGAATATCAGTAATTCCCCAAAGATGCTTTCTAATCTCCCTTGCCCTCTTGTATCGCGGTAAATTGCTATCTTTTACAACTAACAAGTCTAAATCACTATCTTTGCTAGGGTGGCCATAGGCATAAGAACCAAAAAGAATAACCTTGTCTGGTTTGTACTTATCCACTATTATTTTCAGTATCTTTTCTATTTGTTTTTGTGCAATCATTTCTTCATCTCTAAGCGATTAATTGCTATCTCTAAAATTAATTCATTCTTTCTACACAAAAAGCTTAGACCGGAAGGATATACATAAGCGCTGTATACCTTCCTCTTACCATCTCCTCATTTAGCATTGATAGTTTAGACATCCCCCGAAAGACCAATCAAAATCATCCATCCCTTATTATTTCCCTAAACTCCGCTTCATCTATTATCTTCACGCCAAGCTTCTCCGCCTTCTCCAACTTAGACCCTGCTTCCTCGCCTGCCACCACATAATCCGTCTTCTTAGACACACTCAACGCTACTTTACCGCCTAACCGCTCCACGATACTCTTCGCCTCCTCTCGTGCCATAGATATTCGGCCGGTAAACACAAACGTCTGCCCTTCTAATTTCGCTTCTGCCGCAGCCTCTCTCTTTTCATACCACACCCCAGCCCGCTCCAACTTCCCTAACAAATCCTTCGTGCCGCCCTGCTTGAAGAACAGAATAATGCTCTTTGCTACCTCCGGTCCTATCTCCTGTATGTGTACCAAATCATCATAACTCGCATTCCGTAACGATTCTAGTTCACTGAAATTATCAGCAAGCAGAGATGCCGTATGCGCCCCCACATGCCTTATTCCTAGAGCATAGATGAGCCGAGAGAGAGTAGTATGCTTGCTCTTTTCCAGTGCATTCAAGATCTTCCGCGCCGATTTGTCCCCCATCCGATCCAACTTCAAGAGGTCCCCTTTTGTTAAGAAGAACAAATCAGCGGCATCGGAAACCATTTCCCTATCACATAACTGCGCTATTACTTTCTCACCCAGCCCGTCTATGTTCATTGCACGAAGCGAAGCGAAATGCGTTATCCACTCCTTCAACTGTGCACTGCACGAAACGCCAATACACCGCACAATCGGACCCTCTTTCAACACGTCCGCGCCGCAGATCGGGCACCTACCAGGCATCCTAAATTCTTTCTCCGCGCCAGTCCGCTTCGATTTTATCACACTCACAACTTCCGGTATAACATCGCCGGCCCTTTCCACCACCACCGTATCACCTATCCGGACATCCTTCCTTCGCAACTCATCTTCGTTATGCAATGTTGCTCTACTTACAGTCACGCCACTTATCTGCACAGGCGCTAATATCGCAACAGGCGTTAAAGCTCCTGTCCGCCCCACCTGCACCACAATGTCATTCACCGTTGTAAACTCTTCCCTTGCAGGAAACTTGTATGCGATCGCCCACCGTGGACTACGCGAAATGAGCCCTAATCTTTCTTGATACTCTATCCGATTTACCTTCACGACTATACCATCAATCTCATAGTCCAGCTCATCTCGTTTCTCCTTCACTGCATCATGATATTTAATCACATCCTCGAACTCCTTAAACCGTCTTATCAACGGGCTTACTTTAAAGCCTATCTTATGCAAATACGCTAATACGTCCCACTGCGTTGAAAACGCCTTCCCTTCCGTTCTCCCAATGCCATAGGCAAAGAAATCAAGAGGTCGAGAGGCGGTAACCCTCGGGTCAAGCTGTCTCACAGAGCCAGCCGCGGCATTCCTAGGATTCGCAAACATCCGATCCCCCTTCGCGCCTAACGAATCATTAAGCTCTTTGAATTTGCTCACCGGCATGAATACCTCGCCTCTTACTTCCAGTAAAGGCGCTGTCTCCGAGAGGATACGTAGAGGTAGAGTCTTTATCGTCTTAAGATTCTGTGTTATATTCTCGCCCGTCTTCCCATCGCCTCTTGTACTCCCCACTATGAAGACGCCATTCTCATACACGAGTTCCATTGCCAGTCCGTCTATCTTCGGCTCCACCACGTACTCTATCTCTTCCACGCCAAGCATCCGCCTCACCCGCTCATCGAAATCCCTTACCGCTACCTCGGTATTAACACTATTCAAACTCAGCATCGGTATGCTGTGCTCGTACGTCCCGAATTCAGCCACAGGCTTCGCACCTATCCGCTGTGTTGGCGAATCGGGTGTTATCAACTCGGGATACTTCCGCTCAAGCTCCTCTAACTCCGTGAATAGCCGGTCATAGTCGACATCTGAAATCTCCGGCTCATCCAAAACATAATATCTATAATTGTGATAGTGGATTTTTGCCCTCAACTGCGCTATATAGCCCGTTACTGTTTCCTTTTCCCCTTCACCACCCATATTTATATATTAAGCCAGTATTATGATTAATAGAATGAGGTAAAAGAAACATGGCAGAAGAAGCGGAAAAAACAGATACATTAATACCCAGTCCTGATTACTTAGCCAGTGGTGTTCACATAGGAACGCAGCAAAAAACAGGTGATATGAAGAGATTTATCTACCAGGCAAGACCCGACGGTTTGTATCTCTTAGATATAGAAACTTTAGATGATCGACTGAAGTCAGCAGCACGGTTTTTGGCAAATTATGACCCCCCCTCCATATTAGTTGTATCGTCAAGAGAATATGGACATCATCCAGTGAGCATGTTCGCGGAGGTTACGGGGGCTGCGGCAATAGTCGGAAGGTTCATACCAGGAACGTTAACAAATCCCGGATGTGAGTACTTCACTGAGCCTGCCATACTGGTCGTGACCGATCCAATGACTGACGAGCAGGCATTAAGGGAAGGCGTGGCTGCAGGTCTACCCATCGTGGCGCTATGCGATACAAACAATTCAACTTCTGAGCTAGATTTTATCATTCCCACGAATAACAAAGGTAGGAAAGCGCTTGCCACTGTTTATTGGCTGCTTGCAAGAGAAATGCTGCGGGAGAGGCTCCGTAGCGTAGGTAAAGAAGAAGAGTTCATATTCAATTACTCGGTAGATGATTTTGAGGCTGATATGTAGAGTAGAGTAGAGTAGGGTAGGAGAGGGAGCTGAGAAGTGAGAAGACCGGTAGTGGCAGGAGCCTTTTATGAGGGTGAAAGAGCAGGTTTGGAAAGGCAGTTAAATGATTGCTTCGCCGGTCTAACGAGAGAAGAAGACGAGCGTGTTATTGGTGCGGTAGTTCCTCACGCGGGGTATATGCATTCGTGCAGTGTAGCTGCGGGTGCCTACGCCAAACTTCCCAGCGCGGACATCTTTGTCATCCTCGGTCCTAACCATCAAGGCATAGGTTCGCTCGTTGCTGTTTCCACGGACACCTGGGAAACGCCTTTAGGTGCGCTAGATATAGACAGCGCATTTGTAGATGCACTACCAAAACGGATTATAGACCTTGATGAAAATGCGCATAGATACGAGCACTCCATAGAAGTTCAACTCCCGTTTCTTCAATTCCTCTTCCATGAACAATTCACTTTCGTTCCTATTTGCATGAGTTTAAGCGATGAAGATACTGCGAAAGAGGTAGGAAATGAGTTAGCAGACACGATTGCAAAAACGGATAAGAAAGTGGTTATGCTCGCATCTTCGGATTTTACCCATTATGAACCCGAGGGGATAGCAAGGGATAAGGACGAATACGCAATCGAAGCGATAAAAGAGTTAGATGTATCTAAGTTCTACAATAGGGTGTATGCACGAAACGTGACCGCATGCGGGATTGGACCGATAGCAGCAGTAATGCATGCGGCAAAAAGACTCGGTGCAAGGGCAGGAGAGTTAGTGTCATACGCAACAAGCGGTGACAGCACGGGTGATCGGTCCAGCGTTGTCGGATACGCAGCCATCACATTTTCTTAATTTTTAGTTAGTTGTGACATGCGCGGGAAAAAGAGGAAGTACGAGTGTAGAGTGTTTTTTGACGAGCTATCGGAGAGCGACTATGTTATAAAGGAAAATGGGATGACGACCATTATTACCCCTACCTGTGCGAGATGCAATAGACTCTTTGGCGTTGGAGAAGTGGAAGAAGTAGAGAAAAGGGGGAATATAGCCAGGATGAAAATAAACGATTTGACATCCGCTCTTAATATCTATACAAATAAACAATATATACGCAATAATACAGCCGAGAAAAGAGACTTCGTTGCTTTTAGCGCTATCTTGCATGCTCGTGAAGGTGTGGGGTACTTTAGCGTACTGGCTGAAGAGGTAGAGGTGGTAGAGGAAAACGCGAGAAATAATTGGGTACTAACCACTGCAAAGAGGACAATGGAGCGGATAGAATTGCTTCGTAATCGTTCTTTTGATTGGCAAAGTCCCGCCATTGCTAAAGACAATGCTAAAAAGGGAGCCTTTATGAAAGCGCAGGAGCACTATGCGATTTGTGATGACAAGCTGGATGAACTAGCGAAGATGGCGATAACGGCGGTAAATAACGTGTGGCAGAATCACAGTAAAACGATGAGGGCGATGATATTAGAGATATTAAAAAATACTAAGTGTATGGAGCATGATAAATTAATAAACGAGCTTATGAAGAAAGGGTTTGAGGAAGGGTGGGTAGAGGAAGCAATTGACGAGCTTATTGAGGGCGGGCGCTGCTATGCACCCGAAGCAGGAATGCTGGAGGTTGTAGAAGGATGACTGTGGAATTGATAGAAAAAGGGAAATGGATGCAATTACCGCGAGAGGTTCTGATTGGTCATGACATGCTACAAGAGATAGGTACAGTGTGTAAGCAGTTAGATATGGGTAAAAGAGCAATTATTGTTACCGGCAGGAAGACAAGAAAGATAGCGGGAGAGAGTGTGCTTGAGATTTTATCTGATTGCGGATATGAAATCAACCTGGTAGAAGTGAGTTCTATAAATAGGGAAAACATAGAAAGCGTGAAAAAAAAAGCTATGGAAGATAAAGCTGAGTTCATTCTCGGCGTGGGTGGAGGAACTAAAATAGATACAGGCAAAATAGTCGCTTTTGAGCTCCACGTACCCTTTATCGCTGTTCCTACTATCGCTTCTCACGATGGAATAGCATCGCCAAGGGCATCTTTAAAGGACAAGGATAGAGGCAACAGTCCTGTTTCCATTCAGACGCATGCACCACTGGCGGTTGTCGCCGATACGGGCATATTATCTTTGGCCCCTTACAGGTTTACTGCTGCGGGCTGTGGCGATATTATTGCTAACTATACTGCTGTCCGGGATTGGCAACTTGCAGATCGCATAAGGAACGCGGAATTCAGCAGTTACGCCGCGGCCCTCTCTGAGATGACTGCAAATATGATTATGGAGCACGTCAATGAGATAATGAAAAAAGATGAAAAATCGACCGGGACGGTGGTAAAGGCATTGGTTTCCAGTGGTGTTGCAATAAGCATCGCCGGGTCATCAGCACCTGCTTCTGGCTCAGAGCATAAATTCAGTCATGCTCTGGATATGATAGCGGAAAAACCAGCGTTACATGGCGAACAATGCGGTGTCGGTACCATAATGATGACCTATCTGTATGGCAATAACTGGCAGCAGATCCGGGAAGTGCTGAGTAAGATTGGCGCTCCAACGACCGCAAAAGAATTAGGTGTTAAAGATGAAGAGATAGTGGAAGCGTTGACACACGCTCATGAAATAAATCCTGGCAGGTATACGATATTAGGCGATTTGGGACTCACACCTGAAGCGGCAGAGAGACTTGCACTCGCTACCGAGGTAACAGGATAAAGATGGAAGAAGGAAGGATAGTAACGTTAATCGGTGCAAAATACGCAAAAGTAGGAGAAGAGTTCTTTTTTTTAGGGCTGTCGGAGAGATGCGAGTTGTGCAAGTTAAAACATTCTTGCCTGACCCTCGCGATTGGCAGAAGATATCGGATAGAGAAAGTAAGAGATGAGATAAAGCATGACTGTTACATCCACGAAAATGGTGTATGTGTAGTAGAAGTAATAGAACCACCTGTAACGGTAGCGATAGATGCTAAATTCGCTTTTAAAAATTCTAAAATCGTTTTTACGTCACCGAAATGCGAAGAAACCGATTGCGAGCTTTATGACTCTTGCCACCCCGCGGGTTTGAGAGAAGGGGATAATTGTACTATAATCGAAGTGACCGATGATCCTAGTGTTGCATGCAAAAAAGGGCGAACCTTAAAAGTAGTGAAAATGCTCCGAGAACGCAAATAGGTGAATTGTGGCAGTATAGATAGCATAGGGATAAAACAATGTCTAATACTACTTTCGTGGGCGTGGATCATGGTACTGTCGGAATAAGATTCGCAGGGTTAGAAGATGGGAAAAGGCGAGCTATATCGGTTTTCGAGCTTTCGCGAAAGGCCGCTGCAGAGATGAGCGGCGAGAAGATAATAAGAGCGGTAGAGGCTGGATTAGATCTAGAAGAGATAAAATTGACGGCCCTGACTTATTCTATGGGTGATGACTTTTCCATTATAACTGATATAAAAAAGCTAAAGAATAGAGGGTTAAAAAGTGAAAAAGGTGCTGGTGCAAGGATCGGCGGTGGGACTAAGGTGTTTGATGCGATAAAAGATGCAGGAATACCCACGATAATGATACCGGGCATACATGCAGGTAGCAAAAAAATAGACCCTCGGATGAAGTTCTTTTCTCATTGCGCGAGCCCAGAAAAGGTGGGTGTCGCATATAACATATATAAAAAGGGAAATGAGAACTTCATTTTCTCTGACATCAGCTCTAATACCGTTACGATGGCTGTTGCAAAAGGGATAATAATAGGGGCGATAGATGCATGTATCCTCGCACCTGGCTTGTATCAAGGACCAATTGACCTTCAGCTTTTGAGATTGATTGACGAGGGAGAACTAAGCGCAAACGAAGCGTTCTCGAATGCCGGCATCTTACGTAAGAGCTGGCAGAAAGAAGAGGACGAGGCGTTGTTTTCCGATGCTCTGTCTTTGTTTGTTGCAATGGAGATTTCAACGATGCGCGTTCTCATGCGTGATTACGATGTACCCAACGGTGAAGTTTTCTTGACCGGCTCGGAGGGCGAAAAAGCAGGTATAAAGAAGAGAATAAATCGGCTTTTGGATGTTAAAAGCAAGACATTAACAAGGTACAGTGCTGCTATAGGCTGCGCAGAAATAGCTAAGGACGTTTTCTACGGCGAGAGGGACATATTGGGCATAGAAGTAGAAAAAGGGATTATTTGACCTTCATGCCTTTCCTTTTTATTATAGGTCGAATAGCGCCGCATGCATCACATTTCAGCACCCACACACGATCCATCTTCGTGAAGTGTGTATCGGGCTTCTTACACTCCCAGCACAGCACATACTCATCCAAATAGCGCTGAATTTGATGCTCTACTTCACTTGTGGTGAATCGACCCTGGAAAATTACCCTATCGCCTATTATCTTACCCGCTGTCCCCAGTTCATTCAATAAAAATTTCATTACATGCTCCTGTTCCCGATTTATGTAATTGCAAACAACATCAAAATTGTCGAATATGGTGGTCTTTCCCTCTACAAATACCTTTAGTTGAGGTATAGAGAAACGGGAATCAGTAGTTTTCGTACTTGGCAATTGCTTCAAAGCCCTATCTAAGAATTTGATATATTCATCCATTTTTACTTTTACACCTGCGCGATAGTCGAGTTATACCCTGAGCGAACGCCGAGGAAGGGATTCGAACCCCTGTGTCCCTTGTGGGACACCGGCTCTCAAGGCCGGCGCTTTAGTCCGCTAAGCTACCTCGGCCGCTTCTTTGCTTCACGGCTTTTTCTCCACCCAATTATACGACCTCATCCGCCTTGATCTCCCAAATCCACAGGCCACACAGTATTTTGCATGTATGCCATAAGCAACACGACCACATCTTCTGCACATGATGTGCGACCTCTTCTGCCTTTTGCCCTGTGACGGTGTTCCTTTTACCATGACTCCTTCTCTCCTGCTTCTTCACTTTTACTTTTACTTTTACCCTCATCTTTTTCCGCATCTTTTTTCACTGTTGGTGAGATATAGACTACGTTGTCGCCCCTTACGAGGATTTCACCCATAAGCTCCTTAACAATGGCGTCCCCATTCAATTCTTCTGCATCACTTAACACCAAGTTCATATGCAAGTCATACCCCTCCAGCGTCCCTCTAAACTCTCTGGCCCCTCTAATTCGCACTATAACGGGAGACCTCAGCGATTTGTTTAATATGTCTAACGGCTTAAGCTTTGTCACCATCTCCATCATCTGCTCCTTTTTCTTTACTTTTTACTGCGCTACTTGCTACCCGTATCGAGTATTTTATAGTAGTATAGAATAATAGGATAGCATATATCTTTATTTCCCTTTCTTATATTATTAAAGTTCAGGGAGAACAGAAAAAATGGCAAAGTCATTTTATGGATATATAAGCGATACGTGGAAGAGGCCAGCAGCAGCATATATGCGAGAACTCCGGCTGAAAAGATTAGTGGTATGGAGGAGAGAGCCAGCAGTTATAAGATTAGAACGGCCAACGAGACTTGATAGAGCACGCTCTTTAGGCTATAAAGCGAAACAGGGCATCATCATAGTTAGAGCAAAGGTAAGAAGAGGCGGGCGGAGGAAATCACGACCAAAACACGGTAGGACAACTAAAGGTATGGGCGTACATAAATTGACGCCCGGGAAGAGCTTGCAGCGGATTGCAGAAGAGCGAACTTCAAGAAAATATCCAAACATGGAGGTCCTTAATTCTTACTGGGTGGCGGAGGATGG
Organism: Candidatus Methanophagales archaeon; assembly: GCA_013139985.1. Lineage (GTDB taxonomy): Archaea > Halobacteriota > Syntropharchaeia > Alkanophagales > Methanospirareceae > Methanophaga. The sequence goes on along the minus strand of WSZT01000060.1, from coordinate 5,628 downwards.
AAAGAGGAAATGGTATGAAATAATCCTAGTCGAGCCCACTAATCCCGTGATAAAATCTGATAAGAATCTGAATTGGGTTGCGAATCCCGCGAATACACGAAGGGTTTTTAGAGGGCTGACCTCAGCGGGAAAAAAGGGGAGGGGTTTAGTTCGCTGAACGGAATAAAAGAGGCGCGGTAGATTTACCGCTTCACGGAGGAAAAGCACCTTACTGGTTAGTGAAGCGGATGAAGAACTTAGCTCATGCTATCTTCAAGACGATAGTAGACGAATATGGTGTTAATGGTGCGATAGAGAAATTATCAGATCCGCTCTGGTTTCAATCGCTATCATGTGCACTGGCTTACGACTGGCATAGCAGTGGAACCACAACAGTGGTCTGCGGCGTTTTGAAGTCGGTTATTGACCCGGAGGAGTTTGGTATAGGTGTCGCGGGAGGAAAAGGAAAAGCATCGCGGAATACCTTATCGGACATAGATGCAATGGGCGAGAAGCTAAAGCTCAGCGATCGTAAGATAGAAGAGTTGAAATACGCAAGTCGAATATCAGCAAAGGTGGATAATGCATGTATACAAGATGGTTATCAGCTCTATCATCATTCGATGTTCGTCACAGAGAAAGGAGAATGGGCGGTGATCCAGCAAGGGATGAACTCCGGCAACCGGTATGCCCGGCGATACCATTGGCTCTCATCCGCAGTAAAGAGGTATGATGAAGAGCCACACCAGGGCATAGTAGGTTTTTTGCAGGACCATGTGCTCGACCTGACTTCAAAAGAGAGCGGGGGATGTAGAGATACAACAGTAGAGCTTGCAAATACCAAACCTAACGAATTAGAGCGGGCATATAAAGAGCTTGAGGGCAGCATGAATAGTATAAAAATGATACAGCGCGGTCAGAAGACTCTTTCTGAGTTTGATGGAGTATCAAAAGAGGCAAATAGATGCAAAAACGTAGAAGACGTTATTTACCTGTTACCGAGAAGAGTGAACTGGGATGCACTTCGTGTAGCATATGACAAGCAGCCGGCAAATTATGAGCAGTTCCTGTGCATAAAAGGTATAGGACCTGCGACAGTGCGTGCATTAGCGCTTATTGCCGAGTTGATATATGGTGAGGAGCCAAGTTGGCAGGACCCTGTTAAATTCTCGTTCGCATTTGGCGGTAAAGATGGTGTGCCATATCCAGTGGATAAGAAGACGATGGACGAAACCACGGAGATATTGAGCAATGCGCTTACGGAAGCGAATTGTATCAGGAAGGGTTGAATTGTATATCTATACTTAAGAACCACAAGATTACACAGATTCTCACAAGTTTTGAAGGCAATAGAGAAAAGTATTTGAATGTATCATAGCTAATCTTAAAAAACCACGAGAATTCACAAGATATTGTGCATTTACAGTACACAAATACTATAAAGACGTAAATGCAATAAGTGCACTATGATGAAATTTTCGCCAGCATCAGAAAGTCAGATTACGAGAGCGATAGTAACGGAATACACAAAAGAATTTGCGGACTGCGTGAAGACAGACGTAATAATAGTAGGTGGTGGCCCATCGGGATTAATAGCCGGGAAGGAGCTGGCAGCCCGCGGTGTAAAGGTATTGATTATAGAGCGGAACAACTATTTGGGCGGTGGATTCTGGCTGGGCGGGTTTTTAATGAATAAGCTCACGGTTAGATCACCGGCACAAAGCGTCTTAGCTGAACTTGGGGTGCCACATAAGGAATATAGTAAAGGGTTATACGTTGCAGATGCGCCACAAGCATGCTCGAAATTAATTGCGGCAACATGCGATGCCGGTGCGAAGATATTGAATATGGTGGCTCTGGATGACGTGGTTCTGCATAACGATAAAGTGAGCGGGGTAGTGATAAATTGGGCTGCTGTTGCGGCTCTGCCACGAGAAGTAGCCTGTGTTGATCCGATTTCATTGGAATCTGAGCTTGTTATTGATGCAACAGGTCACGATGCGTCAGTCGTGAAGAAATTAGAGGAAAGAGGGCTGCTTAAGATAAAGGGGCAGGGTGCAATGTGGGTTGACAGGTCTGAAGAGCTCGTAGTAGAGCACACATCCGAATTTTATCCCGGACTGATAGTGACAGGCATGGCGGTTTCCGCTGCATACGGGCTTCCGAGGATGGGCCCTACATTTGGAGCTATGTTGATGTCGGGAAAGAAAGCGGCGGAAGTAGCAGTTGAGAAACTCGAGCTATAATCTCGTTCATAAGCAAATAATAGCTCACTTATAATCATAGAAACCCTTCCCTGCTTTTTGTCCTGTCCATCCTGCTCTTACCATCTGCGCCATAAGGACAGCGGGTTTGAACCGCTCAAAGCCCGTCTCGTTATATATTGTATTGAGCACTGCAACCACAATGTCTATCCCGATCAAGTCCAAAAGTTGAAAAGGGCCAAGAGGCCAGTTGAAAGAGAGTCTTTGTATCTTATCTATATCCTCTACGGACGCGAGCCCGCTTTCACGCATCTTTACCGCCTCATTCAGAATGAGACACATCATTCGGCTTGTGACGAAACCAGGAGAATCATTCACAACCACTGTCTCTTTACCCAGCGAATGGACGAACTCCAGCGTGCTATTTAGCGTATCTTCTGAAGTCCGCAAGGATTTTATTATCTCCACACCACGCATCTGAGGCACGGGATTCATGAAATGGACACCAATTACCTTATCGGGTCTCTTTGTTGCCGCCGCTAAAGCAGTAATAGGAAATGTAGATGTATTACTCCCAAGGATGGTATGCTCCGGACAGATAAGACCAAATATCCGAAATAGCTCCTTCTTCAGTTCTAAATCTTCAGATACTGCTTCTATCACGAAATCCGCGTGCTTTGCTCCCTCTTCTAAATACATAGTCGCATTTGCACGTATAGAATCCAGAAGTCTATCTACCTCCGCTTGCTCCATACGCTCCTTCTTTACAAGTCTCGAAAGGTCCTTTTTTATCATTCCAAGCCCTTTTTCAAATGTTTCTTCTGTCTTGTATACTGCGGACACATCGTAACCCGCTTGTGCACATGTCTGCACTATTCCACTCCCCATTATACCAACACCTACAACACAAACTTTCTTTTTGCTCATGGCACTTACATTATCCTTTCCTATTACTATAAAAATTTATCCTACAACTTTAAAAACCGGGCATGTGTGCGCACCGCCAGAGTACTTATCGCCTTTATAGGTATATGCACCACTCAGTTTCACATGCTTGCCGATTAGTTCTGTTGTGGCACGTTCAGCATCATAATCGAGCCGCCCCATAACACACGGTCCCTCTTTTGTCTCCACTATGCAGGGGATATAAGGGACATCTGCTTCAAATCCTTCTGGTGGCACGCGGATTACCGTAAACGTCGTCAACTCACCTTCGCCACACAACTCCGTTCTTTCAAGGCTCCGACTGCTGCACCATTGGCAAACGTGCATAGGATGGCAAGTTATTTTACCGCACGATGCACATTTCAGCCCCACTAATCGCCCTTCTTTCAGGCCCGCTTCATAATCCTCATAGGTTAAAACGGTATATACCGTAGATAACTCCTTTTCTATCTCCTCTTGCGCAATTCCCGCCATTTTTTTATCTCCTTTATTATTTCTTTCCCTTCGACCTTCCAAGTATAATATGACATAATGTCCCGAAGTCACCACCAAGTGTATCGGTCATGCCATACTCAGGAACAGGGTCAATTTGATTCCCTTTTGCTGCTTCGCCCCGCATCTGCTTAATAATCCAGTAAATCTGAGACGCCCCGGTTGCGCCTATCGGATGCCCTTTGCCTATTAATCCGCCGGACATGTTAACGGGTATTTCACCGCCCAGCTCCGTTTGCCCTTCTTCAACCGCATCTGCCGCTTCGCCCCAACCAAAAAAGCCCATACACTCAAGTGCGATCAGTTCAGCAATAGTAAAGCAATCGTGAACTTCTACGAGGTCTATATCTTTTGGTGTGAGTCCTGCTTGTTTAAATGCCGTCTTCGCAGAACTTATCCGTGAAATGGGCTTTGTTAGGTCTTCCATCTTGGATAACGGACCACCTGAGCCCTGTCCGGTACCCAAGATATAAACAGGCTCATCAGTATATTTCCGCGCTTCCTCGGCGGCGCAGAGCACAAGTGCTGATGCACCATCGGAGAAGGGACAGCAATCCAGAAGCGACAGCGGGTCAGCTACCATCTTCGAGTCTAGTACTTCTTCTAGCTTCAAAGCGCCTAACTTCTTATAGAACTGCGCCAACGGGTTTAAAGCGCCATGCTTGTGATTCTTTATAGAAACGTGCGCCATTTTCTCTCGCAGTTTCTCTAATGGTATGTCATAATTCTTGGCATACCGCATTGCCGCCATTGCGAACACCGCCGGGAACGTGAGTCCCACAGGCCCTTCTGTTGGCGCGTGGCATGCCATCGCGAAAGTCCGTGTTGCAAATAACGTACCCATTGTCAGTGCTTTCTCCATGCCGCCCGCAATAACCATATCGTATTCACCGGAACCAACCCACATGGCGGCATCTCGTATCGCAATTGATGCGGATGCACATGCACCTTCATATCGCGTTGCGGGTATAGGCCCTAAGTTGAGGTCCGCGGCAGAAAATGCCGCAGACATTACCTGTCCTTCCTCAAAGCCTGCGAGTGCAGCGCCCTGAAATAGAGCTTCTATGTCCTTTAATTCCACTCCTGCATCGTCAATTGCTTGCAATACCGACTCAGAGAACAATTCCAGTGACGCTTTCGATGCGCGCCCAAACTTAGTATGTCCAATTCCTATTATCGCTACATCCCTCATTCTTTTGTGCCCCTCTTTTGTTTAAACTGTGAACATCTATAAAAAACCTTCCTTTCAAAAACTTTTAAAAGCGTTACAAAAAGGAATAATCTTTACTTCTATGTATTCACCCCTCGCATATGCTTCCTCGCTCTCTTTGACCTCTGCTATAAATTATAAACTCATCAGAGAACTTCTCTTCAAATTCCATATTTACCAATCGCTCGCATTTTATCCGATATTCATATCTCTTCCGGGGGATACATATAGTTTCCATCCTTCTTCTTCTCCTTCAAATTTAAATATCCGGTTCGCCATTTCAACCACTACGTTGGTAGTGCGTGTATAAATATCTTTGATAAGACTAAATAAAACAAAACAGAAAAGTATTTGTACTCATTCACCTTTAGAACCGGACATTATGAGTTTTATAGGCTACCATATCACGTATCTATAATAGATCGCAATCTAAGGCACATTACTCGGTCCTAATCAGTCAAAAGCTTTATATACTCGTAGTCTATATATGGACCACATGGCAAAAACAAGAATAAGGCGAGGGGAGCGGATATATGTGTATGAGCGGGAGAACTACAGGGATAGTACCGGCAAAGTCAAGCACCGTAACACCCGCTATTTAGGTATAGAAGTGACAACAAATGGCGAAAAGCAGATAATTCCTCCGAAAAAACGCTTTAAAGAGTTTGAGATTACGAAATCGGTACGATATGGTGACATAGCAGTCCTTTACGATTTATTCACGCAATACGGACTTATCGAGCTATTAAACGGATTGATTCCAAGAAGAGGACTGCCAGTGGGCGAAGTTTTTGCATC
>WSZT01000223.1 GCA_013139985.1 Candidatus Methanophagales archaeon | reverse complement strand
TGCACTTTTAGTTAATAAAGTTGCCAACTTATTTCTTGGCAAGCCCTAAGACATAGCCACTGCTATCTACTGCTATGCCAATAGGGTGGTCAAACTCTCCATCGCCAGTACCCGGACTTCCCCATTTGGTAATGAAGTTACCATCAGCGTCAAACTTCGGTATTCGGTGGTTGCCTGTATCAGCGACATAGACATTGTCACTGCTATCTACGACTATGCCATAAGGCCAATCAAACTCTCCATCGCCAGTACCCTTACTACCCCATTTGGTAATGAAATTACCAACAGAGTCAAACTTCTGTATTCTGTGATTAGCCGTATCAGCGACATAGACATAGCCACTGCTATCTACTGCAACGCTATAAGGTTTATAAAAGTACCAAGGTTGAGGCAATTCAGGCCACATGGTAACAAATGTATATGATTCAGCATCAGTCAAATGAGCACTTTTTCTTCTATCGCCTTTTCTCTCATCAAATATTGGAGCTGGCGCTGGCATTGCTAACACCCACACCTCTATCGCCTTTCTATTATCCCCCGTATCAGTTTCCCCACTCACAACCCCTACTTCACCTGCGACAGAATAATTTTTCGCAGTGCCAGGAATCCACAAAAAGGTCGCAGTATCACTTGACCCAGAATCTAACGCCACATTTTTTGTCGAACCCACCTGAGCGCCATCAACAAATGCCTTAACAGACACATTCTCCTCGCGCTGAGTCCCTTCGTTCGTAACAGTCACGCAGATCGCAGTGGATTGCCCGATAGACGTCGTTGGTGGCATTATAGACACATCTGTCACTACCATATCGTTAACAACCGGCACAAATTTGACTGCATCAAATGCGACACAACGCCAGAACTCAACACCATTGCTACTGAGCTCAACCCTCGCGGTAGAGTCAAATTCAAAAACACCTAAACTCGTAAACCTGCCCCTATTCTCATTCTGGTCAATAGTTACTGTAGCCACACCATCATTATGAAAGACTTTGTACTGTGCACGTTTCGTTGGCAGATAGTCACTTGGCGGCGTAGACTCGTCAAGATAAGGGTCAAAAGAGTCAGGGCTGGGAATCCAGGCAAAGACTTCGTATTTGCCTGTATATGGTACTGAAGTCTCCCAGATACCTTTACATTCGCCCATGTCAGGGAATGAAATAGTGTACCAGAAGGAGCCGTTGCCCTGCCCTGGTGGATAAGCATTTGTATCAAACCAGCCATCTGCTGACGTGTCCGGATGATCATGAACATACTGCCAGTTGGCTGGGAGGTCTCTGGCGGGCTCTGTCCAGAATCCCGAAACCCCTTTTTCGGTGTCTATTATGATCGGTTCTGCGGAGGCTACACTTGCAAGGGGCGATAGAATAAGCACCAAAAGCACAATCAAGCCAAAAAGCGGTACTGCTTTTTCCATCTGATGGTTACCTCTTCTACTTCGATTATTTGACATTGTGATTTATACCTCTGCTATACATTTTCCTATCAGGCATACTTCCATCAACCAGCCTCTAATTTGATCTTTATCGCAGCCACATCCCTGCTGAGCACTTCATATTTCTCTTTCAATTCTAACGTTTCTCGATATACCGCTTTTAAAAATGTCAATGTATTGGTCATTTCTGCTGTGTCTTGCTTCACAGAATCTAAGATTTCCATTGACTTATCTTGCTTCCCTAACAGCTTACTCGTATCATCCTTTATACCTGGAATATACTTCGTATCCCCTTTCACATCCTTCAATATCACTATTGTTTCATCCTGCTTCTCATCTATACTACCAAGCTTTTCGTCCATAGAACCAAGAATGGTAACCATCGTTTCTGCCTTAGAATCAAAGCTTTTCAGTACCGATAAGACAGCCCCATCTTCGCTTGGAACGTCCGCTCCTTGCCTTTTGAAGCTACTAAACTCGCCTTTATACGATCCATACACCACATTTATATCATCAATAACAGCAAAAGAGGGTGATTCCTGCTTGATGTAGCTTATAAAATCAGTTATTTTAGCCTTTTCACCCTCACAAACGATCTTAACAGTCCCATCTGGTAAATTTTCCGCAAACCCTTTTATATTCAAAGAATCTGCAGAATTCTTTATGAACGTTCTGAATCCAACCATCTGAACTTTACCATTTATTATAATCCTAGCCCGGGTTTGCATTTTAGTCTCTTATTACGTCTTATTTAATAGGAGGTATGCTATATATACCTTTAAGTTTACCTGCCCCACCACCTACAACCTCTCCCTCGACGGAATAATTTTTTGCTGCACTTGGAATCCACAAAAACACCCAGGCTCGTAAACCTGCCCATATTTTACATTCTGGTCAATAGTAACAGTATCCACACCATCATTATGAAAGACTTTGCACTGTGCTCGTTTCGTTGGCAGGTAGTCACTTGGCTGCGTAGACTCGTCAAGATAAGGGAGCATATGTATCAAACCAGCCATCTGCCGACACCACGCACCCAAAGTTTTTAAACCATAAAATCATTCTTTTTCGATATCATGAACATAATTGATTTAACGTTACCGATAAATAATAAGACCCCAAGCTTTCCTGGTGATCCCAAACCAGAAATCAAACAAATAGCAACTATAAAGGTAGAGGGGTGGAACGAAAAAAGAATAACTATTGGCTCTCATTTCTCAACACATATCGATGCCCCCTTTCATATGCTAGAAGAAGGAAAGAAATTAGACGAATATCCAATCGAAAAGTTCATTGGTGAAGCAATGGTGATAGATGTAAAAAACCAAATCAATCCGAATTTAGATGCAATCAAGAAAGATGATATTGTTTTCTTTCATACCGATCACGCAAAAGAAGTGTATTCCAACAATTATTTTCGACGGAATCATATATTAAGCATAGAAACTGCACAAGAATTGATTGCGAAAGGAATAAAAATAGTTGGGTTGGACGCATTTTCACCAGACAACGAACCTTTTGAAGTTCACAAATTGCTTTTGAAAAAAGATATTCTGATTGTTGAGAATCTCATAAATCTGGATAAACTAATTGGTATTAGATTCATGTGTTACATTTTACCACTCAAAATTATGGACGCCGATGGTGCACCGTGTAGAGTTATAGGCGTTTTACAAGAAAATAAATTATTGACACAGATTAACGCAGATTGACACAGATGATAAAGACCAACAATGTCAAACTTCAAAAACCGTAACATACCGGATAACCCTGGCTGCTACCTCTTTAGAGATAGTTCCAACAGGATAATCTATGTCGGAAAGGCGAAGAATCTGAGAAAACGAGTCAAAAGCTATTTCCAGAAGAACGAGCTCGACCCCAAAACAGAGGCTATGACACAGAAGATCGATTCGGTCGATTTTATTGTCACGGACAACGAAGTAGAAGCGTTAATTCTTGAGAATAACCTCATAAAGAAGCACAGCCCGCGATATAATATAGATCTGAAAGATTCAAAGCGGTATGCATACATAGAATTGACAGACGAGGACTTTCCTCGACTGCTTATTGCGAGAAGGAAAGAAGGTAGTGGCAAGTATTTCGGGCCTTTTGTATCGGCCGCAGCACGTGATTATATCCTTTCCGCATTACGGAAATCATTTCAGATCAGAACGTGCAAACGGATGGCGAAAAAACCGTGTCTGAGGCATCAGATAGACTTATGTCAAGCGCCATGTATAGGAAATATAAGCAAAGTCGAGTATTCTGAGAGGATAAGATCGGTTGAATTAATCCTTAAGGGCAAGACAAACGAGTTCATTAAATCTAAAACGCGCGAGATGGAATCAGCATCAGACAAATTGGACTTTGAACGCGCTTTAGTACTGCGTAACCAGATAGAAGCAATAGAACGGCTCAAGGAGAAACAGCTCATGGAGCTGCAAAAGAAATATGATGAGGATATAATCAATTACATTATAAAGGACGGCAGAGTCTACCTTATTCTTTTTAATATCTACAAAGGCATACTAGAAAATAAGCAGGAGTTCGTGTTTGAAATTGCTGCTAGTTTCCTCGATGATTTCCTGGTTCAGTATTATTCGGAAAACCAAGTACCTGCGGAATTGATACTGCCGCAAGAGATTGATGACGCCTTAACTTCTTTTCTTACGCTAAAAAGGAACGGTACTGTGAATGTCAAAGTACCAAAGATAGGAGACAGGAAACAATTACTTGAGTTAGTGTTGAAGAATATAGAACTATCTTTCTTTTCCGAAGTGGAAACACTTGAGGCACTCAAGAACGAGTTGAATCTTCCTGAGATACCGGCGGTAATCGAAAGTTTTGACATTTCGCACCTTTCCGGCACTTCTACTGTTGGGTCCATGGTGCAGTTCCAAAATGCGAAGCCTGCTAAAAGTAATTACAGACGGTTTAAAATCAAAACAGTTGACGGAATAGACGATGTAGGTGCAATCGCAGAGGTTGTCAGGAGAAGATATACGCGGTTGGTTAAGGAAGAGTCAGAGCTTCCGGATTTGATTGTTATTGATGGTGGTATCGGACAATTGAATTCGGCACTCGCAGAGCTCCGGAAACTCGGTTTGCGGATACCCATCATAGCAATAGCGAAGAAGTTTGAAGAGGTGTATGTGCCCGGATTGACGTTCCCTCTGCGTTTGGACAGAAGAAGCAAAGCATTGAAGCTCATACAGCAGGTACGTGATGAAGCACATAGGTTTGCGATAAGTTATAATCGATTGTTACGTAAAAAGAGTTCTATCGCTTCTGGCTGAGATCTAAGCAGGAACGCCCCTTGCGGGGTATCTGCATTGTAAGTGTTACCATGCTATTTAAAGACAAGGCTCGGCGGAATAATTTTTGGTATTTGTGCTAAAAGAAAAAGACAAATGTTCTTTTGGTAAAGCTTTTCTTTTTAAGACAAGGTTTGTGAAAATCTGTGTAATCTTGTGGTTAGCTAAACAAGTACCAAATCTCAATCAATCAACCACATACCCTAACGACTCACATAACTCTCTTCGCTCCTTCTTCTCTGCCGCAGTCTCTATCCTGTTCGCAGACGTGCCGTCAACAGCTCCTAGCACTGCCCGGCCTAGTTCTGTCTCAGCGACAATAACGTCCAGAGGATTCGCAGAAGCGACAAAAATATTCGCAACTGCAGGATGCGATTTCAAAACCGTCAGTACGTTTATGGGAAATGCACCATCCATAATAATAAAAAAAGTGTGAGAAGCGCCGATTCGAAGGCAATTCTCACCGGCTAACTCCTTTAAGCGCTCGTCATTTCCCGTAACCCTTGTCAACCTCGGCACTGCTTCATTCATTGCAACGGCGCATTTCAGCGCTGGCACGGTGGTCAATAGCGTCTTGAATAGGTCATCGCAGGCGAAGATAGAGAAATTACCCTGCCCTATTATCACCTGCTTCTCTTCCGGATTAATCACCTCTACCCGCTCGATCATTACCGCAGCCTCTTCTTCAGCACCTGTTTTCGACATGTTTAAGGTTTTACTCTGCGTCTACCATGCTTATTGCACCCTGCTCGCATACATCTACGCATGTTTCGCAATCGGTGCACTCCTCGGCGTTGACTACCGCATGTTTATCGTCCCCTTCTCCTTCCAGAGTTATGCACTCTACCGAACACTCCTCTACACAATTTCCACATCCATCACACTTTTCTATATCTACTACTGCTGGCATTTTCTTCTTATCACCTTTTTAATTAATATTCCAACATAAATTCTTTTTTTATAGTATATATAAATTACTGTTTTTGTATCTATTCCCCTTCTTCAGATAGTCCACTACTGTGCCTAGCAATACATGAGTGCCGTAAGTATCATCCCGGAGCGTTACAATCTTATTTTCCGCCAAATTCATGACATACCGCAGGTAAGCGATGTAGAGGCGGAAATGGATGCCGAAGTGGCGATTCCCGATTGTCTCCGGCACTTCCGGATAACTCTTGTCAACCGGGGCACCACTTCGTTCATTGCAACGGCGCATTTCATCGCTGGCTCTGTGGTCAATAGCGTCTTGAAGATGTCATCGCAAGCGAAAATAGAGAAATTACCCTGCCCTATTATCTCCTGCTTCTCTTCCGGATTATTCACCTCTACCCGCTCTATCTTTACCGCTGCTTCCACTTTTACTGCTGTTTTCGACATTGCTAAAGGGTTGTTTCTAATGTTTGTCTCTACTCCTCTAGCATGCTTAGCGCCCCTTGCTCGCATACATCTACGCACACTTCACAATCGGTACACTCCTCATTGTTTACTACCGCATGTTGTTCTCGTTCATTCGGGGCACTGCTTGGGTCATCTTCAACCAAACTTATGCATTCTACTGGACACTCCTCTACGCATGCGCTCGTTCCCTTATCCATCCTACCCTTACATCCATCACACTTTTCCAAATCTACTAATACGCCCATTTCTTTTTCATCTCCTTTTTATTCTACTCTTTTTTGTCATCATATATAAAAATTGCTATTTTTTCATGGCTTCAAAAAACAGTGGAAGTTATGCGGTGCCTATCCCAAGATAAACTTCCTTTTTTCCTATCTTCCAGTCCTTCTCGTAGATTTTATCACCACTTTCTGATGGCTTCCCCTTTTCTATACTCTCTGCAAGCGTCTCAGTACAGATATAGTCCGAGAATCTATCTATCGCTTCTTTTACCTCTTCGTCACCCTCGTACATGATACTTATCTTTGCAGTATACTCCAAATCTATATCTTTTCTCATGCCCTGTATTCTCCTTACGAGGTCTCTAACTAATCCTTCCTCTATGAGACCCTTATCCAGGTAAGTGTCCAGGAACAGGGCGGTATCTTCATCCACCTCTACCTGTTTATAAGCATCCGCAGCGACAAATGCATCATCCTCAAATCGCACTTCGTTTACATTCAATTCGTCCTTCAATACCCCCACCAAACTTTCTACATTCTTACGCTTTTGATCACTACAAACCACTACGACCTCTTTTAACGGTTGTCGTATTTTTATTCCCGCCTCTGCCCTCGCTCGCCTGCCGGCCTCCACCAATTTTGAAGCCATGCCCATCGAATCCTCTAATTCCGTATCTATAAACGATTCTTCGGGTGATGGATAGTCGCAGAGATGTACACTTTCAAGTACGTCATCAGAAACACCGCGCACTATTTTCTGATAGATGTGCTCAGTGATGAAGGGCACAAAAGGCGCGAGCAGTTTGCATAACGAAACAAGAACTTCAAATAGGGTTATATATGCGCTATCCTTATCAAAATCCGCCTCTACTATCCAGAATCGTCTCCTTGATCGTCTTATATACCAGTTGCTCAGGTCGTTAATTACAAACTCCTCCATCTTACGCGCAGCAACGTGTATTTCAAACCGTTCTATTGACTCTATCACTTCCTTTGTGAGCGTGTTTAGCCGTGATATGATCCATCTGTCCATCGCATTCCTTTTCTCCACTGGGATCTTCTTCTCATTCGGATTGAACTCATCTATTACCGCGTAAGTAACGAAGAAGAAATACGAGTTCCAGAGCGTATTCAAGAACTTCTTCTGCTTCTCTATTATCCCCTTCTCGGTGAACCTTACATCATCGGATAGAGGACCTGCAGTGTAGAAATACCATCTCAATGCATCTGCACCTTCCTTATCCAGCGTAGATGTTATATCAATCACGTTCCCCTTGCTCTTACTCATCTTCACGCCTTTCTCATCCAGTATATGGCCCAGCGAAAGCACATTTAGATAGGGCGGGGCATCAAAAATATTGGTTGAGATCGCAAGCAGGGAATAGAACCAGCCACGAGTCTGGTCTATCGCTTCCGTAATGAAATCAGCGGGGAAGTTCCGCTCGAACTTGTCCTTCTCAAATGGGTAATGCCATTGTGCAAATGGTGCTGCACCGGAGTCATACCAGCAATCTATGACGTCCTCTACCCTTCTCATTTCTCCGCCACAAGCCTCACACTCAAACACTACATCGTCTATGTAAGGTCGGTGTAAGTCGCTGGAAACCGAATTCTTTGCCCTTTCTTTCAACTCTTTTACACTACCTACACAGAACTCCTTACCACAACTGGCGCATATCCATATATTCAATGGAGTACCCCAGAACCGCTCCCGGCTAAGTGCCCAGTCCTCAATATTATCTAAGAAGTTTCCGAATCGTCCATATTTCAAATGCGCCGGATACCAGTTGATTTTTTCGTTATTCGCCATTAAATTATCGCGTAACGATTTCATTGCGATGAACCATGATTCACGTGCGTAATACAAAAGGGGCGAACCACAACGCCAGCAAAATGGATACGAATGCGAATACCGCTCCTCTTTGTATAATATACCTCGCTGATCCAACATTTCTATTATCGGCCTATCGGCATCCTTCACGAACATACCTTCCAGTGGTGGAACTTCACTCGTAAAGCGACCTTCGGCATTCACGGGCTGAGAAAAGCCCAACTTCTTATCTCGGCATACC
>WSZT01000162.1 GCA_013139985.1 Candidatus Methanophagales archaeon | reverse complement strand
GTCATCTTCTCTTTTACATGTATCGTGCCCTGCCAGACAATGCCCAGAACCACGCAACCGATGCCGGTCACATTGAAGACATGGTCGATTACAACACGCGGCGGAAGCTCATTCAATTGTGCGAGCTCTTTATCCACTCTTTCGCCGATCAAAGCGATCAGCTCTTTCAACTCTTCCAGCCCCTCGAACGTGGTAGTAGATATGGCGATCTGGTCCCAGTTCTCAAGAACAGTGCCTGCTGTGATATTTCTGATGCTTTTCTTCAACTCTTCGAGTGCCGACGGGTATGAGGTATCGGATTTGGTCAGAACCACGAGCCCATGTTTGCAGCCCAGCAGATCAAGCGCAACGATGCACTCGCCGGTGTAGGTGTCAGGACCTGTAGGCGGAATGCACAAAAGCGCGATGTCCGAGAGATTTAGTGCTGTTACGAGCGGTTTTATTGAGTTTGGATAACCAGTGGCATCTACTGTCATGAGCACGGTACCGCTTTTTGCAAAGTCATAGATGGTAACGTCTGATACGTTTCCTTTTTTGCCCAGTTTTGATGCGAGTGCGGTTCTACCACTCTGCTCGCTTCCGATGATTGCTATTTTCGTCATTTTCGTTCCTCGTTATTGCAAAATGCAAATTGCAAAATATAAAATATAAATGGGCTCTTTTGACTTTAATTTTTATTTTTAAGTGCCCCTTAACATCAATTGTTGCAATAGAAGAAAAATGGACAAAATTCTAAATTGTTTAGGATTTTTCTTCCGCATGTTCTACCATGCTCAAATACAATCTGCTCCACCATATAGTGGTTAAAGGGTAGATAACAATAACAAACAGTATCGCGCTTATTAGCCATCCGACATTTTCTATGGCGCCAAAAGCCGCAGAGATTATAAATAGTACAAGAGTAATAAGCCATAGCAAAAAGACAGCGACTTTATTACGCATAAAAATCTCAAATCCGTTTTTAACACCCCTTATTGCACCTACATCGTCTATAACAACAGAATATCTTGGAAGTGCAAAAATTATACTGACAATCAAGGTGTAGACGATCATAGCCAAAACCCCCAGTCCAAATACGGCCAATGTTGTAATCACTTCCTCGGGCGGTAGCACGGAAAGTACGCTTAATTTTGGAAGAATGTATAAAATGCCCGGGACCAGAAAAACAAGACCAACAAAAGATATCAAACCAATGATAACGTCAGTGAAGAACAGACTTATGAACTTCCTTTTTTCCATATTCTATCATATGGGCGATATTAGCACGTCCCGTTTCTGTCGCCTCTTTCGCCATACCGATAGCACCAGCCCAGAAAAATGCGTCTATCAACATGCATAAAATTATCGTGGCGATAATGGCAATTATGATTATGCCCATGCTTTGAAGGATTTGGGGCAGAACCTGAGGAATAACATCAGGAGTGATTTCATCGAGTTTTGTGAACTGTGGCACCAAGGAAGGAATTGCCGCCAGTATGGCACCGCCTATGATTATAATTCCCACTACTGATGTTAGTACAAAACTAAACACAAAAGGAAGACAAATACTCAAATTCCGCTTCCATGTCTCGAACCCCTTTCCTATTACGCTTTCAGTCTCTTCTACCATGTTATCCATCGTTAACCATTAGAGTTTAAAACCTTTTTGGCTTTTATTTGAAACCAGGAAGGGGGGAACCATTTTATTGATACGGTCATATCCATATCCGTAGAAGCGGGTTTTATCATTATGATTTATTCTTTGGCTGAATATACATACATATATATACTATTAGTTGTTAGATATTTGTTGGGCACCCTCTTTAATTAATGAAAGAAATACTGAGCAAATGATTCAAAGAATACTCAACAGATGGGCAGAAATATCAAAGCGTTATTACTTATTGATTATCGTAATCGCTCTTGTTATCGCTTCAATGTCCTTTATAAGTGCAAAAGAGACGGAGATAGATACTAACTACCTCGGCTTCTTCTATCCTGATACAAACTACATGGAAGAGATTCGTTTTTTGCAATCCGAATTCCCAGGTACTGAAACGGCACAGATACTTATTATGGTGGACCGTATCACAGCAAAAACAGTGCTTGAAGATGATATACTCTTAATGACCGAGGAGCTGGTGGACGCGGTATCAGATGTCGCGGGTGTAAAAAGCGTTACAAGTGTGCTTGACCTTGGTAGCACAAAAGAGGGGATACTTTTAAGACCGCTCGAAGATCGAAATCCACATATCAATGATGAATTGCGGTATTCGCTCATCACAGTGAAGCTTGATGCAACTGAGGTTCCCGAGCGTACAGAATTGGTAGAAACGTTCCAGAAGACAATAGCGAAAGTGAATCGCGTGGGCGGTTCTACTGTTACGCTTACTGGTGGTATTGCCTGGGGCTATGCCTGGGATAATGCAATAAGGATAGGTTTTAGGAGTTCGATCATCGTTGGATTCATCGCGATTTTTATCCTGCTATTTCTGTTATTCAAAAGCCCGACAACGCCTTTTGTCATCATGATTCCCGTGCTAGTCGCAGTACTTGCGAGTTTCGGGCTCATGCATTTTATCAACATCCCGCTAAACTTCTTAACGGCGATGTTTGGTGCCGTTACGCTGGGCCTTGGTGTTGACTATTCCATCCATCTTGTTCACCGGTACCATGAAGAGCTAGCGCATGGCAATGAAAATGCGCTGAACAAAGCGTGCATGACGATAGGACGAGAGACGTTCTTTACAAGCCTGACAACGATGGCTGCCTTCTCCGCAATGGCACTTTCTCCTATTCGTATGCTTGGCGAGTATGGGCTCATGTCCTTCATCGCCATATCTTTCTCTGCACTTTCTGTATTCCTCTTTATACCGTCACTGCTCACACTAGAAGAGCGAGTAGGATGGGGGGCCAGAACGCTGGACTATTCCTGGTTCTCGCGCACACTTGGCACCGAGCGGCTTATTCAGAGGCTGATGGCAAGAGTGTCGAATTATTCGCTTAAAAGGTCTCTTGGCGCGGTTATTATCATTGCAATCACGCTAATTCCTATCGTTGCCGGCGTAGGTATGATTAAAAGCGAAAGCGAACAGGAGATGTGGATGCCAGAGGGTGATCCGTTAATGGTGGCCTGGAAAGTTGTGGATGATGAATTCTGCGATTATGATTATTCAACGATTCTGGTTCAATCGGACGATATAAGAACGTCAGAGATGATGGAAGCGCTGGAAAGGATTGAAGAGAGCGTTATGACTGTGCCAGGGGTTGTAAAAGTCACCGGAATAAATAATCTGCTGAAAGAGATTCCAGCGGATAAAAATACGCTTGAAGAGTTGATTGCGGCGATTCCAAAGGACAGGCGAGATAATTTTGTTACTGATGACTATACTGCTACGCTAGTTATTATAAAGGCGGATACCGGGATAGAGGAGACATTGGTTCAAGAGATAGACGACGCGATTCTCTTTGTAGAAACGCCAGACGATGCCACGTTCAAGCACGCGAGCATTTCCGCGCTTTTTTCGCAGATGGACCGACTAATGGGGGAGAGCCGTGCGGAAACGACTGCGATAAGCCTTATATTAGTCTTTACCATCTTGTACATTTTTTTTAGAAGTTTCGTACGGATATTGCTCGCATTTGCACCTGTGTTATTCGCCATAATCTATGCGCTCGGCACGATGGGGCTCATTGGTATCCCGTTCACACCGCTCACGGTCATGATAGGCACGATTCTAATCGGGATTGGGACGGACTACTCGGTTCACTTCATTTCGCGATACCGGGAGGAGAAGGGTAAAGGGTATGATACGAGAGATGCGCTTCATACCACGACGCTCACGGTTGGTGTGGCGATTATGACTTCGACACTGACAACGATGTTTGGTTTTTTAGCGCTCACTTCGATGTCGCTTGTGCCGGTGCAGGATTTTGGTATAATTGCAGCGATAGGACTCGTTTATGCTGCGTTCTTCACACCTATTATCGTGTCTCTGGGTATACTTGTGCAGGAGCGAGTTACACGAAGTGGGAAACAGTTATTAGGCGGGTTGCGTGCGAGAAAGTAGATTTATCTTTTCACTTCCTCTTTACTTTTACTCCGATCTCCTGCCAGTCATCCGTAACGCCCTTCAACGCAGAAATAGCACCGGCAATTGCTCGTCCCATCACATTTTGCACGAATTCGTTTGTGTCTATCTCTTCTCCATCTACAAATATCTCCATTTCTACATTTACTGTCATCATTATCACATCCGTTGTAATTACTTACAAAAAGATACAAACATTTAAATATATTCGTAAATCAAATACAAAACCATTTGCTGATTTTTACCGCTTTTTACACCCGTTTTGCTTTCATCGTCTCTCGCTTACTCAAGAACACGCGCTCGTCAGTGTCTATATCCACGCCCTCTAGCCCTCGCCCTTCTACCAGCTTCTCTACGGAAATGCGTTTGTCTCTGACTTCCAGCACGTCCCCCACCCTAAACCCGGGCATACGAACCGAAAAAGAGATCCGGTATACGCTCCTACCATCTTTACGGCCGTATAATTTCTGGCTTTTCGAATAGCTACCGCCGAATCGTCTCACTATCGCATTTGAGATCATGCGACCGCATTCCATACTGCTAACATAAATGTCCAGCCCTTCCTTCAACAACACCTCTTTGGATATAAAATCCGGCTCGATTAGCGAAGAATGTGCGACTTTTTCCGCTATTGCCAGCTCGTCATCTGTTGGTATTCGGTCATCTGCTCTTATCTGCACTATTCCCGCGTAATATCCGCCTGCTATCCGGTTGCATCGTTCACATGACTCTCGTTTCAAAATAACCTCAAGTTCTCCGTTTTCTGTTAGCTGCAGACCTCTTAGTTCGGCTTTCGCGATTAGAACTACGTGTGCACGCGTATCTCCAGTCTTTATCTCTTTTATCTCGACTTCACTGTCGCACCCATACTTCTTCCATATCTCTTTCCTTATTGCAGCTTCCACAACAGCCTCTATGCTCGTTCTCTCATTGCCTTTAAAGTAACCGCCACAGGTCCTGCATATATTCACGCTTATCCCTGTGGGTTTGATTAACTTTATCTCTCGCTTAAAGCAGTCTTCACATAGTGAATCAAAGAGTTCGTCTGTTTGCGTACCGCATTTCGGGCAGAATTTTGTCCACTTGTCTCTCATACCGTATCTCACGGCTCCAACAGCTCAAACCCTATCTGCTCATCAAACATACGAGATGCACTTGAATCAACCAATTCAAAAAGAATTAGTTCCAGAAGATGCCACACCTTCACACCCCTGCGGACACAGCCAGTTACCGTAGATTCTTCACGACCACAGGCAATATGCATGTGCAATACAGGGTTATGGTCCTTATCGGGAAATATAGTCCCAACACCTGCTATTTCACGAACATCTCTTAAGATGTGTTCCATTGGCGTAATAGGCTTACTCCTACCTTGCTCAGGCCCAACAACCAGCTTGCTACCTTCGTCTACACCTCCAACTGCTATCACCGCCGCCGCATTAATCGAGTGCACACGAGCAAATTCCTCTAGCTTTTCATGAATAATATCGCCGTCTTCGAGCCGTATAACAAATGTCCGGCCTTGTTTTGCTTCTGAGTATTTCATTAGTTATCTATGAGCAACTAAGAATAGTTAAGTGTTTTACCTGTGGTTATTTGGGTGATTATTTCGACTTCGCGATTTCAATTGCTCTTTTGGGTACCATCCTGCTGGAATCACCTCAAAGTTCCAAGCATCCTTGAACGGGAATAAGCGTTTTATTGCCTCTTGCTGACTCATCTCCTCAGTTTGACCTTTTTTCCAATCTTTTCTATCCATTGTGCCTAAAACGAAAAAATCATTGCCTACTATTTCTGGTGCGTTCTGTTCGCAGAATTTTGTTTTCTCTTCACACTTCGGACAACGTGTAAACGCCGTATCATGATAAGGATTCAAGAAAAGATAGTGGCGTGCTCGTTTTCGTATCGTGTGATATTTTTCCGATTTGTCTGACATTTGTGAACACTATAAGTTTGTAAGGTTCTATTATTAAAACAATTTTTTCTGTATTGTTTTCTTCTTCGCTTGTGTAGCTAATGTTAGGTAGGGTTCGATATTAGGTGCATATCGAATAAATCCATGAACAGGCCACTCCTGACGAATGTGACGTGAACCATCATTGAACTCTTGCCACTTGAATATGCAATCTCCATTACATTTTGGACATTTGGTTTCTATCGTTATCACATTTTTTGTAGCTTCTTTAATTTTAGTTTCCGCACGATGATAACCATCCTCCTTATGCCTCAATGCTTTTGATGCCAATTCATCGGCAACGGAATTCTTATTTCTTGGTATCCAGTTAAGGGCATATGAATCAAATTTAGATAATTCCGTTATAACCTGAGCATGGAGCCTTTTTAAATGCGCCTTGTTTATCTTCCATGCGCCTTTTACTTGATTGATTACTAATTTACTATCGCCTTCGATTATGATGTGCTTCCAACCTAATTCTAATGCTTTTGTAAGCCCGGTTAGTAGCGCCGTATACTCGGCGATATTGT
>WSZT01000212.1 GCA_013139985.1 Candidatus Methanophagales archaeon | reverse complement strand
AGTTGTTTTAAAAGTTTTTCGCTCTTCTCAGTACTCTTTTCCAATCCACCACAGCCACTATAACCACTGCGATTAATACCGATGCTATTTCTTGGATAAGTAACAGCTTTGAACTCGGAACTATCCCATAAGACCTGAATAAAACCATTGTGTTATGTGGAACGGCTGACAATAGCAGGAGCGTATGAGAATTTTAAGATGTTCATATTTCCTTAAATATGTATACTATGATAGACATAGTGTAACTTTAGTGTGGGACCAATGAAAAAAGATGATATAAACAAAGCATTATGGGAATATTATAGAGTAACATCAGAACACAGCATACATGTGGGAACACAACTACATCAAAGTATTTCTTTGAGTATCATGTGTATGGCGTTATTTTTAACATTTACAGGATTATTGATGACTCAAAAAGACAAAATAATTTCCTCTAATTGGAGTGTTATAGGAATAGTTATTGTTGTAATTATACTTTTTTTGCTTTTTATTTTATCTATTGGTTATTATCTTTACCTACGGATTCATCTGCATAATATTTTTGGTACAGCTATGAAGATCGAAGAATTACAACGGGATATTTTATTTGATAAAGTAAGACAAGAGGAATTGGAAAAGAGATTTAAAGAGTTTTATCCTTTTTTAAATGCCTCAAAATATGAAATAAAATGGAAAAGTTTGTTCAGGAGATGGTAAATGGTTCTGAAAGCAAGTTATTGCTTCACTTATATACCTCATCTACCTCGCTTAACCAAACACATTGCAGCCAACACACCAATCATAGCGAACAATAACTCAAAGCCCGGTGTTTGTGTAGGACTCGGCGAAAGCATTGAACTTTGTGAATGTGTATAATCCACCTTCCACTCCCGACAATCAAACTCAGAAGGCGGAATATACATAGCCTTAGCATAACCTTCATTCACTAATTTCTCATTTAGATTCGTCCCCTTAACATAAACAACCGCCAATATTCTATAATGTGGGTCGTATTGCCTTCTATCATCCACATCAAGCTTAATGGCTTCACCCCAGCACGTCTTGTTTACAAACTCCTTCGCTTCTTCATATCCTCCTTCGCCTATCTCAGGCGTATTAATCCCCACTAATCTTACCCGTTGGATACCGCAAATGTTGAAAGAAACGTCAACCGTATCGCCATCAACTACGTTCTTGACGTATCCGTTCCATAGCTCCCCTTTCTCTAATTCCGTAACGCCAAAAGTCCACTCCTCAGAGTTATTACGCATCCAATCTCAAAAGTCCAGTTCCCTATGTCCATGCTTTCATTTGATGGGTTGTGAAAAGCGACCCATTCATTGCCGTCATCGCTTCCCGCAGGGTTTTGGTCGAAGGCGTATATTATTACCTCGGAGGTGGCGGATGCGGTGGTTGAAGTTGCTAAGGCTATGCTTGTGAATAGAAGTATTAAAGCGATTGCTAATAATATTCCCTGCTTATTCATTGTCACTAACTCTTTAGATAGGGATGAGCGCATTTTAAATTTAGCAAAACTATATATAAATGAAAAAACCGAAAAATATTTATGCCGCTTTATACATAGTAATTACTGGGAGGTTTCATACTTGAGTACGGTATATAGTGACTTAAATGAGGTCATAATGCCTGTCGGTTATGGCAGATTAAAAACAGCCGGGTAGGAGGTGACAGAAGAAAAAAATGGAAAAGAAAACTAAATTAACCATAACTTTAGCTTTGGCAGTACTAGTAATTACATTGTCCTTGGGAACAGTAATATCAATAGCACCCGTTGAGAGTGGTACACCAACAGCAGCTCCGATTCAATCAGAAATATCAGCTCCGATTCAACCAGAAATAGAAGCTCCGATTCAACCAGAAATAGAACTTCCGATTCAATCAGAAATAGAAGCTCCGATTCAGCCAGAAATAGAAGCTCCGATTCAACCAGAAATAGTATTAACAGAGGCACAGTTTGGAGCATGTTGTGCTCCTACTACGTGTGGAGTATTTTATGTTACCGCACCTCCACATGAGGCGCAGACTATATATACCGCATCGCCACTCGCTGATAGAATGCTATTTACCATCACTTGTACGAACACAGAGGATATCATGACAGTGTCTATCCCCCCTCTCCCGAATGAAGTTATTCGGACGGGTAATAGCTTAACATTTTATGGCCAGGTGACAGGAGACATAAAGGTTTGGCCTTCTGGTAGTTCTTCAGAAGCTCGGGGCTTCTACTGCGCAACGATTGTGAAACCGTAGTCTGAAACGGTTATGTTTCCGCAAGTACAAGTGTTTGGAATTATGTGCAAGGTCCCATGGCTCAAAAGAAGATGCCAATAGACAAAGTTGAAGAAACAACTAAAACAGTTGGAAGAGTGGAGTTATCAACTTAAAAAGCTCTGCACTTTCTTTATTTTTTACGCAGACTGAGGTTTTAAATGCAAAATATAGCAAATGGGATGCCCCGGAATTCATTTGGGGTGGATGTCTGTGCCTCGTAGCCTAATCAGCAAGAGGGTAAAAATCCTACCTATGCTGTTCACCCGTATAGACTAATACCCGCTATGTGAATTTATGGTGGTGGGATAGAAAAGGCCTATATTATCACGCTTGAAGAAGCGGTTAAGGCGGATGAAGTGGCTAAGGCTATCCCTATGAGTAGAAGCGTCAAACCGATTCCTAATAATAACCCTTTGTTTTTGGTCATTGTTACTAAAATTTTAATTCCGATGGATTTATATATACTATGAAAAAATCAAAAGTGAAATTAAGGTAATATTATGGCAAAAAAATATAAGCTAAAAGAGTTAAAAAGAGAGCCAGAAAAGTCTTTTAAGATAAACTATGAAGAAGAACTAAAT
>WSZT01000011.1 GCA_013139985.1 Candidatus Methanophagales archaeon | reverse complement strand
AGATTAACACAACACTTTTTCTTTTTTACAAAAAGAAAATTTAGCCTGTGCTAAAAGAAAAACACAAATGTTCTTTTGGTAAAGCTTTTCTTTTTAAGAAAAGGTTTGTGTAAATCTGTGTAATCGGGTGGTTATAAAAAGGAGCTAAACAAATATAAAAATTTTATTTACATTACCTAAGGTGTTATGTACCCCTATAATTAATATTGTCAAAGGCGGATAAAATGGAAAAGCGAGCTTTGGTTACCCTGTGTTATCTTTACTATAAATTATAGGTGATATGAAAATGAAAGTGAACGGCTCGGAAGGAGAAAATGGACTTTTCGTCAACTATAGTGAACTCGTATCGGACACGCATGGCGAGAAAATAGGACGATTGCGGCGCGATACACTCTCAATACTCGAACACGCGGTTAAATCCGTTGACCCGTACAAACTAGTAACGGCAAATGTCAAGCTTGAAGACAAGATATTGAAAATCGCAGGCACAAAAAAGAAGGAGGGGATAGAGATAAAGCTTGATATTGTAGGAAAAAAGAGGATTGTCGCTTTCGGTAAGGCTAGCTTAGCAATGGCAAGTGCCTTCGCAACAATTGTGGATATAGATGAGGGAATCGTAGTAATACCGCATGGACAAGGAGGAGAGCGACCTCCGGGCATGGATATAATCGAAGCAGAGCATCCTGTTCCAGTCCAGGGTTCTTTGACAGCAGCGAACCGGGTACTTAAAATGGCAGAAAAGAGCACGGAGACTGATTTACTTTTCGCTCTTATCTCCGGTGGTGGTTCCTCTCTACTTGCAAAACCGGTTGATGGAATCACGCTGGAAGAAAAAATTGTGGTCACAAACCAGTTACTCAAATCCGGATGCACCATAAACGAGATGAACACAGTTCGCAAGCATATATCAGCAATAAAGGGCGGAAAACTTGCGGAAGCTGCAAGTCCTGCGACCACAATCGGGTTAATCCTGTCTGATGTGCTTGGAGACCCCGTTGACTTCATTGCATCGGGACCCACTGCACTGGATACAACTACATTTAAACAGGCGCAGGAGGTGCTCGAAAAATATGGGTTATGGACGAGAATACCAGAAAACATGAAGAGCGTTATCGAACATGGAATAGAGCAAGAGGGGGTGACAAAAGAAACGTCTGTCGAGACACACAATTTCATTATCGGCAGCAATTACATTGCTGCACAGGCGGCGATGGAAAAAGCAGAAACTCTTGGCTATAACTCACTTTTGCTCACAACGCATCTGGAAGGAGAGAGTAAGGAAGTGGCAAAGGTATTCACTGCACTAATGAAAGATATACGGTCGCATGATACGCCGCTAAGTCCTCCCGCTGCCGTGATAGCAGGTGGCGAGACCACCGTCACCGTCACAGGGAATGGACACGGAGGAAGAAACCAGGAGTTCGCACTCAGTGCTGCTATGACCATGCCGCAGGATGATGACAGAGCTGTAATAGCTTCTATGGGCACGGACGGGATAGACGGCATGAGTGATGCTGCGGGAGCAATAGCAGATGGCTTCACGCTAAAACGTGCATCGAAAGCGGAGCTGAACCCGGATACATATCTACGGAATAATGATTCAAATACATTTTTCGTGAAGCTCAATGACGCCCTTATTACAGGCAGAACAGGGACAAACGTGAATGACGTCGTGGTGATGTTGGTCACTGAGTGAGGGGATATGATGTATGATAAAATGAATTTAAATAGGGATTTTGTGAGGTAAAAGAAAAATGAGATCGGAAATAAAAGAAATAAGAGGTAGAGAGATTTTAGACTCGCGTGGAAACCCCACGGTAGAAGTAGAAGTGCTTACCGAGAGCGGATTTGGCAGAGCGGATGTGCCTTCCGGAGCATCTACCGGAAGTAAAGAGGCATGGGAGAAAAGAGACGGTGATAAAGGAAGGTATGGCGGTAAAGGAGTACGTGAAGCTGTTGAAATCGTTAATACCACAATAAAAAAAGAGCTGGTAGGAATGGACGCTCTCGAACAGAGAGAAATAGATGAGCGGCTAATAGAATTGGATGGAACGGAAAACAAATCGAAATTAGGTGCAAATTCTATTCTCGGAACTTCGATGGCTGTTTGCAAAGCGGCTGCAAAATCGTTGGAAAAACCGCTCTTTGCTTACATCTGCGACGATGTCGCGGGAATGAAGCTACAACATGAGCTACCGGTACCGATAATGAACGTACTAAATGGCGGGGAGCATGCGGGTAACGATCTGAGCATACAGGAGTTTCTTATCTTGCCCTTTGGTTTTGACAGGTTCAGTGATAGTTTGAGGGCAGGTGCGGAGATTTATCACGCACTTAAAGGAGTGTTAGCGAAAAAGTACGGGAAGATAGCTACGAACGTTGGTGATGAAGGTGGCTATGCACCGCCAATGAGCAGGACAGAGGAGGCACTCGAGGCGATGACTGAAGCGATAAGAGAAGCAGGTTATTCTGAGAGCGAAATACGCCTGGGCATGGATGCCGCTGCTTCCACTTTCTTCAACGCGAAGACACAAAAGTACGTGATTGATGGTATTGAGAAAGAAGGTTCTGAACTGATTGACTTCTATCAAGCCCTGGTGGATAAATATCCGGTAGAATCAATAGAAGACCCTTTTGACGAGGACGCATTCGAGTTATTCGCAGAACTCACCGTGAAGATGCCGCGGAAAATAATTATCGGTGATGACATTTTCGTGACAAATGTCAAGCGACTAAGGGAGGGGATAAACAAAAAAGCGGCAAATGCCATTCTGCTGAAAGTAAATCAAATAGGCTCTGTTTCGGAAACTTTGGATACCATTAGATTGGCGAACGAAAACGGATACAAGAAAGTAGTCAGTCACAGATCTGGCGAAACAGAGGATACGTTTATCGCTGATTTTGCCGTGGCGATAAACGCAGAGATAATAAAGACTGGCGCCCCTGCAAGAGGCGAGAGGACTTGCAAATACAATCAATTGTTGAGGATAGAGGAGCAATTGGGTGAGAAGGCGAGAAACAGGAAGTTTTTGAAGGTGTAAAGTAAACTAACAAAAACCGGCGTGAGAAATATGGCAAAAGAAAGTTTTTTGGAAGAAAAAGATACGATTTACCTCGTACCAAACGCGCATTTCGATGCACTCTGGGTCTTCACGAAGGAGGAACATTTATACATTAATCTGATGCTCGTTCTGAAGGAGGTGGCTGAGCTTGTTGAAAAGGTCGATTTCAAGTTCCTGATAGAGCAAACCTATCTGCTGGAGGAGATGGAGAAGAGATGTCCGGAATTATTCACAAAAATTGCGCGGCACATAACAAATGGCGACATAGAGATTGCAGACGGAGAATACCTGATGGCAGATACAATGCTTCCGGAAGGAGAAACGTTGATAAGAGAAATCATGGATGGTAAGAGATACGCGAAGAAGAAGTTCTGGGTTGATGTTCCGGTAATGTGGCAGGCGGACAGCTTTGGTTTGAATGCACAGCTACCGCAGATATACAAGAAATCCGGCTACCGATATGTTGCATTCAGAAGAGGGGTGTCAAAGAGAAAGCCATCGGAATTCCTCTGGGAAGGTCTGGATGGCACGAGGATTTTAACTCACTGGATGTCCTTAGGAACCAGGGCAGGATTGTACTTGACATTGCCAAAGCTGGAAGAAAGCTATGAGAAACTCAAGGAACTGGCGACAACTTCTCACATCCTGATGCCATCCGGGGATGAAGTCACAGTGCCACAGCCGCAAATGCCGGATGCTGTGCGAGAGTGGAATGATAAGAAGGGGGAAATAGCGAGAATGAAAATTGCAACATCATGCGAATTCTTTGAGGCGCTGGAAAAGGAAGCAGAGACAGGGGACTTTGAGTTCGAGGTCAGGAAGGGCGAGAAGTATTCCATGCGTGTTCGGTTAAGTAACCCATCGCTCCATCAACCTCTCCCTTTTAACATTAGGATCGCATCCTTGACCAATATAAATGTCGTATATGGTGAGCATATCCAATTTCAGCCCCATACATTCAACAACTTCAGTTAATAATCGGTCTGCTTGTTGCGGGAACACCTTTGCCCAGCGTAAATGCGTGTATCGGTTCGCGTTTTCGGGATTGGCATTACGAATCAACTGGAGTATTCTACGTGAGCACATTAACGTCAGAATAGCGACCCAAATTAAGCATTTCACAATGTTTGGGTTTGCACTTGGTATCTGATCCATACGATAGTTGCTTTTCAATTCCTTGAATATCAGTTCTATTTCCCATCTCGCCCTGTACAGGAGTGCGATGTCCGCAGCAGATAAGATTTCGACACGAATATTAGTCAAATATGCGTGATACTCGCCAGATTCTGAATTAAAAGCACATACAACTCTGAATCGTCTCTTCACTGTGCTTTCTTTTCCCTTATATTTTCTCCTTTTGAATTCTACTTCAACTTCAACATCAAGTATCTCTCGCATCAAGTAAGGAAGTATATCTCTTAGTTTCTTCCCTACGACATCTACAGAGTTACCTCGCCATTTCTGATTGACCCCAACAATCAACGGATTTGCGTTTCCTTTCAACCTGCTAACGAAAAAGCCGCCATAACGGTCAATTCTGTCGAAGGACCGGTATTTGAAGTATCCCAAGTCGATGAGTAGGATACGGTCCCTGAGCCAAGGTCCCAATCGGAGTATTTTAGCCTCGGAAGTTCTTTCCGGATATATCCTTACGGATTTAGGACTATCGGCAACCGCACTAACGATACATGAGACTTTAACGCCAGCAGCGATTTTCTTCGTTCTTGCAGCAGGCCATATCTTCGCAAGAGATTTATGCAACCGGATAATCGTGCTATCTTGGATAACTAAATCCTTAAAACGCCCCAATTTGGCATCCAAAATACGGCCGGTTTGCTGTGCTTGAAACTCAATAGCATGAAGCACACACTTTCTGAGAAAATCCACCATCTCATCTGTGAATCGATCGTAGAAACTACTTATGCTCAATGTGGTTTTCGCATGTTCCTCGTATTTCCGTTTTAGCCCCCGGATAGTACTCAAAAAACGTACTCCAAATCCGAGCGTTGTTACCCAAAAAAGGATGACTACGTCAATTTTACGCTCCCGTTCAACAACCCCTGTTTCTCTTGCGGTGTTTCTCAAAAAATCCTCGGGAAACATCTCAACAATGGCCTGTACTGTAGGATCCACCTTATTTTTATTATCTGGAACCATATATTTGCTCACTAGGTAAAATAATCGCTTTTATACTATATAAAAAGTGTCAATAGTTAGGATGTCAACCTCTTATCCGAACACGCATGAATTGTATTTGTGGAACACCAAATGACAAAACACCGCTTCACAGCATTGATAGAAAAAGATGAGGATGGCGTTTTTATTGGCTCGGTTCCCTCGCTGAATGGTTGTTATACCTATGGAAAGACGCTTGACGAACTCATGGCGAATTTGAAGGAGGCAATAGAAGCGCATCTTGAGGCGTTTGGAGCAGAAGATTTTTTGAATTTATTTACCGCAGAGATCACAAAGAGCGTTGGGATGAGATATTTGAAGATCCAACTATAGTGTGTGCACGATAGTAACGAAAGGTAGCTCTTAAGGCGCTTGTAGGCAGAGTTTTAATACACTTCTTCATGCGTTCCGATAGCTATCAGCAAGACTTTGCTCTTTTCCTTATCTACAAACCTGAAGATTAATCTATATTCATAACTTATTCTTAACGACCATAGCCCCTTCAAAATCCCGCTTAAAGAATGTGCTTTTAAAGTAGGATGAAATGGGTGGTTTGTAAATAGTTCCATTTTAACCCAAAAGGGATTTATTAAATCAGGGTGCTTCTTGCTCCATTTCTTGTATATCCTTTTAAATTTCTCGTCCCAAACGATTTCAATCATTCAAGTCATTCCATAAGTCGTCAAGAGTGCCACTCTTTACATTCCCGTCTCTAAAAGTCTGCTCAGCTTCTATAGCTCTTTTTGCTATTTCTGATCTCTTTAACTCAATCAATCTTTTGGAAAGAACCCCAAATATATAAGTTTGGTCGTTAATATCCAAATGTTCTATATTTTCAAGAACTTCTTTTATACTTGCCATGTTTTTCATTTTATCATTTATTATTTAGGTTTAATAAAGTTTCCCATAAAAAAAAATGAAGCATTTGAAGATCCAACTACACACAGAAAATGCGACAAGGTAACTTTCAAGCATTTTCTTGAAAAAGTAAAGGAACTTTTAAAATAGTGGTTTAGATAAAATGAAAACGTTTAATCTATACCAAGATTTCTCCAATCCAGCAGAAAAAGCGCAGCACGATAAACTCATAGCTCTGGTGGATAACATGCTCGAACTCAAGAAGAAATATCATGAGGCGCGAATGGGGCGAGATAAAGAGCTTTACGAACGGCAGATAAAGATTATTGATGCGCAGATTGACCGGTTGGTTTATGAGTTGTACGGGTTGACGGAGGAGGAGGTGAAGGTGGTGGCGATGGGAAGCGGGAAAAAATAAGAAAATTCCTATTTGTTTAGCAAACCACAAGATTACACGGATTTTCACGAGAAAGCGATAATATTAATCGGGTTTTAATAACCTATTGGCTATCCCCTCCCTATTAACCCTAATTTCTTGTGTTAATCTTGTGGAATCTCGTGGTTTTTAAGATTAGCTATACAATTACAAAGGTAGATATATTTTAGACTCTCGTGGAAGTTTATCGCAGATTTATCGGTGGCAATAAATGCAGAGATAATAAAGACTGGTGCTCCATCCTTAGTCGGCTATAGAAAACCCAAAATTTTTAGGTTGTACTTAGGCATTCACCGCCACGTCTTCACATTAGAAATAATCGCAAAACCCTCTTTAGAATCGCTAACTGCCTTCTCCAGCGCCGCATCCAACCCATCAGAGAAGAAGACGTTCTTACCCCCTATTTTGCCCTTGAACTCATCACCCACGATAATCACTTCAACGAACTCAGATGCGTTATTATCAACCACCTCCTTCAGTTCCTCAATGTCTACGCCTTCACACACATATTGCGACTCCACACCAAGAATCAAAATCATCTTCCCTGATAGCTGCCTTGCCTGCTCAGTTATCACATCAAGGAACTTCAACTTTGTGCCGGAATTGGAATTATCAATCAGAAACCGCCCTTTTAGACTGCCCAGTTTCATCCTGCCCTCGACTGTCGAAATATTAGTGTTGATCACATCCGGTGGTACGCCAAGACTCAAAACAGCGCAAAACGCAGCACCCAGGCAATTCCTGTAATGCTCCGTCTCAAAAAAGGAGTCAAAAGCGCTAAAGGCAAGTTTACCATCAATATAATCGCCGTTTAGGGTCTTCAGCCGGTTAAAAAGGACTTTGTCTCCCGCTAGCCACAGGTTAGCATCCTCATCGCCATAGGTATTCCCACCCACGTTCACATCTGACTGATGGACAATGATACTTTCATCATCAAGATTATTTATTGACGCCAGTTTTACCGCAGATGCATCTTCCGTACCGCCCGCAATTCTATAATCTTCTTTCAAGCTCGTTATCACGCCCACATCGCCTATTCCTGTTAATCCAAGCGAGATCTCAAATACCGCTATATCGGGCTCCAAATTCTTTTCCGCCACTTTGCGCATCACGTTCAATACACTAGCAGGCGTGCCACTGTGCCGTGGGAATCGAATCACACCGTCAGTCGAATTGAATCTTGTAGATGAACTGGTATGCGAAAGCACCTTTTTACCCTTTAATAACTGACAGATCAACTCGCAGACTGACGTTTTTCCTACCGTGCCCGTTACTTCTATCACGTTAATATCAGCGAAAAGGTCCTTTGAGACTGCAATTTCCTTCACCGCTTCTTGATGGCTAATAAACGGTATGTTCTTCTCTAATGCTTGCTTTACAATCTCAAACTTCGGACTCAGATGAACCGGCGCGATAACTAAATCATAATCCAAACGGTTAAACGAAGACTGCTCCCTATATGGATTGGACACCGCCACGTCTTTACCTAGTTCTTTTAGCTCGTCCGCAATCACGTCCGCACCGTGAATAGGGTCTAAAACTAATATCCGGGATGCTTCTTTTATATCCATCCTTCTTTTTCTTGTCTTCTTTGACCGCTGCACCAGCGTCTCTTTACCCCCTTCTTAATTTCACACTATTTATTGTGATTTGAATAGTAAAAAATATATATACGATATGCTATTTATAATAATTATGATAAATCTAGAATCCGCAGAACGCGGGAATCCCGTGGACCGCGCGGTTAGACGCGTGAAAGCGATGATGATGAACTGGGGCTTAGGAGAAGGCTGCAGCTTCATCTACGCTGTGCTTATCACTGCTCATAAGCCGCTATCCGCAGATGAGATAGGCAAAAAAACTAACTACGCATACTCGTCCACCATAAACTATCTTAACACACTCATACGACTGGGTTTGGTAGAACGGTTCCGGGAGTTCAGAAAGAACCGATACGTGGCTGACGTGAACTTCGTGGAGCTGATAAAGGCAGAGCGAGCGAGGGTTAAAAGTTATCTCAAACAGCTTGGCTCCGATCTTGATGGTATAAAAGACCTCGAGCCGCTTAGAGCTAAAGTTGAATCTGCAATCGCATATCTAAAGGGCGTTGAACGTGTAGCAGAGATAAAGGAAGAATGAATAAAGATGGAAATGAAATTATCCCGAAAAAGTGACAGATCCCCTAAGATCATATTGACTGCCGATGAGACGATGATGAGCAGGTACAGATGGGGTATATTTGTTGGGTTCTCTACCTGCATGCCTCGTGGTATTGTTCCCGACTGGTTTTATTTCTCCGTTTTCTCGCCGCCAGTCCCGAGTAAGAGCGGTAGAGCGTTATTTGCCGATTCCGGACTCAGGATTATGGAAGCTTCTTTAGCAGAAGTGTTTGGTGATGATGAAGTTGCGGTTGTTCACCCGCGTAATTTGGAGCATGTCGCAGGCAACCAAACGGAGATAATAGGCGTTTCGGGTCACGATTTCCTGGGTATCAATCCACCAACCTCTGAGTTCGTTGATATGCTAGACATCGGCCCGCCGTACAACCGTATAAAGTTCTTTGAACTGATGAAAAAACCGGTGATGAAGGAGAAGATAGTGGTAGCAGGCGGTAAAGCAGCATGGCAGTTGACTGACGAGACGATTATGGACAAACTGAACATAGATTATGTACATCTTGGCGAGGGTGAAATTACCGTTCCCGCAATGTTCACATCTATACTCGCAGGTGAGACACTGCCGCGTACTATAAAAGGCAAAGATCCGGATGCAGATGCGATCCCTAATATCAGGGGTGCCACTATTCACGGATTGGTAGAAATAAGCAGAGGCTGTGGAAGAGGCTGCTCCTTCTGCACACCGAACATGCAGAGGCTCCGCTTCAAGTCTATCGAGCATATTGTACGTGATGTAGCGGTAAATGTAAATGCGGGTCAGACGGCAATATCCCTCCATTCTGAGGATGTCCTTCGTTATGGTGCCAAAGGAATAGCACCCGACGAAGAACGTGTTCTGAACCTGTTCCGGCATGTTACCGCAGTGAAGGGAATTGAGCGTATTGGCGCGAGCCATATTTCCCTTGCCTCTGTCTATCATGAGCCCGAGCTTCTTAATGCAATCTCAGAATTATGCTACTCCATGCTCGACCGTGACTGGATGGGCGCGCAAACAGGAATAGAGACCGGGAGTGCAAGACTGATTGCGAAGCACATGAGAGGTAAAGCAGCGCCATCTCCGCCAGAGAAATGGCATGAGATTGTCACACATGCTTTTGGTATACTCGATGATAATAACTGGTTTAACGCAGCAACATTGATTAACGGTCTTCCGGGCGAAACTGCAGATGACGTGATTAAAAGCATAGAGCTGGTAGAGGATTTAAAAGGGACTTCTTCTATTATCGTACCGCTGAACTTCGTTTCCATGCGTGGCTCCATGCTGGATAGCGAGGAAACGTTTACCATAGCGAAGATGACGCCAGAGCACTGGCAACTTCTGGGCGGATGTATAGAGCACAATCTGAATCTCACGCCAAAACTAATGAAAGAATACAATAGCGCTAAAGGTCTCAAAAGCAGCCTATTTTGTCTCGCTGCTAAATATATGGCGAATGCACTGCAGAAGTATGTGAAAACAATGAAAAGGGGTGAAGCACCAACAGAGCGTAAAGTGGCGAGTAAATGGCTCAATCCCGATCTATCGAGCATGTAGCTTATTGTAACCACAAGATTACACGGATTTTCGGGAGAAATTGTAAGGATGCTTGACTTGGCTTGGCTTGGCTTGATACATGATGCAAGTTAAAATTGTATCATGCATCCAGCATCATTATATCATATAAATTTATATAGCTAAAACAGATAGAAAATTTGGGAGGTGAAAAAAGAAAAAAATGAAAGATGAACTGGGGAAAACGAAGCAGTACAGGCGGCTTTATTCTGTTCTTTTTCAGGTATTCTATCACCTGCAGTATCTCTACTTCATGTTTGCTTTTATCCGGTTTTACTAACAGGTTGCCTTTACGGTTTATGTCAAAGTACCCGCTGCCCCAGTTATCAATGCCGTATAGTTCTTTTGATCTGTCGTTCTTCCATCCTGCACCGTCATCGGGATTATTGTTTTTCTTCATTTGAGCATTATCACATCCGGATTGTAATAAATTTAAATCTTAATAGAAGTATTTGTATTAATCTTTTCTATCAATATCTTCGCTAATTAACCAGTACTAACTGTCCCAACTGTCCTCAAGTTAATAGGACAGAGTGGAAAATACTCTGTGCACTCCGTGGTTAATATTGAACTGATTTCAACCCCGTTTAGCCCCTTCCTTCTCCCGCCGCCCCTCTGCTCTCCCACTGCGATCGAGGAGCAGCGCGCCCGCCCCAGCCAAGTACTGCGACAGACGGTGCGCGGGTGTTCTGTGCATATTAATAGAGATGCGCCGCCGGTTCGATCGCAAAGACACTACTTTACATCAAAAAGATGCTGCCACCTGCTTTTGCAATGGGCTGATGTGTAAACTGCGAAAGTGGTA
>WSZT01000230.1 GCA_013139985.1 Candidatus Methanophagales archaeon | reverse complement strand
CAGCGCGGGAATAGCCGCATCGTAGGAATAGTCAAAGAAGTCAAGCAGGGTTCCGTCAAGATCTGTAAAAAGAACTTTTTTCATGATTTTACCACACACTTAATTACTCTTTTTATTACTTTGTGATTTTTCCACTTATTTTATGTCTCTTCTACTTCTTTCTCTTCTACTTCTCGCTCTTCTTCTCTCTCGATAGTCCCTTGCTCAAATCGCGCAAATGATTCTGCTGTGCCTTCCAGTATCCTCACAAATCTATAGGGGTCTATTTCGCTAATAGAAGGCATTGTGACTGTCTTCTTCGGTATTTCCAATTTCATGATATCGCCCAACTCCTCAAGAACTTTTGACCTTACATAATCATTGCAGAGCGTACAGTGGTAGATCGTGCTGAGCGAGCTAAGCAGCATGTCATCAACATGCACTTCTCCTTTCTCTTCGTGTATGTGTGGGTTTAACGTTTCGATTTGAAAAATCTCGATTCCTGCACTTGCTGCTTCTTGATGTGCTATCTCTTCCACTTCCAGCCCACATTTTTCAAACAAATAAATGAAGTGATAGGGCTCGACCGAATAACCGGTCGAATAGCTCATGATGTCTGCGAGCTTTGTCGTCAGTGCATGCTCGCCCGCATTTCCGGTTATCACTACGCCTGTTTCAAATCCCGTGCGGGTCGAGATCAAGAGATTGAGATACCTGTTTGTGGTCTCACTAACCCTACCCCATTTCTTGAAATATAGTTTATCGTCTACCACCTTAGGCTTATATCGCCAGTGAAGCCGCACCATGCTGTACGGTGACTCAGCCATGCAAAATCCCGCTGCATAATCTATTACGTATTCACGCGCAGAACTAGGAATGTAGTTGTCGGCATCTGTAAATCCGATAAAGTCTTTCCCCAGCGATTTCGCAAGTATCATACCAGCAATCATGCCTTCCGACTTACCATCCCTCACCAATTTATCATTATCAAGAAGATACTCGTATCCTGCCTCATAAAAGGCAAAGCCCAATTCGGGGTCTTTCTGGTGTATGCAGAGCATTTCTTGCTGTGAGTAGTCATGAATGCGAGCTACCACGTCTTTTTCCATCTTATATATATCTTGCGGTTCCCTCTTGCTGTTTGATACCACAATTATAGAGCAGTCAAAGGGAATAGCTCTTAAAACACCGTCCAGCAAATTTATATTCTCATCCTTTACCGGTATGACGAGTGCGAGACGCCTCAGTACATCTTTGATCTTGTCAAAAGGGATGTCTTTTGCACGTGGATTGTCAAAGCCACCGGAATCGATTTTCAAAACACGCTGCATCTCGTGTATCTTCAGCGAGCCGAATATTTCCGTATGTCTTGGCATCTCGATAAGCATTTTTATCACTCCTGTTTTAATTATTTACATTCATTTTATATATTCCTTTGCTGGCGCTATCAAATTTTCTAGTAGAAAGCACATTTAGATGATATAAATAATATCAAAATTGTTTACAAAATAATGGCAAAAGAGAAAAAGTTGATACCGGAATTTTATGAAATCCCTGCGAATGATATCATGGATAAGAGGATAGGGAATATGCCCTTAATAGAAAAAGATGCGAGCTTGGAATGCGTTTTATCTATCCTAACAGGAAGCGATTATGTCTGGGTTGTTGAGAGCAAAGGCAGCAAAAAGTTGGTAGGAATAATAACAGAACACGATATTTTAGATATCTTTTCTCCGAGAAAAGAAGTTCCATTCTTTGGATTTCCAAGTAAAAAGTCTTTACATTATGAAACATTTGAAAAAGCAGGGCACCTCATGTCCAGGAATCCAATAAGATGCCGACCCGATGAAAAAGTGGAAGATGTTTTAAATAAAATGATAGATCACCGGGTGAGAAGAATTCCAGTAGTAGAAAACGGTGAAATAATTGGTGAGATAACACTTCATCATTTGATAAGAAAATTTTACACATTCCTAAAAAATTCCAATTGAAAAATACGATTGAGATTACTTATTATGGTAATAGAAAATGTCATTCTATTGGTTGGAATTGCACTCGCTTTAGGGTTTGTTGTAGGCAAAATAACTCATCAATTCCGGCTCACAGCAATAGTAGGATATATTGTCGTTGGTATACTATTGGGACCCGCATTTCATATTGTAGAATTGAGCTATTATGAGGTCAATATTATAGTTAATTTCACGCTCGGCCTAATCGCTTTTATTATTGGAGGGAGTTTTACGATTGATTTTTTAAAGAGGCTTGGAAAATCAAG
This sequence comes from Candidatus Methanophagales archaeon, assembly GCA_013139985.1. GTDB lineage: Archaea > Halobacteriota > Syntropharchaeia > Alkanophagales > Methanospirareceae > Methanophaga. Next base: position 2,601 of record WSZT01000230.1, on the reverse strand, counting down.
CATTGTAATTACAATAATCCAGTCTTTTGCAACCTTTTTAATTATTACCTTAGGAGTTTTTCTTTTTACCCATAATTGGTGTATAAGTTTGCTTTTGGGTTCTATCGGTGTGGCAACTGCACCTGCTGGTACGATAGCTGCTTTACATGATTGTAAAGCGAAAAGAGGTACTTTGAGTAAGATGACCACAGCGATAGTCGGACTGGATGATGGCGTTACAATAATCATCTTCGTAATTGCTATTGCTCTGGTAAAAGTTATATTAGGTGATTCTCTTTCTGTTTCGTCTATAATTATCAGGCCATTGATAGAAATTTTCGGTGCCGTTGCATTGGGAATTGCAATTGGAATAATACTTGCCTATTCCGCAAAAAAGGTGAAAGGAAGAGAAAGCATTCTCGTAATGTCTTTGGCTGGCATTTTAATCTGCGTTGGATTGGCAGAAATCTTACATTTATCTGCCATATTAGCATGTATGTTTTTGGGAGCGACTTTCATTAATTTAGTTCCGAGGATAGGCAGAACGTTTTTTGAAATCGTAGAAAGTATCCTCCCTCCAATCTATATTATATTCTTCATTGTGGCAGGATTAAAACTAAGACCCGATTTATTGATTGGAATGGGTATAATAGGAATAATTTATATAGGATGCCGGATAACCGGAAAAATGGGCGGTGCATTCATTGGTAGCAAATTGGTGAAGGCAGAACCATACATTCAGAAATATTTGGGTCTTGCTTTATTATCTCAAGCGGGAGTAGCAGTTGGTTTAGCAGTTACTGTTGCAGGAGAACTTTCAGCTTATGGAAAAGTTGGTGCAGACCTTGGCGCTATGGCAATTACAATAATCGCAGCAACAACGGTCGTTTTTGAAATAATTGGCCCTATGGGTGTTAGATACGCGGTTAATAGAGCAGGAGAGGTGGAGAATGAATAAGGCATAGTAGCATTAAATCCGTGTAAATCCGCGTCCTAAACTAAACTAAATTAAATAGTTAGGAGTTATAATTTAAGTTATATAAAATACAAAAATAAAAATGGTAAGCGTAACTATAGCATTTGCACATCACAAAGGCGGAACAGGCAAGACAACCTCTTGCATAAATATCTCTGGATTTCTTGCTCTTTCTGCTAAAAAGGTGCTTGTTATTGACCTGGACCCGCAGGCAAATGCGACTTCCGCACTTGGCATTGACAAGAATAATCTAGGGGAATCAATGTATGATGTAATGGTTGGAGATGTTGAGATTGCAGATGTTGTCTTAGAAACAGAGACAGAAAACATACATCTTGCTCCTGCCACTCTTGACCTTGTTGGTGCGGAATCACACCTATACAGAATGAACAACAGAATCTCTATCCTTAAACGCAGTATAGAAGGTATAAGAAGATACTATGACTACATAATGATAGATACGCCGCCAGGTCCAGGTCTTTTTATTATTAATGGTGTTGTAGCATCGGATTACACAATTGTCACACTTGATCCTGGCGTTTTTGCATTAGAAGGGGTTGAGACATTGAACTTGATTTTTGATGATATTAACGAAAGCAGCGGTGTCAGGATAAATCCGCGAATTGCTATTCTCACAAGATGCAACAAGGCATCGTTATTTTCTAGGATTACCGGAAAAAGAGACCCGGTAAAGGAAATTAAGAAGGGCATGAAAGGGTTCTTTGATTCCGTCTATACCGTGCCTTACGGGGTTGAAGTTTATGAAGCGCAATTGAAAGGCGTGCCAATTTCGCATTATAACCCGAAATGTAAGGCAGGCGTTGCGTATAAAAAAATAGCCGAGGTGGTGAGGAGATAGGATATGGTAAAGGATAAGATAAGGAAACCGGGTAGGAAGGCTTTGTTTGAGGATGTAGGAGAGAATAAGGAAAAGGAGGAGGGTGGAAGAGTAGAGGGGGAAAAAGTTAGCAAAGGAGAAACGGAAGAGGAGTATAGAGAAAGGCAGTTGAGACGCTTGTTAGAGGCAATGGAAGCTTTTAAGAACGGTGACTTAACAATAAGGCTGCCGAAAGAGAAATACGATATATACGGCGAACTGGCAGACACGTACAACAAAATGGCTGAGAGGGTTGGGGGAGTTACAACAGAGATGCACCGGGTGGCAAAGATTGCAGGCACAGAAGGCAAACTAACCGAACGCGCATCAGTACCCGGTGTTGCAGGCAGTTGGAAAGAGTGTGTTGACACCCTAAATGGTTTAATTGATGCGGTCTCCAAATTCACGCTTGAAATGGGGAGAATACTTGACAACATCTCCAGGGGCAATTTGACAGAGAAGTTTGCAATACCCCTGACAGGCGACTTCAGAGTAATGTCTGACACCGTCAATAAAACTGTTGACCGTCTCAATCTAATTGGCGGTGAAGTATCAAGGGTAACAAGGGAAGTAGGCGTAGAAGGGAAACTTGGTGCGCAGGGAGAAGTGCCGGGTGTTGCCGGTGCCTGGAAGGAGCTGACTGATAATGTGAACACGCTGGCTGCAAACGTGACAGATCAGATGAGAGATGTTGCTAAGGTATCCACCGCAATAGCCGATGGCGACCTCACGCAAAAGATCACGGTTGATGTAAAAGGGGAGATACTGC
>WSZT01000052.1 GCA_013139985.1 Candidatus Methanophagales archaeon | reverse complement strand
GGCTATCAAGTATTTAGGTTTTATTCATATTACCTCTCGGAGTGTCATGAACTTTCGATTTATGTTGATTTACGGTCATTGTCTTTATGTACAATAAAATTCTATAACTGATTTGTGGGACAGCCTGGATAGTCAAAAGATGAAGGATGACGGATCCATCACCGTGGAAATTAGCACTATTTCCGAAGCAGGACGGCAGCATAGAGCTGATTCCGTCGTTCGTGAAACGGAAGCAAGGCTAAAAGTTGATGGTAAGTTGTGCACCCAATTATTTTGCCTACCTTATCATTTTGAAGAGCTTGCAATTGGATATTTAACAACCGGAGGGCTTGATCCTGCCTATATCACGAACATAGAAGTCAAAGAGGTAGATCCCGCGGTATATGAAATATTAGTTACGCTAGAAAAGGAAGTCTATCGAAATCCGTCAACGGTTAACTCTCAGTTGAGAATAAAGAAGGAAGATGTATTTGCATATGTAAACGAGTTAGAAGAAGGCGGTATATTGTTTAAGGCGACTGGGGGCACACATGTCGTTGCCGCTTTTAGTCGTGGAAGCGACACTATTCTTATCGAGGATGTAAGCAGGCACTGCGCAATAGACAAACTCGTAGGGACGTGCATTACGAAAGGGATAGCAACCGCCGAAAGCGTTTTGGTTACTTCTTGCCGACAAACGTACACGACAGTGAAGAAGGAGATCTGCGCAGGTTTCCCAATAACAATAAGCGTTTCCGCACCTACTACTCTCGCGGTAAAGGAAGCAGACGAATTTGGAATGACCCTTGTCGGTTTCGCCCGCGATAAAAGGTTTAATCTGTATACAAATGATTGGCGGATTCTATAATGACGTCTAGGACCTGATTTTTTATTCTTTCCGCAGTTAAGTCAGTAATAAATTGAAGTTTTGACTTCGCTTCTGACTCTTTGAGCCCGGCAATACTACTCTTTGCACCCATTACGAGCTTATTAGAGAGCTGAAGTGCGTAGTCTATTGAGCCGGCCTTTATAAATAGTTCTCTCATCCGGTCAATGTCAAAGCTGTCAAGCTCTCTTTTACCGGTCATGATCTCGCTTATATATTCCCTTTCTGAACGTTCTGAATGGTTCAATGCGTGGATAACAAGAATAGTCCGCTCACCATTTTTAATGTCCAATCCAACAGGCTTTCCGGTTTTCGCTGGATCGCCGCATATATCCAAGATGTCATCTTGAATCTGAAAAGCAATCCCCACGTTTTTGCCATAGTTGCGGAAATTCGCGATTTCCGCTTCGCTTCCGCCGCCAAGCATTGCGCCTGCTTCCGCACTAGCCATAAAAGTAGAAGCAGTTTTCAGCGTCGCCACTTCCATGTATGATTGCTCGTTCGTCTCTTGTAATGTTCTTAACGAGAACTCCAGATACTCTCCCATAGCGATGTCCGAGACCGCACTCGAGACCAACCCCACTACTTCCGGCACTCCGCACTTTGCAAGCATCTCACAAGAAATCCCAAACAAGAAATCACCAATCACAATCGCCTTTTTTTCGCCATACATCGCGGGATTAGAAGGGCTTTTCCTCCTTACGTAATTGTCATCTATAATGTCATCATGAACCAGAGAAGCGTTATGAAGGAGCTCAATCGCTATTGCGGTAGTCATCGCCTTTTCCCGTGAGCCACCAACCGCCTCCGCTGATAGAAGGCATAGAATAGGTCGCAGTCGCTTTCCTCCAGTATCCCGTATATAGCTCAGTGCATCGTGTATGATCTCATTTGAGCACCGCTGCATCTTCTGCTCGATAACCTCTCCCATCCGGCAGTTGAAATACTGCACCTCCTCCTGAAACTGCTGCCCATTCATTTCAATTCACTTCACTTCGATTTTCATTTCTTTAAAAAAATATAAAACACTCAATGTTATAAAAAGACTCTGCATTTCAGTAAGAATACTAAGATTAATTCTTTTCCGAAACGCCAGCATCTTCAAAAGTAGCCATCTCGCCCAATATTTTACAAGCTGCATCTACGATGCTTATCCCTAATGCCGCCCCGGTTCCCTCGCCAAGCCGCATATCCAGGTCAAGTAAAGGTTTTAACCCAATGTAATCAAGGGTGACGGAATGCCCCCGTTCTACAGACCGATGTGCTGCAATCATATAATCCTTCACCGCGGGCGCTATCCCATAGGCAACTAAAGCTGCTGTGCCTGATATAAACCCGTCAATAACAACAGGAACACTATGCGATGCCGCTGCCAATATAACTCCGGCCATCCCGCCTATCTCAAAACCGCCTACTTTTGCAAGGACCTCTATTGCGTCTTTATTGTTTGGTTTGTTAACTCTTATTGCTTCCTCTATCACCGCTATCTTCTTCTCAAGTCCTGCATCGTCAATGCCGGTTCCTCGGCCCGTTACTTTTTTCACCGCCTCACCGGTTATTACTGCTACAATTGCACTGCTCGAAGTTGTATTCCCTATACCCATATCTCCAACGCCAACAATATCCACGCCCTTTTTAGCTTCTGATTCAAAGACTTCTATCCCCGCTTCAATAGATCGCACAGCATCTTCATAAGTCATTGCAGGTCCCTTGGCCATATTAGCAGTTCCGTATGCGATTTTCTTAGACACTAATCGTTCATGGGTAAAGTCCACCGCTACGCCCATATCGACAATGACTACCCTGGCCCCTGCATGTCTTGCCAGCACATTTATTGCCGCACCATCATTAAGGAAGTTATAAACCATCTGCGCGGTAACTGCCTTGGGATATGCGCTCACACCATCATCGGTAACGCCGTGGTCACCAGCCATTGTTATAATCAGTTTGTCCTTCATCTCTGGCATGGCATTGCCCGTAATTCCGGCAACTTTTGTGGATATGTCTTCCAAAGTACCCAAACTACCTGCGGGCTTTGTTAGTATATCCTGTCTCGCCCTGGCGGCACTTATTGCATGCTCATCCAATGCCCCAATTTTCTTTATGGTTTCTTCCATGATCCTCATCTATCGCGTATTATATTTATTGTTTATTTAGTTTAGCCGCCCTGAAATTTGTTGCGATGAATGAAATTGTTTATAAATCCCAGAGTTCTTAATTTTATAGCAAGGAATTCAGAAAAGACATGCAAATAAAGAGAACGCAAGAATATATTGCCGTGCATGGTGACTTCAAAGTTCTTAGTTCTGCAATTTATAACGGTGGGTTCGTTAGTGCAAAGGCGATATTAAACGTGAATGTAGACAAGGGTTACAATGGAAACGCTTTTGTACTCTTTGACTCGCTATTCAGAGAGATAGGTTTAGCAAGTAAAGAGACAGTCGGACTGATGACTGCTGTCCCCATGAAGAATGCAAGGATCATCGAGAAGGGAGATATAACAGCTATTATAACCGCGGGCATATCAAAATCAACAGTAAACATAATCCTGGTGATAAACAAGAATTTGACACAGTCTGCGATGGCGAATGTGATAATAGTAGCAACCGAAGCGAAAACCGCGGCTTTCTACGATCTCGATGTGCATGACGAAAAAGGTGACCTCTTCACTGGCGACTATACGGATTCCGTAGTTGTGGCTTGTTATGAAACGGACGGAGGAGAAACAAAAGAGGAAATATTCGCAGGTAAAGCAACAGAAATAGGGCGGACAATCTACGAAATAGTAAGAGAAGCCGTAAAAGACGCTCTTTATTCTCACGATAAGTTGAGCATGGACAGGTCGATACTTATAAGGCTGGAAGAGCGAGGGATATATTTGGACGATATGGTATCAACGGCTTTGGAGCTCTATGTACCGGTAGAAGGTGAAGAAGGGGATAAGGAAGAGCTAAAAAAGAGGTTGGAAGAGACGATAAAAGTGGAATGTTCTGATATAAATATAGCGCTGCTGTTGGCGGCGGCACTTCATTCAGAGGAGGAAGAGATAAATAAGGGTCGAGCGGGAGAAGCGGGAGAGACGGATGCAGCCTGTATTGTCGCTGATGAGCTCATTGGACTTGACATAGCAGAATACATAGGTGGCAAGAAAGCGCTTTTTAATTTCATCTATTATGACACGAGGAAACCGGGGATATTGAGCCGCTTGGGTGTTTTCATGGATGATGCTATCGGCGGTCTGATAGCAGGCTGCATGACTAAGATGCTGGGTTGATCATTATCTTGTTTTTTGCCGAAGTATCGCGGGAAGGTATTGCTCGGGGATGTGACAGAGGTGGCGGAGGAAATTATCAGGGAAACCTGCAACGAGCTGGATATTGAGATTATAACAAACTTTTTGGATGGACACATCAAAAATAAAAAAATCGAAAAGATTATATAATCCTGTGACGTACCTGTATTAATAGTGTAGTTTAAGTCATCGGCGGTCGTGCTTAAGTACAGGCCTTGTACCTTAAGTACGGGGTATGTGACTTCGTGAGGGGTTGTCCAATTTAAATTTCATGACAATCGATGAAATGGAATATACGCGAAATGAAGTAGACAAAGCGGGTGATATTCTTAGAGATTTGGAAAGTTCATCTTTGGTTGATCCTTGGGCTGCGAGTGTTCTTAGTTATTGGCGTGCAATTCCATGCGTGTTCGGTTAAGAAACCCATCGCTCCATCAACCTCTCCCTTTTAACATTAGGATCGCATCATTGACCAAGATAAATGTCGTATATGGTGAGCATATCCAATTTCAGCCCCATACATTCAACAACTTCAGTTAATAATCGGTCTGCTTGTTGCGTAAACACCTTTGCCCAGCGTAAATGCGTGTATCGGTTCGCGTTTTCGGGATTGGCATTACGAATCAGCTGGAGGATTCTACGTGAGCACATTAACGTCAGAATAGCGACCCAAATTAAGTATTTCACAATGTTTGGGTTTGCACTTGGTATCTGATCCATACGATAGTTGCTTTTCAATTCCTTGAATATCAGTTCTATTTCCCATCTCGCTCTGTACAGGAGTGCGATGTCCGCGGCAGATAAGATTTCAACGCGAATATTAGTCAAATATGCGTGATACTCGCCAGATTCCGGATTAAAAGCACATACAACTCTGAATCGTCTCTTCACTGTGCTTTGTTTTCCCTTATACTTTCTCCTTTTGAATTCTACTTCCACTTCAACATCCAGTATCTCTCGCTTCAAGTGAGGAAGTATATCTCTTAATTTCTTCCCTACAACAGCTACAGAGTTACCTCGCCATTTCTGATTGACCCCAACAATCAACGGATTGGCGTTTCCTTTCAACCTGCTAACGAAATAGCCGCCATAACTGTCAATTCTGTCGAAGGACTGGTATTTGAAGTATCCTAAGTCGATGAGCAGGATACGGTCCCTGAGCCAAGGTCCCAATCGAAGTATTTTGGCCTCTGAAGTCCTTTCCGGATATATCCTTACCGATTTGGGGCTATCTGCAACCGCACTAACGATACATGAGACTTTAACGCCAGCAGCGATTTTCTTCGTTCTTGCAGCAGGCCATATCTTCGCAAGAGATTCATGCAACCGGATAATCGTGCTGTCTTGGATAACCAAATCCTTAAACCGCTTCAATTTGTCATTCAAAATACGACCGGTTTGCTGTGCTTGCAACTCAATAGCATGAAGTACACACTTTCTGAGAAAATCCACCATCTCTGGTGTGAATCGATCGTAGAAGCTACTTATGCTCAATGTAGTTTTCGCATGTTCCTCGTATTTCCGTTTTAGCCCCCGGATAGTACTCAAAAAACGTACCCCAAACCCGAGCGTTGTTACCCAAAAAAGGATGACTACGTCAATTTTACGCTCCCGTTCAACAACTCCTGTTTCTCTTGCGGTGTTTCTCAAAAAATCCTCGGGAAACAGCTCAACAATGGCCTGTACTGTAGGATCCACCTTATTTTTATTATCTGGAACCATATATTTGCTCACTAGGTAAAATAATCGCTTTTATACTATATAAAAAGTGTCAATAGTTGGGATGTCAACCTCTTATCCGAACACGCATGTACACGAATTAGAGTTTCACCCGAACATTTTGAAGCAATAGTGAAACTTCTTAATGAACAGCTAGAACGAATGAACGAAGAACGGATGGAATCGAAATGAATCCTATCAATGTTATTCCCCCACTCGATTTTGTTTATCATAGTAATAGTTCTATGGGAAGAGAAAGGTATGTGTCGGTTGCTGAAGGATATAGGGGAAGAAGTGAGTGGAGAAAGACATACGCTTCTACTATAACGCCCATACAATCTCATGGTGGAAGAAAAAAAACCTTGGAAAAAAGTTGGAGAAAAAGGGAAACTTTTTATGCTATTAGAGATATAGTTGATGAATTGGCTACTCCCATGGGAAATTATGTTGTTGGGGGGCAATCCATAAACCTTTTTCCTTATGAAACCTTAACTCCACATCAATTGGGGAATATGTTCAACCCAAGTTTTTCCTCCAGATCTCTTACCTTCTTTGGAACCTCAGTGATCATGCTATGATCTTTTAGATTGACATGATAGACCTTGCTGTATTTGAACAACAGATCAATCGGAGTAAACTTATGATTGAGTTCCGCCTTCTTCAAGAGCTGCTCCAGCTTACAGTGGATATAGCGTGAAAGAAACGCGATGAATACGTGTCCGAAGACACTCTCATCGTCCTGCAGGTAGAGCTTGTCCGCATTAAGCACCGTCTTGTAAGTGTCAAACATCTTCTCAACCACTTCTCGTTTCTTGTAAAG
>WSZT01000194.1 GCA_013139985.1 Candidatus Methanophagales archaeon | reverse complement strand
TTTTTCTTGTAGCCGCATCCAAAACGGATTTTATATCCAAATGCATTTTATGGAATATTATCGCCAATTCGTTCATCAATGCAATATTCAAATCCCGCCGGATATTCTCAATAACTTTTGCTGCTTCGGCTGTTCTTATGTCTTTGGCTTTATAGACATTCGTAATCAACCCGTAAAGCGCAGCTAATCTTTCCGTTGTATCATCGTCCACTTTGATTCCTCATTTGGGTGATTCGTAATGCGTAATCAGTGATCCGTAATGCGTAATCGGGATGTGTTACCTGATACCCAATACTCATCACTCGTCACCCATCACTCCTTACTCATCACTCATTTCACGGATTTATTTTCAATCACCTTCTTTAAGGCTTCCAAACCTTTGTCCCGTTCACCCGTTCAAAATCGGGATCGTTTGTGGCGATGTTTGTTATTCCATGTTTCTTCATTGTCGCAACATGAAAAGCATCCGTAGCCATTAACCAATACATTTTGGATATTTTAATGAAGTCAGGGAATAGCGACCCGTTCAAAATGGATATATTAAACCCTTTTATGATCTCCATCTCTGTCCAAACTGTCTCAAGTTCCGCAATTACTTCTGGCTTTTTCTTAACAAATCTGACAACTTGTTTTGCCGCTATCCCAAATTTCTTGACAATCTCGGCAATCATTAGTTTGTGAAAAATCTCATTCAGCACAAAATCAGAAGTATAGCCCTTTATTTCCTCTTTTTCTATACGGATAAGAAAATTTTTGCACTTGTTTCCAAAAACAGGATGTTTAAATGCCGAATATAAGAATATGTTCGCATCTATGAATATTTCTTCAGTGGCCGGTAATTCTCTGAGCTTTAATCCCATATCTCCATCTCTATTATTTCATCCGCAATTTCTTTGTCAATTCTCATTTTTCCATGGAACTCTTCTACCGATGCTTTCTTCACCTCTATCTCCACTTCTTCTCCTTCTTCCAATTCCAACTTCTCCAAAGGTTTCAACATGTCATTCTCATATCTCGCCTTTATCCTTATCGCCATACTTATCACCTGGATTAAATTGCATTTGATATTATAAAAAGCAGTCATTAATACATACTATCCCTCACTTTTGCTTTAATTACCGCCCTCCATATCACCTCTTTATATATTATTTGAACCAACTTATAACTTTCTTTATCACAACCTCATATACAAAAGTTTTTCTGCTTCTCCATCAAACATCCCTCTCACATCAACACACTTTCTTTCTAAAGAAAGAACCTGTGCTAAGAAAGTAAAGTTCTCTTCGAGAAAAATTGTTCTTTCCGTAAACGCTTTATTTTTAAGCATCACAACCCCTTATAATAAAAACCATTTCCTTTTGATGCTGCTTCATCAAACATCCCCCTTATATCTATCAGTACAGGCTTATCATTCATGAACTTCTTTACATCCTCCAATTTCGTCTTCTTAAATTCATCATGTGCAACCGCCACAATAACACCATCCATTTTAATTTCCATATTCAAATTATCCAAAGCATTCACACCAAACCCATTTATCTCCTCCCTGCTGAGTAAAGGGTCATAGCCATATGCATCTACTCCAAACTCCTTCAACTCCTTCACCATCTCCCTTACCGGCGACTCCCTCGTATCCGGCACGTTCTCCTTGTATGTCAAGCCCATAATCAAAACCTTAGAACCCTTTATCACCTTATCAACGTCATTCAATCCTTTAATCGCCATTTCTGCTACGTGCTTTGGCATATAATCGTTTATCGCTCGCCCTGCTAAAATCACCTGAGGATGGTAACCCAATTCCTTCGCTTTATAAACCAGGTAGTAAGGATCAACAGGAATACAGTGTCCACCTACGAGACCTGGAGAGTATTTATGAAAGTTCCATTTGGTTGAAGCAGCCTCCAAAACGGATTTCGTGTCCAAACCCATCTTATGGAATATTATCGCAAGTTCGTTCATCAATGCAATATTCAAATCCCGCTGGATGTTCTCAATAACCTTAGCAGCTTCGGCTGTTCTTATGTCCTTTGCTTTATAGACATTCGTTATCAACCCGTAAAGTTCAGCTAAAGTTTCTGTTGTCTCTTCGTCCATCCCTGCAACTATTTTCGTTATCTTTGTTAATGCTTGTGCTTCATCACCCGGATTAATCCTTTCAGGCGAGTAGCCAATTTTGAAGTCCGCACCGCATTTTAGTCATGATTCATTTTCTAAATCTAAAATGGGAGCAATGATCTCTTCAGTAACTCCAGGATAGACGGTAGATTCCAATACCACTGTGGCACCGCTCTTTAGATTCTTGCCGACTGTTTCTACTGCGGATTTGACATATCGCAAGTCTGGCTCCTTCGATTTTGTCACGGGCGTTGGCACTGCAATAATAACGAAATCAGCATGTTTTATTTTCGATGGGTCTGAAGTGAATTCTATGTTGTCTTCGTTGTTATTGTTGTTTAGATCCCCTATCTTATCATCGTCTATATCGAATCCAATCGTCTTCAAATGCTTTGAGAATGCCT
>WSZT01000040.1 GCA_013139985.1 Candidatus Methanophagales archaeon | reverse complement strand
ATTCTTCAAAATCTCCGCTCTTACTTTATAATCTATATTCTTCCTTTCTACCTCTGCGTGAACAAACAAACTACCATTCAGGTATGGGACATCTTTAAACCGCTCATCTATATCAAATCGTTCATCTTTTGGCCTATCCAAACAGCCAAAGAACAATTGTCTTAACTTTGGCGTGAGTAAATCCTCTTTTACTTCGGCTAGATAATTTAGTATATCTTCACCGATTATGGCTTTTGACTGTAAGAACTTGATAAAAATCAACCTGTTCATCACGACCTGAGCTATTTGCTCCTTATCGTCCCAATCCTTTACTCCCATGATATTGTTGACCAGACAATCAGCTTCAGAAACGGTCTTCTGTTTGTTTTCATGGTCCTTATACCGACCGCCATGCAAAAGCGCGTTATACCAATCGTAGAACTTTTTACTTATTTCCTCTTCCGTCTTTGGCGAAATGACCTTCTCTTTACCAACCAGAAATTCACGTATCTGCTCATAATTAGCTTCTAAGTTCAGGTCGCTGACTACTTCTTTATTCTTGTCAATGAATACCCATCGTAACCCATCTGTTGCTACACCAAAATCATAGTGCTCTTTCACTTCTACGAGTTTAAACAGTCCTTTTATTTGGTTTACGCCGCCATCTTTACTTTTATCAAATAGATTAGCATTTAACGGTTTCGCTTCAACTAGGAACATACCTGTTTTGCCTTTTATACGGTAATCTACGATTCTATGGCCTTTTGGAGTCTCAAATGATTTTTCCGGTAGTTTCTCCAACTCTAACGGATCGAGAATTTTGTCAATCAGGAATTCCTTTGTAAATGCTTCTGGTTCGGCCTTATCTTTCATAAACTCTGAACTGAGTTCTTTGCCTTCTTCAAAGACTCTGTTCTTGCCGTCTAAAGTAAGGCGTTCCTTAATATCCTTTATCAGGTCACCAACGGTATTTGCCGGATTCATTTTTTATTGTTTGTACATAGTATAATATCTCTTTGGTAAAGCTTTTAAAAGTTTTTGACTCAGAATTTGAAAAATTTAATGTTTGTTAATGTCTGAGCGTATCTGGAGTTCCTCTTCGAGGAATTCGGGCGAAGTGCCGAAGTTACGGAGTCAGATACACTCGGTTATATGATGTTGCGCCCCTTACCCTATTTTTCTGAATGGGGTCTAAAAGAACATCTCCAGCAGTATGATGTTATTCTACTGAATCACCAAAGTATCCTGATTCCTGATTTTTCCGCCAAGTATCCTGTGTAACTGGCGGATAGTTCTTCGCTGCTAATTCTCTTACTTTTCCTATTACCCGAACCACAGGTCTTTTTGCCTTGCCATCAGCATCAAATTCGTTCTCGGGATAAGATATAATAAATCCAAATAATATATTCAAAAGCTCGGGTTTTGATAGACCGTACTTGAGCTTCTCGCTGAAAAGCTTTCCTAGCGGGTTACTTTCCCCAGCAAAAAAGCAATTTTCACAATCCGCTATCTCGTCAACTTTAAATGTATATTCTCCTTCACTGAGTTTTGTCATTGCCCGAGCAATTTCATCGTGACTAAAGTTATCAAACTCAATATTTTTATTATCCCAAACCTGAATATATTCCTCTTTGGTAACCATACGATTTGGAGAATACTTGGAGTGTGCTTTGATAAGTTTTTCTTTAATTTTTGATACACGACCCTCATCATCGAGAACAACAAAAACAACAGTCTGGCGATGATGATAATCGTCAATAAACCTCTCTAAAGCACCATACTTATCTATTCCCTTTTTACCAGTGAAATTCCCCACACCTTGAAGGTTTACAACTTCAATGCCTACTTGTGCAAAAGAATATCCGAAGAGTTCTCTAGCAAGACGAGGGAATTGCTCAGCTTCTCCATTGCCCTCAACCACAAGGATTAATTTTGGTCTTGGATTAAGATGGTATTGGTTTGTAAGAAATTCCAGATTTTTTAACTCGTTTTGTGTAACACCTCCTCCAAAAAAATTATCGTATATGTTTTGCTTGTTGTTCTCTTTTTTAACTTCTAGGTCGTGGGTTCTACCATCACTGATTTTTAGGGTTGCTTTCTCCTTCTTCTCATCGAGCATTATTTCGGCTGAGTTTTCATCCTTAACGATGCAGATGACCTTGCCGTCATCGGATTTGGAAATTTCTGCACTTTTCGCCCAGTCAATATCATGATGAACCTTAAGGTACTCTAAGAGCTTCCTGCTATCGTTTCCAGGGACATCATCCCAGCTAAATTTTTTCCAACTTGGCGATTCATCAGGAGACAGTAATTTATTTCCGGTCAATTCTTCATAGAACAAGCGCAACATATGTTCCATGGAATATAGTGTTTGAGCAAACAATGCCTTACCCTTCAGTTTTTTCTTCTGATCCACGGAAACAAAGCTGATGAGCCCATACCAACGCTCTAAAGGATCAACAAATTTTGCAGATATGGCAACCAGTTCGTGGAGATGTTCTAGCTCACCAATGGTCATGTCAAGGTCATTAAGCACAGCTCTAGCATTCCAGTTACGGCAATACTCAAACCAATCCCTGTTACCATAATAAGAGGGATAAGATGGGTGAGATACTTGGAATGTCCTACGATCTGATTGAGTTTTTGGAAAATACCGATTGGATATGACTTGGCAAGTAGCTACCGCGGCTTCTCCTCGGATTCCATTATTCTGATGCAAAGAGATTACCTTTTCTGCCCAATCTAAAACTTTACTTGTCACTTTAATGTCTTCCTTACTATGGGAGACCCACGCTTCCGCCCTAAGTTCTATCTTGGTAAATTGAATCAAATTGTAGAGCGTATAGCACTGAAAAATTGAATAGAAACTTTCTGTTTCTCTATATCCCTGTTCATCTTTGAATGTTTCCCATGCTTGGAAGGATCGAGAAGCAGGTTCCCATAGTAGTTCTTCCTCTAACCAACTCATAGCATATTCTTTTTGAAACCGAAAATCTGCATATTCCTCTTTTATATCTCCAGACCATTCTTCGTCATCTTTTAATATTCCCAATTTTCGATATCGTTTACCGTTATCAATATATTCTATTTTTGTCTTGATTTTGGGAGATTGAACTCGTGCAATAGGATAAAAGATCTCTAACTTTTCAAATTGCTCTAATTGTTTTCTTGAAGTTTGAATGTCGAGATCTTTGCAATACGAAATAAATAGATCTGTTGAAAGAAATGGGCAGCATATAACGAGCTCGTTTTCTATTATATACTTCAAATTTTGCATCTTTTTCATAGTCATATTTTTTCATCACCTGGGCTGACCCTTCTCGCTCCTTTATTTTCTTTCTTTTCATCCTAAACATTAACTTCTCTCTCATATATACTCTATATATCCCGCCAACTTTTTTAAACTTTGTGTTTTAAAACTTGCCCTTGGCATCTCAAGAAGCATCAAACTCAAAAAGTACCCCATTTTAATCACCGCCTTTACTTGCTTATTCTTCTATAATCGCTTCAAACCATATTAAAACGACTATCACCACTTTTTCCTATCTCCTCTTTCCGACCCCTATTGACCATTTTGCGACCATTTTCCAGTCTGTCAATATGTAGCCACTTCTTCGATATGGTAAAAATGGTAGCTTTTTTAACGTTAGAGAAACCCACAGAGCTGAGCTTGAAGTTTATTTGATTGTGTTTGTTAAAAAAGTAGGGGTTATTTGCATTCTGCATTGAGGATTTACGCTTAATGTCCAGAACGTATCTAAAGTCATATTCCGCATGATTTGGGCGTAGGTGCAAAGCACCGAATTTATAGGTATTTAAAAAACTCATCTTCATCTACTTTTGCCAATTTTAGAACTCCTTTCAGTGACCCGATTTTCAGCTCTTTATGCATTGGAACAACAGTTCCTACTTTTCCCTCGGGTGTTATTTTTGATAACCTAACATGGCTACCGCTTCTACCACTAATCTCAAATCCCATTTTGTTATAAAGTATCCCAATCACTTTTTTTTCCTGAAACTTTTCTAAGCTTTGGCACTGACTGCCACCTCAAAAGTGGTCATCAAGGTTTTTCTCTCTTCTTTTAACGGGAATTCGTCCAAATACAGCTCAGTAGCATCTTTAAGATTGCTTACAGCCTCTTCTATTGTCTTCCCTTGGCGGACTGTGCCAACTTCTGAACACTCTGCTACATACATCTCTTCTTCTTTATGTAATACTGCCGTAAATGTCTGCATCTTTATTCACCTGCGTATAGGATAGTGTTTCTATTATATTATTCCTATCAACGTAGGTATGACTCGATTTAAACCGTGCGAAATCCATGGCCCAATAATGTTCTTTGTCTTATAGGTAACAATCCCTAATAGTATTCCCTGTGCAGCAACAATAATTAAAGACACTGACGCGAGATGTTGCGGATGAGCAAGTATAAAGGCCAGGACCGAAGTAGCATATGCTACTTTTAGATCTGTGATTTCCCAGAGATACAAAAGAAGAAAACCTCTAAAAAGAAACTCCTCATTAAACGCTTCAAAGAACATAATTACATCCCAATATACAGAGGTGGGTTCTATTTGCCCCCACCATATTATTACTGTGAGTATTACAGTAATCACCAAAACCCCAAGGCCCAAGATAATGCTCCTTACAAGTTTTTCTTTTTTTACGCCTACCTCTGTTAATGCTGTTTTGATTGTACTTCTCTCGAGATAGAGAATAGTAATTAGAGGAAGAAATGTAAATAGGATCATTTTTCCTACGAAATATCCAAGAGTAGGTTCAAGGATCTTAGCTAAATCACCTGTGATTCGATACCCAATGACTATCAAAATGCAACAAATGGAAATTGCCACTACTTTTTGTAGACTTTCCTTTTTACATTTTAGGCAGTATAATAGCGGGATAAGTAGAGCTAAAAGCATCAGGGCTATCGGAAACATCCCAAGATTAAGCGGCATAAACTTACTTCATCATATGAATAGATAAATTCTTCTTTTTCTAGGCTTTGGTGGATTGGATTGGATTTAACGTAGTATATAAAAGCTTATATACTTCTCAACGCCTAATAATAATGATAAAAATGAGTGAACTACCTATAGCACCGGTAACCAGATTAATTAGGAACGCTGGAGCAGAGAGAGTAAGTGAAGACGCGAGCCAGGAATTAATAAGGCTGTTAGAGGAAGAAGCCGAAAAAATTGCGGGGAAAGCAGTAAACCTTGCAAGGCACGCTAAAAGAAAGACAGTAACAAGAGAAGACATCGTGGAAGCAACAAAATAAGCAGTAGAAAAAAAAAATCGCTGACGGGGGGGGAGGGGGTTAGTTAAACAACTACCATCCCCCTATTTTTTTTGTTTTACGTTGAAAAAACAAGTTATGATATTATAAAAAGATTATTGACACAGATTAACACTGATTAACGCAGAAGAAATCAAATCCGTCTAAATCAGTGTCCTAAATTAAATAGTTAGAAGTTATATTATATACAATCGAAAGAACGAGAGAAACAAATGGAAAAAATAAGCATAATTGACGTTTGTGAACGTATAATCGAGTTAGAAAAACAGAACAGGGACGAACGTAGCAAACCCGGGTTATATGTGCGAGAGTCGATGTCGCTGTTAGCCGACTGCCGCGATTATTGTGTGTTTTGCGTCTTTGATGCGTTAAGGATGTCTGTCGAAGAGGTTGAAGATTTAGTTGGTGACCTTATCGAATGCCGGAATATGTGTTCCGAATGGGAGCACGACATTTATGGCGGCTTTTTCTTTGCGCTCGCCAAGCTATTGTCGTTAGAGCATAAAGACAAAGTGCAGGACTTTTCAAGCACGGACCGGAAGGCATTTGAAGAGCGTTGGGCGAAAACACGCAGTGAATTGGGGTTATGAACGGCTGGAATAACCAAATACTCCGGATAGACCTATCAAAAAGCCGAATAGATAGCTTCGTTCCTGAAGATACATTACTAAAAAACTATCTCGGTGGTCGCGGGCTCGGCGCGAAAATAGTGTACGATGCAGGTTACGTAGATGCCCTATCGCCCGAAAACATGCTTGTATTTGCCGCGGGGCCATTAACCGGCACCACCACACCAGCATCAGGCAGGGTCTCACTATCCACAAAATCGCCCTTGACCGGCACGATATTCGACTCGAACTGCGGTGGCTCTTTTGGCCCCGAACTGAAGAAGGCAGGCTATGATGCGCTAATTATTACCGGTAAAGCGCCAGATCCAGTATTCATCGAAATAGAAGATGACCGAGTAGAGTTATTGTCAGCCGTGCCACTATGGGGCAAGAACGTAAAAGCAACCACGAAAATTCTAAAAGCTAAGGGTAGCGTTGCTTGTATAGGCCGAGCAGGTGAGAAACAAGTGTATTTGGCTTCGATCATTGCAGATGCGAAGCATGCGTTTGGACGCGGTGGTGTGGGCGCGGTAATGGGCTCGAAGAACTTGAAGGCAATTGCGGTAAATGGCACGGGCAGCGTTGACATCTACGATAGAGCGGATTATACAATGCAGAAGAAAGCGATTAACCGACTATTAATTGCATCTCCGACGATAAGTAAAGGTCTGTCGGTTTTCGGGACTCCATTTTTAGTAAAGATAACGAGCTGGATGAAAATCCTCCCGGTCGCGAATTTCCGGCTCTCAGAACCCGATATTGACCTGAAACCCTTTTTCGCAACTTCCATCGCCAACGAATATTCGCCCCGGAAAAAGGCTTGCTATTCTTGCCCTATCGCGTGCAAACGCGAGGATAAAGCGGGCAATGAACTACCGGAATATGAGACTATCGGTTTGATGAGTGCTAATATCCAAAACCCGGACTATGACGCTGTTGTCGAGGCGAACCGGCTCTGTAACGATTATGGCATGGACACAATTTCTGTCGCAGGTGTTCTGGGCTGTCACGCGGAAATACGAAATAAACACATCTCCCCAAATGAACTATTGAATCTGACGGAAATGGTAGGAGAAAGAGCGGGTATTGGCGAACAACTTGGCAGAGGTGCAAAGCTATTTTCGGCTTCTGAAGGCTACCCGGAAAAATCAATTCAGGTAAAAGGGCTCGAGCTTCCGGCATATGATCCTCGAGGTGTAAAAGGGCTGGGCTTCAGCTATGCCACTTCTAATCGGGGCGGATGCCATACAAGGGCGTATCTCGTCGCGCCTGAGATATTACGAAAGCCAAAGGCGATTGACCCTTACACACTTGCAGGCAAAGCAGGGCATACAAAGCTATTCCAGGACCGGTTTGCCGCGGTTGATTCGCTTGTAGTCTGTAAATTCGCATTCTTCGGTGCCGGGGAGGAGGAGTATGCAAATATACTGGGCGCGGTAACCGGAGAGGCATACACTTCAGAGGATTTAATGCGCCTGGGTGAGCGGATATGGAACCTCGAACGGCTTTATAATATACGCGAAGGGTTTTCTAAGGCTGATGATACATTGCCACAAAGGTTCTTTGATGAGTCGGTGAATGGACGGGTAATAGACAGAGAAGAGTTTTTAAATACGCTTGCGGAATATTATCGTATGCGTGGCTGGGATGATGATGGTGTGCCTACGGAAGGCACATTAGAGAGGTTGGGGATATAATATAAACTCCAAATCCAACAACTGAGATATATACTCATGTGGGTACTACGGGTATAGGTAAGATTTAAAGTCCGTTGGATAACTTACAGATGAAAAGCGGTGAAGAGGATTAAAGATGGAGTAGTTCGACCATATGGCTGTATATCCGAACCGTGTTCGGATATACCGAAGATAAACAAAATTTCTCCGCTAACGCTCCGAAACTTCGCTTATCTTGCGGATATGCGGTTCTCTTCGGTCACCCAAATGCCTTCGGCACCTCGCATATCCGCTGTGCCGTTAGGCGAAACCGCAAACTAAATCATGTAAGGTGGACACATGCATAAAATTATCGAAGTAGTGGCACAAAAGATGGAATTACCTTGCTGGTGGATTGAGGCAATTGCCATTGAATACACAGAATGTCGAGAATATGCTACGCGCGATGAGATTTGGGCGTTTAATTCTGACAAACTCTCAGAGTATGATC
>WSZT01000138.1 GCA_013139985.1 Candidatus Methanophagales archaeon | reverse complement strand
GGATACGCGCCATATTCCAGTCGGTTACTGCCGTAATCTGTATACGTGAGTCCAATAGCAAGATAAGTGTCATTCTTCCTCAAGTATCTGAGCATTCGCCATCCATAAGTCCAGCGATGCGTCCTCTTTAATTCGTTCCAGGAATTGTAAAAGTCACTGCATCTGCATGACCATCTTCGGTATACCCTGCCGGAAGCGTCTTTGAAGTTGAAACGGATGTATAGCTCATGGCTCTTCTGGCCCTTCTTCTTCTTTCGCTCTTCATAAACTTGTAATATGCGTGGCTTTATCAATCCCAAACTCATGCCTCTTTTAAATACTGCATCTACGGACTCGTCAGCATTACGTACCAAGAATTCACGCCTCTTTTCTGCGTTCAATTCACGTGCCGGACCGTCACAAAAGACAAAAAAACGGTCCTCTTTTCGTGGACGTCTTCCTCTCCACGCATCAACGTATACTTTCGAGATCCCGAGTGTTTTGAATTTTTCGCTTCCAGAACTGAATACATCAGACTCATAAACGCCTTGTGGTCTTATCCATTCTCCGTTTTCATCTATGCCCGCGATGCAGACTTGCCCATTCTCCGGTCTCGCAACTGCCAGTACGGTAAGGTTCGATGATTTAGCACGACTTAACGCATGAATGTCCGTAGCGAGTTTAGCAATTCGCGCGTTTTTACCTGCATTTGCTCTTTTCTCACCCCTAGCTTCAGAAGCGTTCTCTATTCGTAACACATCGCCTGCTTTTAGCTCGCCACGGCGCACAAGTTCGGCTTTGTCATCCCATAATGATACACGCGTGTAATCGTATTCATCGGCTATTATGAGATCAACGACTTCTTTAGCTTCATCGGCAGAGTTAAAAGCTAGTATTCGAAGCACTTTTCCGGTTATAGTCGCCATTATTGAAACACCTGCATTTGAAGTGATGATAATATATTATTTAAGTTTAAGTTTGAGCAGGAAAATAATAAAGTAGCATTCCTAATTTTATACTAAATCTAAAATTAATTATTGACGCAGATTAACGCAGGAGAAATCAAATCCGTGTAAATCAGTGTAAATCCGCGTCCTAAATTAAATTTATAGGTAGAAGTCATACTTTATATTACCATAAAAAATGTCGACCCCAGCAAAGCACAAAAAAGGCGCGAAGAAACATTACAAATGTGCTATAATTACTATAAGCACTTCCAAATACTGGAATAAGGAAGAAGGAGAAACTGACGTCGCGGACTTATCAGGCGAAATAGCAAAAGAGCTTGTGACCGGAAACGGTCATGAGGTCGTTTATTACGATATAGTGCCCGATGAGGGAGACAAAATACACGAATGCATAACAAAAGCTTTAAATTCCGATGCCGAGTTCATCATCACCTCCGGCGGTACGGGATTGACAAAGAACGATATTACAATAGAAGTTGTATCAATGCTCCTGAAGAAAGAGATTTCGGGCTTTGGCGAGCTCTTCCGGCGGATAAGTTATGAGGATGTTGGTACCGCAGCGATATTGAGCCGTGCAATTGCCGGTGTGATAGTCCAGAAGGCGATTTTCTGCCTTCCCGGCTCGCCCAATGCTGTTAGATTAGCATTAACTTCGATAATCATGCCTGAGATCGCGCATATAATGAAGCATGTGCAGGAATGATCAGACAGACGACATTATAAATAAAGAAAAGAAGACCTCATAGCTTTGGTAATGCTTTCACTTCTGAAGAAAGGTTTGATATAAGAACCACCCGACTTATCTCCGATTCATCTACAATCTTATAGTTACCGCCTGAGGCAGTCAAGTGCTCGGCAATTTCACCTGCAAATTTCTTTACTTCTGTATGTGAGGGCATAACATCCCTGGTCAATCGCTTTCTTGAATACCCAATGTGCATGTATGCCTTCACCTCGACGAAATCGGGATTTGCCGTTTCTAACAGTTTTGCATAGCCTCCGGGATCTACCATATTCGTCCCTGCCATAGCGGTTATTCTTATTACCGTTCTCTCTTTCATCCCTTTCATCACTTCCAGCGATTCCTGTATCTGAGCCCAATAGTCGGCATGTGCGACCCTTTTGTAAATTGCTTCATCGGGCGCATTCAGAGATATATACAATTGAGACGGGTGTATCTCACGCAGCACAGCCGGATTCGTACCGTTTGTCACCACAAAAGTGGTCATTCCGTGCGAATGGAATTCCTGTGTAAGCTCTTGTAAATGTGGATACAATGTAGGCTCGCCAATGAGCGAGATGGCGGCATGTTTAGGCTCTTCCGCCTCTGCAAATGCGGTCTTGCTTGTCTTAGACGAGCCTTTGAAACCTGAAATGAGCCGACGTTGCTCTTTTATACAGCCTTCGACTATCTCCAAAGGTGTATCCCATGCAACAGCCTCCTCCCCCATGTTAAACGCCTCAAGAGGACGCCAGCAATGGATACATCTCTGGTTGCAGAAGATACAAGGCGTCATCTGGACACATCTATGCGCACTAATACCGTAAAATTTGCCCTTATAGCAATTCCCCTCCGCTCTAATAGACCGTCTCAACCATAAACATGTTTTCACCGCACTGTGCTTGTGTGGCGCTACAAAATGGTATCCCTGCTTTTCCAATGTCGCCTCATGGTAATTCGATATAGCCTTCGGTTCCATTCACAAGCACCTCCATGTCATCCTTTATCTGCTCTGCTTCGATTAGGTCAATTTCAAGTGAGTCAACCACTGGTATCTCTGCTATGATCGCACCAGCAGCCACTATTGTATCGGAACGGCGATTGATCATGGCACACGGGCCCTTACCGTGCTTTTTGAGCTGGTATATGACATAAGAGCCAACAGTTGAGCCTTTCCCCCCGGGGAATATCAAAATGCGATTTGTTATGTTCTTACCATAGATGTCTAGTGACTTATCTACGATGATGCCCGTGACAGGGTCCACAGCACCGAGGAAGGAGATCTTTTGCTTTGATATTAATACTTTCCCTTTTGCTATTCCCTTTGAAATACTCCTGCCTTTTATCTTCATTATTCTCTTATATGGATGAAAGGAGTAATAAATCTTAAAGGTGATAGAAATGGAGGAAAGAGCGAGAGGGGTAACTGAGAAGGAGCAAGAGATGCAGGCGGAGGCGCAATCTTTGCTTTTACAATTGCGACAGTATCAGGCGCAAGCGGAGACAATAACACAGGAGTTGACCTTTGTTGGGCAGGCATTAGCTGAGCATGATAAAGCGATAGAGACGATAAAACAGTTGAAGAATCTGAAAGTGGGGGACGAGCTCATGGTGCCAATAGGTGCGAACTCGTTGATCTATGTCTCAGTCAGCAATATAGATACGATTTTAGTACAGATAGGTGGCGGAATAAGTGCCGAAAAAGATCCGGATTCTTCGATTGTCTTTCTCACAGAAAAGAAGACTCAATTAGAGGGTACACAGCGTGAGATGGCGGGTGCACTGCAAAAAATGGAGCAAGAGGCGCAGAAATTACAGGCACGATTGCAAGAACTCACTTCCGGACCGGGCGGGCAAGGTTAGACTTGAGAGGGAACAAGAGGGGAGAAGGGAGAGCAAGTAAAAGAGAGCAAAAATGTTTGACGGTCTGAGGAAGAAGATTGGCGAATTTCGCGAAAACGTAGTGGAGCGGATAAAGGCGAAGGATGAGAGCGAAGAGCTAGAGGAAGAAAAGGTAGAGGAAGTAGAAGAGGAAGTAACAAAGGGTATTGGGACGAAGCTAAAGGAGAAAGGTAAGGCGATATTAGATCGCGAGACTATTTTGGATGAGAAGGATTTGGAAAAGCCGCTGGAAGGGCTGGAGATGGCTTTGTTGGAGAGCGATGTTGCGTTCTCAGTAGCCGAGGAGATAAAAGACAGTGTGAAACGCGAATTAGTAGGTAAGAGACGGAAATGGGGTGTAGATACAGAGGTATTAGTGGAAGAAGCGGTAAGGAATGCGCTATTAAATGTCTTTTCCGCTGATTCTGAACTCGATTTTGATGCGTTTGTAGATAAGGGCAATAAACCCATAATTATCGTTTTTGTGGGTGTGAATGGCACGGGTAAGACCACGAGTATAGCGAAAGTGGCGAAGAAATTACTTGGTTCCGGTCATTCAGTGGTGATTGCAGCTGCCGATACATACAGGGCTGGGGCAGCAGAACAGATAGAGACGCATGCATCGAATCTGGGGCTAAAAGTGATTAAGCATCAATATGGTTCAGACCCAGCAGCAGTAGTATATGACGCGAATAAATATGCAAGTGCAAATGGGATAGATGTGGTTCTGGCAGATACCGCAGGAAGGATGCACACATCCATAAATCTTATGGAGCAGTTAAAGAAGATCTGCCGCGTGACCAAGCCGGACATGGTGCTATTTGTGGATGAAGCGGTTGCAGGTAACGATGCGGTAGAAAGGGCGAAGAAGTTTAACGAAGATATAGGTATAGATGCCGCAATATTGACAAAGGTGGACGTGGATGCGAAAGGTGGAACAGCTATTTCCATTGCTCACTCTACTTCAAAACCCATTCTGTTCCTGGGTAAAGGTCAAGATTATGATGATTTAGTGGATTTTGATGCAGTATGGCTCGTAGATAGGTTATTAGGTAAGAACGGAGGAGAGAGAAGAAATGCTTCTTGAAGAATATAAAAACACTATTTTGAGTTTGGTGAAGGAAAATGAGGATGTGAAGACATTGATAGGCCTATTTCATCTTATGGATGGATGTACAACAGAAGAAGCGCTTGTGAAGAATTTCAATGCACTGACTGGAAAAGACGGTAAGGATCTGTTAAAATTGCTTAGACAGAAACAGATACTGAAAATAGGGGCACATGATGCATATCTCTGCTTGGGCGGCTATGAAGAGATATTCAATGTATTAGCCGCGGAATATTCACCGCCGCCGGGCGATTTATTGGCCTATTTTGAAAAAGCGGTAGAAGAAGAGGATAAAGCGACACTAAAAGCGTTATACTTACTCTTGGAACTGGGAAGGCACGGCCTTCTTGGGTCCACGCAATATGAAATTCTAAAAACCGATATTTCTGAGATATTCACTCCTGCTGTCTTTCAGTCCGTAGAAGAGCGATTGATCCGAGATAGAATCTGCGTATATGGCGAAAAGTATGAAACGGAATTCCTCGATTTGTATCAGAGTGACGCGAAAAAAAGCGAATTGAAAGAGCGGATGTGGGCGTGGAAAGCGAAAGAACTCACAGAGCTGCCCGTGAAAAAACAGCTTGAAAAGCTGATAGGAGAACTTGTAAGGGGTGCAAGGGAGAGAATGAAAAAGCGAGGATTTGCTGATACTCTTGGTATACCAGAAAGCGAAACAGTAGAGGAGACGGCAGGATATTTCAGCGGGTTCGAGATGGATGACTCATTTCTATTTCTTACAAGTGACCTGCTTTTAGAGCACGACACACTGCATATAGTAATTGTTGATAGCTTATCGAGATTTGAGGCGCGGGACTGGAAGAACTTTCCGGTGGTTTTTGTAACTGATACAATGCCGAGATGGCTAGGGAAAAGGGGTGTGGTCTTTAAAGCTGCCTATCCCGTGTTATCGGATCGAAAGATAGCAATAGCAGTGCCAAATAAGGGCGCATACTCAAATTTCAAACAGAGACTCCTTTATCTGCTCCTGGATCGGTTAGAGGTAGAAGAAATATCGGAATTCTAGATAGATGCACTCTCAATGAGTTTTATCTGCTCCTGCACCCGTTTCCTCGCTTCTTCCACCGAAAACGAGAAATCCGCCACAATATTCGATACGTATCTTATAACGGCGTATGTATTTGCACGCCTTTAACACTCTTTAGCTTCCCTATCTCTTCTATTAATTCACCCGGTATATTTTTATCGGTAATAATCGTGAGTTTCGGATCGTCGGTTAAATACGGGTCGTCACTAACCGCCTGTCTTATGCTAAAGCCTCGTTTCGCTATCACCATAGCGA
>WSZT01000150.1 GCA_013139985.1 Candidatus Methanophagales archaeon | reverse complement strand
TGGGTTGGTATACCGTACGTAAATGCGGCCCGAAACGGGTTTGCCATAGGGGGTCAGCATGTCTGATTAGGGTCGGGATGAAGACGAAAGGGTGGTTAGGCGACCGAGGGAGGTCTCGTATCGTCCTTGAAAGAGGTAAGGAAGGTATAACCTGATGGGAAAGCCGGAATGATGCGGTGCGAGAAGTCGGACGGACTGCGAAGCGTTTTTGGTCAAGCTTTTTCTAAAAGGTTGATGCGAAGGGGTCCTGCTTTGGCGAAACTGAAGGACAGGTGAGATAGATGCGTAAATCAAGTAGGAAATCGGCGAAAGTAAGCTCAAGAGAAAGACGCTACGCCGATTGCCGAAATGGACTGGGTATTGAAGCAATCTGTTGGATGTTGGTGAGAAAAGAGCGTAAAAGGAAAGTCCATTCCTTGATTGATAAGGTCTGGAATTGGAAGAATCTTAATGAAGCATGGAAGAAAGTGAAGAAGAACAAAGGTGCTGCGGGAATAGACAAAATTACTATTGACGAATTCGAGCGCAATTTGGAGCAGAATCTCAATGAGATTCAGCGATTACTGAGACAGGACAAGTATGAGCCTACGCCAGTGAATAGGATATATATACCGAAGTCAGACGGTAAACAACGACCGTTGGGGATTCCAATAATCAGAGATAGAGTGGTGCAGCAAGCCTTGAAGAATGTCATTGAACCAATATTTGAAGCTGAGTTCTTGGACTCAAGCTATGGATACCGAGCTGGAAGAAGTGCGAAACAAGCGATAGAGCAGATAGAAGCTGTCAGAGATGAATGACACGCATGGGTACTGGACGCAGACATAAAAGCCTTCTTTGATACGGTGAATCATGAGAAACTCATGGATGCAATTGCAGAACGAATAAGTGACGGTCGGATCTTGAGACTGATAAGAGCTTTTCTCAAGGCTGATATAATGGAACAGGGACTGGGATTGAGAGAGAATGTCATCGGCACGCCGCAGGGCGGCGTCATATCACCTCTTCTAGCTAATATATATCTGCATTACTTCGATGAAAGGATGGCAGAATTTGGCTATGAGGTAGTTCGATACGCTGATGATTGTGTGCCACGAAGCTGCACGAGAGATGAGGGTTTGGCCCCTCGAAGCCTGCTTGCAGGAGCAGGCTTCAAACCGCCTTAAGCTGCTGTGGTTAAAAGCCATGGTGGTGAGCGTTAAGGAAAAGGTCCCACAAGATGGGATCAGGTGTGGATCATGGAAACGAACGTAAGTGAACCGCTGAGGAAGTGTCGAAAGCGTATGGACGGCGTCAAAACCAGGGGCTGGTCGTTGACCTGGGATAAGTCTGGGGGAAAACCTGCTTACTGCCCAGATGGCGTCCGGCATAAAGGCGGCGTGAACATGGTCCTGGCTCTTGTGTGGAACGTGGGAACCTATCCCCTAATGTTAAGGGAGAAACACAAGTGGGAGGACCCCACAAGTGTGAGAGTACCGATGCAGGGGAATAGGGGCGGACCAGCCCGTATTAGTGATGAAGTCTCTGTAATGGAGATAGAGCGAAGGGGTTGGGTCATCCTGCTTGATTCAGAGATCAACCAGGAGATGGGAGGAATCTTTGATGAAAGCAAAGCCATTTGAGATTTCCAAGAAAGTTGTATTGGAAGCGTGGAAAGAGGTGAAAGCAAACCGTGGAGCAGCAGGTGTAGATAAGAAGTCGATTGCGGATTTTGAGAAGGATCTTAAGAATAATCTTTACAAGATCTGGAATCGGGATGTCATCGGGGAGCTACTTTCCTCCACCAGTGAGGACGGTAGGGATACCAAAGAAGAGTGGTGGAGAGAGGTTGTTAGGCATACCCACTGTGGCTGACAGAGTGGCCCAGACAGTGGCAAAGAG
Source organism: Candidatus Methanophagales archaeon (assembly GCA_013139985.1). GTDB lineage: Archaea > Halobacteriota > Syntropharchaeia > Alkanophagales > Methanospirareceae > Methanophaga. Next base: position 1,171 of record WSZT01000150.1, on the reverse strand, counting down.
GTACCTTGAGCCTTTGGTAGAGCCATACTTTCACAAGGACTCATACGGGTACAGACCTGGTAAATCAGCGATTCAAGCAGTTGGAGTGACGCGTAAGCGTTGCTGGAGGTATGATTGGGTGCTTGAATTCGACATCAAGGGGTTATTTGACAATATTAACCATGACCTCTTGATAAGGGCGGTAAGGAAGCACACAAACTGTAAATGGATGCTTTTGTACATAGACAGATGGTTGAAGGCTCCATTTCAGGGAGAGGATGGCACGCTAGTGCAGAGAGAAAAAGGAACTCCCCAAGGGGGTGTGATAAGCCCCTTGCTTGCCAATCTCGTTTTGCATTATGTGTTTGATAAATGGATAGAGCGAAACTATTCGCAAGTTCCATTTTGCCGCTATGCTGATGACGGAGTTGTGCACTGTCGGTCTGAAGCAGAGGCTTTAAGGCTAAGGGAAAATCTGGAGGCTCGGTTTGGGAAGTACAATCTTGAGCTTCACCCGGAGAAGACGAAGATCGTCTATTGTAAAGATGATACTCGTCGAGATGAGTATCCTAACACGAGTTTTGATTTTCTTGGCTTTACATTTCGGCCAAGGAGGTCAAAGAACCGGTGGGGTAAGTATTTCATCAACTTTACTCCTGCCGTGAGTAATAAAGCGGCAAAGGTGATGAGGCAGAAGGCCCGAAGATGGAAAATACACCTGCGAAGTGATAAGTCCTTGGACGATCTGTCAAGGATGCTCGATCCCATTATCAGGGGCTGGATCAGTTATTACGGGAGCTTTTATAAATCCGCGCTCTATCCAATTTTGCGACATCTGAACAGAATATTAGTCAGATGGGCAATGAGGAAATTTAAGAGGTTTAGACGCCATCGTAAGCGTGCGGAATACTGGTTAGGGGAGATTGCCCAAAGGCAGCCTTGGCTGTTTCCACACTGGCAGATGGGTGTGAGACCTATGGCTGGATGATGGGAGCCCGGTGAGCTGAGAGGTTCACGCCGGGTTCTGAGAGGACGTAGGGGGGCAGTTCCCCTGCGTTACTCACCTTATAGTTACTGCCGAGTCGGAAGAGACTGCAAAAGAGATTGCCGAGTTGATCAAAGGCTTCCTGAAGGAACGCGGTCTGGAATTATCGGCGGAGAAGACTCATATCACCCATATAGATGTTGGTTT
>WSZT01000041.1 GCA_013139985.1 Candidatus Methanophagales archaeon | reverse complement strand
GCGGATTTACGTGATAACATATAAGTTGATATAACCGCTACCTACTAATAATTTACTAATGTTGTCTGTAATCTTGTGGTCCGCTAAATAAATACTGCGGTTATAATTCATAATAGTGAAATACGTGTTATATTTTCCCGATTCTGAATTGAAAACGCATACAAGCCTAAATTTTCTTTTCACCCTGCTTTGTTTCCCCTTATACTTTCTCCCCCTTGTATTCCACTTCAACAGCAAGTATCTATCGCTTCAAGAGAGGAAGGTTTTTATACATTGTATGATTTAGTTATACCCAGGGTAAGAGTAAAAGTGAAGGTGGGGACGAAAGGACAGATAGCCATACCAAAGATGCTGAGGGAGTTACTGGGGATAGAGACGAGAAAATATGTGACGATAGAAATGAGGGATGACAAGGCTGTGATTTCAAGGAGGAACACAAAAGAGCTTGTGGAGTGGTTGGAGGTAAACAGGAAGCCTGTAGGAAGGGATGTTTCGAGGTATAGCTTGAAAAATGAGTTTGATAAAAGTCTTTCTTAAACTCGCGAATAATGACTAATACCCCTATATAGACAGCTACCCCAACAAAAGCGAACCAAATCAACTGATACCACCTAACTAAAGGGACCAAAGAATTGAGATAATCAGGACCGGAAATATTTCTATGACAAAAATCAGTTTGGGGATATAGAGAGTGTGGAAAAGGCGATTCCTGAATATATCCGATTCCGAAACGAGTCAAAGGGGCAATGGGCTCGATATGGAAAAACCGCCTCATCTGTATTGAAAGACGCAGAAGCAAAGCCATTGACCGATGAAGAACTGAAAAGGGTGATTCGGGAACTGTATTTTGAAAAGGTAGAAAGAATAGTAAAACAAAACGGCAAAGTTAAATTTGATGTGAAATGGTATCACGTGAGTAAAGAGATGTCCAGTGAAACTGTGGAAATGAAAGTTACATTGAGAGGGATGGAAGCTTGGCATAATGGTGCTTTCGTTAAACGATGGAAATATTGGGAATATGTTCTAGATATTGCCGCGGATTATATGCTGGATAAGTGCTTGTTATAGTACATCACCACAGAAACTCAGCATCGCATAAAGGAAGATCAAGCATGGCTATCGGGTTACCAAAGAAATTGTGACAATTATCTGCGCCCATATTCCATAACCCGACGCGCCTAAAGTCGTTGTTAAAATAGGAATGAAGATTAACCCACAGAGGCTAAAAATAAGATTCGTGATTCCAACGAGTCCCACACGCTGTGCGAACAGTTTGTATTCAGTCATTTGTTATTCCTACCAAAATATAAGCAATAACTTATCTATTTCTTTTTCGTAATCTTGCATATTTAAAATCCAAATTCCAAAAAGAATCACTAACAGCCTTTTAAGGTTTCCAAACTTTTATCCATCTCACGCTCTCGAAGTCAGTGTCATTTGTCGCTATGTTCGTTATCCCATATACGTTTGCAAAAGAAGCGATATATGCATCGCTAGACAGTAATGAATACTCTCTCGAAATTTGAATAGCTTTTCTAAAAATGTTTGGCATATCCTCGAGGACGGTGAATTCTGACGCAAATATCTTGTCAATCTCCTGCCAACAAATATTCAAACTCGGAATTATGCTTTTATCATGTTTCAAAAGTTTTAAAACTTCTCTCGTGTTTCTTGCAAGTTCTTTTTTGATAACCTCTGCTATCATCAATCTATGTAACAACTCGTTCAGGACAATAGTAGGAACGTATCCTTTTATTTCCTTAGATTCGACCCTTTGAAAAGCCTGCGTGCACGATTCTCCATATTCCGGATGATCTAAAGCAGAATAGACGAATATATTCGTATCAAACAGAACCTTCGCATTTGATGGAATATAAGACAGTTTATAGAAGTTCATCGCTTTCTGCGATCTCCTCTATTAATTCCGCATTTTCGAGTTTCAAAGCTCCTCGGAAATCTTTGGCTAAAGATCCAGCTATAATTAGCTCCACATTCACCCCTTCTTTCAAATCAAGCTTCTCCAAAGGTTTCAAAACTTCGTTCTCATATCTCGCCTTTACCCTTATCCCCATATCTATCACCCGGATTAAGTTGAATTTGATAGTATAAAAATATGTCACCATCACCACAGAAGCTCATCATCGCATAAAGGAAGATCAAGCATGGCTATCGGGTTACCAAAGGAATTGTGACAATTATCTGCGCCCATATTCCATAACCCGATGCGCCTAAAGTCTTTGTTAAAATCGGAATGAAGATTAACCCACAGCGGCTAAAAATGAGATTCGTGATGCCTACGAGTCCCACACGCTGTGCGAACAGTTTGTATTCGGACATTTGTTTCCACTATTCAAATCCTATCTGTTTACACACAAACAAAAATGCCGGAACACTTAGCCCATCATCTCTATCTCTCTAAGGATTCTTATATACTCACTTGTTTCTATCTTCATTCCGCTCATTATCAAGTCATCCAAAATATCTTTCCCTACTTCTTTGCTCAACTTCTTCTCTCTCACAAGGTTCAGGATTAAAGTTGTAACCCACCATACTTTTATTCCCAAGCTCCTTGCTACTAATACAAATGCCCGATCATTCGTCAATAGCGAGCAGTTTTTCCTATTTGCAAGCAGCAAAAGCTCCGCATCTGCTTGATGCACACCCTCAGTCTTCGCAATAGGTGATGCAGTGTCTATATCCTTTTCCGATAAGTTAACCACCTCTATACGCTTAAAAAGTTCTTTTAACCTGCTCACCCCTGCTTTTCCTTCTATAATCACTTCTTCTCTAACTGACTCCGTTGTAATCAACTCATAACTTCCCAAAATATCCAGCCGTCCAATCTGTGATAGATGGATAAGTGGTGGAGAATCTATGGCAATCACTTCATTTCCTCTATATCTTTTTCCAAGTCCCTTAGCGAATACCCAACACTAACCCCTTCTTTTTCCATTATATCCAATAGCTCATAAATCGTTACTCCCATCATCTCTGCTGCCTTTCTGTATGTTATTTTATGCTTCCTTAGAAGTTCTATTGCTTTTCCCCTTCTTTTCTCTGTTATACCAATAAAAAGTAGCTTTCTCGTTGCCTCCGCTCTGTCTATCCTCTCGCTTTCCTCTATCTCCTTTATCTTCTCAAACATTTCATCCGGTATTCGTGCTGTTATAACTCGCATATTCATCAATTGTTTACAACCGCATATAAATGTAACCATCTGAAAATTGTTACTTTCGGAACCCTGCTAAAGAAGGAGTAAGACAGGATTGGGATTAATACACGCAGGCTAACAATTGCATTCGTGATTCCAACGAGTCCCACGCGCTGTGCGAAGAGTTTGTATTCGTGCATTTGCTATTTCCTATGAATATAAGCTTGCTTTTTGGTGCTCGCCCTTTTGAATCGTGATAAATAATTTGGTAATGATTAGGGATATTAATTCATATAATCAAGTAGATAATATCTATTACTTGGTAGTTTTGGCATTATAACCGGTATTCCTCAAGTGGTAGATTGATCAAAAAATTCGTTATGCAAGCCATAGTTCCATGTCGCTATCCCACTAATAACCAGAGCAGCCATAATCCAGGTAAGCAAAAAAGCCATACCAAAACCAATAACGCCTATTGCTGTTGGGGCAAAACCGCCCCATAAACGTGCTATAACAACTAATCACAAATACCAGAGGTTTATTTCGCATGTTCTCTGATGTAATCCACCAACGCTCGTCTGGTTGAGTACCATTTTCTTCCTATTTTAACTGCGTCTAACAATCCTTGTCTTGCTCTCAAACCGAGATATTCCGGTGAATATGGGCACTCCTTTACCTTCGCCAATTGCGCAAGAGGCACCAGCTCGTCAATGTCGCCAAATATCGCCAAATAGAGGATCAGTGATTCGTCTTCGGATTTTGCAATGAAATTTTCAAACGGTCCGAGATTTCCTTCATCTGCAATGTGTAGAAAATGATAGTATTTTCCACGCTCTTCTTTCCTAAGAACAATAGGTGGATAGCCCTCTTTCATAAGATAAAGGTTGGTAAGGAGGCGTGCCACTCTTCCATTACCATCGGCAAACGGATGAATTTCTACCAGCTTATGATGCAAGAATGTAGCGGTTTTTATTGGATGCTCCTTTCTCTCCTTATCCTTTAAAAGTGCAATTAAATCATCTATCAGGTGATAGACTTTTGAGAAGTCAGGAGGCGTTTTGGTTGCCCCTGTTATCCTCACATTATGAACACGGTATTTTCCAGCGTCAACATCTATACCCCTAGTTACAACTTCATGGATTCGCTGTATGGTTATATGGTCTATTTCCCTTTTCTCCTTTGCTATTGCTTCTATCAAGTCGAAAGCGTCGGCATTGTTAGTTGCTTCTAAGTGTTCCCTTACCGATTTCCCGCCTATTGTTAATCCCTCACCAAGCACGAGTTTAGTTTCTTGAAGTGTAAGTGTATTGCCTTCAATAGCATTTGAGTGATAAGTATGCAGTAACCTTAGTTCTTCTCTAAGTTTTCTCACTGCACTCTCTGGTAGAGGTCTATGCGCGTCTAAACGTTCTTTCTTACGCCGGATTCTTCCGAACAAATCATGTCGGAGCGAAGTATCGGTATCGGGCATTTTCTCACTTAAACGATAGATATAATGAAACTATATAATATCATAAATATAAGAACTGATGAGTTTTTAAAATAAATACTGCACGGGCATTGTGGTTGTTGAATAAATCCAATATTGTCTTAATCGTTGATTATAAGAGGATGGAACAATTCATGCTCAACTACGGGCTGAAGCCGTAAGATGCATTGCACGTTTTGACAATGAGTAAAACGAAGACGAGTTATATCCTATCGGAAGATGGAGAATTTGACAACGTGGAATGGATAAAGAGAATTTGGCCGGGAAAGGAAGAGCTTTGATTTGTAGCAAGTTGGAAGATTTTAATAAACCCTTTCCCCCATCTTAGCTTCTTCGTGATTTTTCATTTTCTCCTCTTCCCTTTCAATTCCAATTTAATGTATTCGAGCATACACTAGGGAATACCGCCCTTTGAATATGCTAAATCGAAATAAATGGTTTTCATCACTTTTAACAGACAAAACGAACATTGTGTTTATTATCGAGAAAAAAGAGGATAGTGAGATTATCGAATGTTGCGGGTTGACATATATCAAAAAGCTTTTATACCAACCCAGCTAATAGGCATGGTAAAGTAGGGGATAAAAGAAAAAATGAAAAAACAAGTTGTAGCAATTTTAATAGCCCTAGTAGTGATAATCAGTCTTCTTACTGCAAGCGTGCTTAGCAAAGAAGCGTATAAACCAATTATACAGTCAGTTACAGTAAGTCCAACAGAGATTGTTAACGGTGGAGTGGTGACTTTTACGGTTATAGCTAAATCAAACGCACCTGTGAATGCGCTATCTCGTCGTGTAATGGGGCCTAGGGGCAGCATATCTAGGGGAGTAACTCGTGTCACGTTTACCAATGTAGGCGATGACTTATGGAAATGCGAGTGGACTCATACGATCTCAGAATGGGAGCCTATTGGAACTTATACATACAGTAGAGAATTTTGATTTACTTCTTTTTAAAGAATCCCATAAGAATTATTACCCTTATTTTCGATTTTGACCGGATTTTTAGGGTTTTTTCTTTCCTTAACTGCACAATTTCCCATTTTTTCAGATTTTTGTCGATAGCTACCGCTATCCTATACGGCACCCTGCTTTTTGAGCGTACATAATTGATATAGGTTAAATCCAAAAGCAGTAAAAATCATTTTGACGCTCACTCTTCGTACCGTGGTTACCATTACATGTGATGCATTGAAAACCCTACTGATAACCGCATATTGCCTCTCGCCTGGAGATCTCTTTTTGGTAATTCTGGAATTCCGCAACTTATCCATGATGCTCAAGGGATGATCCCGAGCACTTCGTTTCATCGTCGCGGAGTACCCTTTGGGATTAGTTCCATAATATCCTTTGTCACGGTACACGACCTCGCCTTCTCGGGATAAGTCAACCTGGCTATCGTGAACCGATGCAGTTGTTGTCTTGAGATCTCTTATGAGCCCATAGTCCATGTCTGGTTTACTGTGGAGCTTGTAGCCAAAAAAGGATTTACTGCCTTTCTTAGCCCATGTGCCATCCCTGCTTCTCCTCGTCTTTGCTTCGTCTCATCGCGGCGTATCCGCCTTAGCATGTCCAGGATCAGAAGTAATAAAAGTTGCATCTTGGACTACGCCACACTTTACTTTTAGACCCATAGAATCGAGTTGTCTCTGGAGTTCCTCCCATATTGCTTTGTCTTTACCTGTTTTCG
>WSZT01000170.1 GCA_013139985.1 Candidatus Methanophagales archaeon | reverse complement strand
CCCAATAGGGGGAATAGGAAAAGACAAAGGTATCTGTCCTATTTAGTGTTTGATCAGCAAAAGATAAGATATTATGGGGTATTTGATGCGACATATCCCCTAAGTGATGCGGAGTTAAGGTTAAAAGGTGTGCGTTTCCTTTTGGGGTTCAATTCCCGGCGTAGAATCTCTATGGCATTTACTTTTACTGTAACGTCTTCGCCAAACTCGCCATCTACATAATAACCTTCTGAACGACCGTCACAATAAATGCAATTATGGGTGCAGCCTCTGTATAGGTTCATCCCGTAAGCGGAGATAAACCAAGAATCTATTTTTTGTACTTGCGCAATATGGATTTTGCTTTAATTTCCCGGATAGTCATTTCTGCTCTACCGCCTTTTCATGTCCTTCGTACCCAACATTTTCATCGTGTTTGCAAATACTAAAAAAGACCAAGTGGGTGAATTCCCCCGCTATAACCCTAAATTCCTGTGTTAATCTTGTGTAATCTCGTGGTTTTTGATCAGCTACTCTCTTTTTAAACGTCCTCTTTCCCAAACCGCCTTGTCAGGAACTTCTCTAACTCTATTATGAAGAATATTGGGACCGAGACTAAAATCATTGGTATCCACCACTCTGCAGGTAAGGGCGCGGTTCTAAACGGATTAACGCCTATAGCAGGAAGGGCATAGATTATCGCAAGCTGCAACCCGATAGCCACGGCAGCACCGATGAGCACCCATTTATTTGAAAATGGACTGAACGTAAATGCCGACTTTGTTATTGACCGCGCGGTAAAGAGATAACAGATATGAACAAGCATTACAGTAGTGAATGTCGCGGTTTGAGCTTGTGTCAGCAGTAGCTCGTTTACTCCGGAATCGGTGCAGGCGGGCATACCGTAGTAGTAATATATCACGAATCCTGCAATTGCCATTGCCAGTGATACTATCCCAACCTTCTTGAAGAAAGGGCTATCAGTTATCCGTTCTTTAGGATCTCGCGGCGCTCTTTCGAGTAGCCCTTTTTCCTTCGGTTCCCTGATGATTGGAAGTGCAAGTGCAACGGCATCGATCAAATTTATCCACAGGATTTGCACTGGCTCCACTGGTAGACGCACCCCGAAGAGTGTTATAAACGGCGCAAGCATGATGGCACCCAATATTAGCAGAGTTTGCCCACCATTTGTGGGCAGCGTGTATAAGATAACTTTCCGGATATTCTCGAAGACATGTCTGCCCTCTTCCACCGCGGACACGATACTGGCGAAGTTATCATCCGTTAGGATCATATCAGCAGCTTCCTTGCTCACCTCAGTTCCTGTTATTCCCATAGCTATCCCTATGTCCGCAGCTTTTAGCGCAGGTGCATCATTTACGCCATCGCCGGTAACAGCAGTGACATCCCCCCTCTTCTGTATTTGTTTGGTTATCCGAAACTTATGTTCCGGAGCAACTCGTGCATATACCGAAACGGTATCCACAACTTCATATAGTTGCTCATCACTCATTCTCGACAGTTCTTCACCGGTCAACACCGTATCCTCGCCTTCTCCGATTCCTATCCGCTGTGCGATTGCTTTCGCTGTCTGCGCATGATCACCGGTAATCATCACTACCCTGATTCCCGCATGCTTACATTTCTGGACCGCCTCTATCACTTCCGCTCTTGGCGGGTCTATCATCCCCTGCAGTCCGAGGAAAGTTAGCCCGTTAAGATCCTCTGGCCCAACCGACTTTTTATCTTTTGCCACGCGCTTATAGGCTATACCAAGCACTCTCAAAGCGTCGCCCGCCATCTCATTCACTTTATTTTCGAGTTCGTCAGTCCGCAGAGGCACAACGCTACCATCGCACAACTGGTTTTGACACATCATTAAAATACGTTCCGGGGAGCCTTTTACGTATATTACATTTTCTGACTCGCCTTTGTGCATTGTGGCCATATACTGCTGCTCGGCTGCAAAAGGTATTTCATCCAATTTGCTACGATCCGTTGAAATACCCGCTTTGCGTGCTGAGACTACCAAAGCGCCTTCTGTTGGGTCTCCTACTATGCCGTACTGCCCCGTATCCTCTACTAGTGTCGCATTGTTACACATGTAGCCCGCTTTCAGTGTTTCAATCAGTCCTTTACGCCCTTGCGCAGGGTTAATTGTCTTATCAGCAAGGATAAACTCCCCGACTGGGTTGTACCCAACGCCACTCACATTATAATCCCCGCCGCCAGAATGAATCCAGGCTACAGTCATTTGGTTTTTAGTGAGCGTACCAGTTTTATCTGAGCATATAACGGTGGTACAGCCGAGCGTTTCGGCCGCTGGCAGTCTCTTTATAAGTGCATTTCTCTCCGCCATCTTTGTCACGCCAAAGGCTAATGTTATGGTCAATATAGCTGGCAGACCCTCTGGTATTGCCGCAACTGCTAAGGATACAGAGGCAAGGAACGCATACGTAGGCGTAAATCCAAATAATACGGCCATTATGAAATTAAGAACAGCAATTACGAGGATCGCGATAATAATGAATCTGGTGAACTCGCCCATCTTCCGCATCAGAGGCGTAGTAATCTTTCGTGTCTCTTTCATAAGTACTGCAATTCGGCCTATCTCTGTATGCTCTCCAGTCCCCACTACCACGCCCTTAGTAGAGCCACGAGTAATAAACGTGCCACTGAATGCCATACAACGCTGATCTGCGGGTGCCAAGTCGGGTTTCGGGATCGGATCAGCATTCTTTCGTACCGGTACGGACTCGCCGGTAAGTGCCGCTTCATCTGCACTCACGTTCTTTGCGTAGAAGAGCCGCAAATCCGCGGGCACTCGATCGCCCTCTTCCAACAGAACCACATCTCCGGGAACCAATTCCCGTGCTGCTATTACCCGTCTCTCACCATCCCGGAGCACGGTGCATTCCGGCGTCATCATGCTCTTCAACGCCTCTGCCGAAGCTTCCGCTTTGCCCTCTTGTATGAACCCTATTACTGTGTTGGCTAAGACCACCGCGAGAATAACCGTAGCATCCATCCACATATCCAGAAAAGCAGTAACGAGCGCGGCAACGAGCAAGACATAGACTAAAGGATTGTTGAACTGCATAATAAATCGGATGAGTGGACTTCGCTTCTTGAACTTCAGCTCGTTGTAGCCATAGGTCTCAAGCTTTGCTTTTGCCTCATTTGTGCTGAGTCCAGTAGTGCTGGATTCTAAAGCGTCAAAAACATGTTCGGTAGATAGTTGGTACCATTTCTCCTGCTTCTGCAATTTCGACTCCACCCTGTATATTTGTAATAATTTGGAATATTAGCTATGGGCAGCCAAGCCACATACCAGATGAGCCCTGATTGCAGTCCGACCTGATCTCAATGGTCTTCTCTATCTGGAAGTTTCCAACTGTCTCCATCCTACCGATGGCGATGGTATGATGAGGATTATGCGGATCCTTAGCTGCGAAGCCTATGTGCGACATACCAAGGACGTTAGCAGTTATCGTGTGTACGAGTGAGCCACTACGAGACGGTGCAGCATAATTTCGATCACGTCCGGTATTTATAACAAACGGCGTCTTCAACCGGTCACACGGAAAGAACGGAGTATTGGCCACCTCTTTATCCACCACGTATACCGCATTCTTTCCCACTACGCCACTATCAACCCTGACGTATTCTGCAGCGGCGGCACTACTAACCATCGCTATCAGCACACACAATACGATTGATGTCACAATGAGTGCACATTCACTTCTCATTTTATTTTTCTCCTCTCAATGTTTATTTGCCTGTACTCTCGGCAGCGGATAATATATCGACAGCAACTACCCGCTCGTCTTTCTTTACATTCATTATCCGCACACCCTGCGTATTTCTGCCCTGCACGGAGATGCTGCGAACAGAAATTTTTGTCACCATCCCGTCAGAAGTAGCAACCATTAACTCATCTGTAGTCTTTACTTGTTTTATACACACTACTTTACCGTTTCTTTCTCCGGTTTTTATGCTGATCACGCCCTTGCCACCACGGTGTGTTTCTCTATAAGCATCCAGCTTCGTTCTTTTACCATAGCCTTTCTCTGTTATCGTAACGGCCCGGTTCTTCTCTTTCGAGACACCCAGATCAAGAGCTTCTATACTTGCTATCTCATCGTCCTTTTCCAACCTCATCCCTCTTACTCCTGCGGCATATCTGCCCATTTCTCGTAATTCCTCTTCCTGGAAGAAAATAGCCTTCCCCTTCTTCGAGCTTAAGATTATTCCATTCTGTCCGGCCCCATGATCCTGTGAGTCAGGCGATGGCTTAATCAATACAACATCAGCTAACGAATCGCCCTTTGTGGTTCTAACGGCGACAACTCCTGTACTACGTATGGCCTTCAACTTAGCAAGAGAGCTTCTTTTTACCACGCCTCGTTTAGTAGCGAAAACCAGATATGCTCCCTCTGTATTAGTTTCTATACCCTTATCCACCTCTTCAGGAATAGCAACAGCAGTTACGAACTTTTCCCGCTCCTCGGTACTTATGCTCAGCCCGGGAATGTTAACTAAAGGCTTCCCTTTGGAATGTCTGCTACTTGGCGGGATTTCATATGTCTTCACCTGGTATGCTTTACCAAATTCAGTGAAAAATATCAGACGTTCCCTTGTGGATGCGCGTATGAAATTAACGATCTTATCATCTTCCTTCTTCTCTATCACTGCAATTCCTTTTCCGCCTCTCATCTGCTGCTTAAATATATCTGCCGGTAATCGCTTCACATAATCGCGCTGCGTGAAATACAGGATTACTTCTTTCTCTTCTATGAAGTCACGCTCGCTTAACGACACCATCTCTTCTATATTGGTTCTTCTCGCATCGCCATACTTATCCTTCTGTTCTATCAGTTCCTCTTTTAGTAGCTCATATATCCGTGCTTCGGATCCCAATACCTCTTGTAACCAGTTTATTTTCGTCTCAAGCTCTGCCCGTTCGGTTTCTATTTTGTCACGCTCTAAAGCACTCAATCGCGAAAGACGCATATCTAATATCTCTTTCGCTTGCTCTTCACTCAGTTCAAATCGTGCAATCAGAGCGGATTTAGCCGTTTTTGTATCGCTTGCCGCTTTTATTAGCCTTATTACCTCGTCTATATTTGATATTGCAATAATCAAGCCTTTTAAGATGTGCAGTCTCTTCTCTGCACGTTTCAATTCGTATTGCAGCCTTCTAATCGTTACTTCTTTCCGGTGCTTTATGTAGCACTCTATGAGTTCCTTTAGTGTTAATACTCGTGGTTCGCCATCTATCAGAGCGAGATTGATCACTCCAAACGTATTTTCCAATTGTGTATGTTTATAAAGTCGGTTCAAAATGATGGCAGAATTTGCGCCTGCTTTCAATTCTATTACAATCCGCATCCCTTTACGGTCCGATTCGTCCCGCAGACCACTAATACTCTCTACTTTGTACTTCTTTGCAAATTCCGCTATCTCTTCCACCAGTCTACTTTTGTTTACCTGGTATGGTATCTCATTTATGACTATCTGCTCTTTTTTACCCTTTATTTCTATCTCTGCCTTCGCCCTTATCCTTATGCTCCCTCGACCTGTTTCATACGCACGTTTTATGCCCTCGTAGCCAGTGATAATACCGCCAGTGGGGAAATCAGGCGCTTTTATTATCTGCATCAGCTCTTCTATACTCACTTCGGGCTCTTCTATTACTCGTATTACACCATCTACCACTTCTGCCAAGTTGTGTGGCGGCATATTTGTTGCCATACCTACTGCGATACCAGATGAGCCATTTATCAACAGATTAGGTAGTTTCGCGGGTAAAATCCGTGGTTCCTTAAGAGAGTTATCAAAATTAGGGCTCCATTCAACGGTATCCTTTTCAAGGTCAAGCAGTAGCTCCTCCGCTATTTTTGACAGTCTTGCTTCGGTATAACGCATTGCGGCAGCGGCATCACCATCTACACTGCCGAAATTACCCTGGCCGTCTACTAAGGGGTACCTATAAGAGAAATCTTGCGCCATTCGCACCATTGTATCATAGACGGCAACGTCACCATGAGGATGATATTTGCCCAGGACATCTCCGACTATCCGCGCTGATTTCTTATGCGGTCTATTGTGCGTGACGCCAAGCTCATGCATCCCGTACAATATACGGCGGTGCACCGGTTTCAGCCCATCTCGTGCGTCCGGAAGCGCTCTTCCTACTATCACGCTCATCGCATAATCCATATACGAGTGCGTCATCTCGTCCTCAACACTGACTTCTATTACACGCTCTCGCGCCTCCGCCTCACGCTGGTCTTCACTCATTTCATTGCTAGGGATTATAGTATGAAACTAATAGTAAGTAAGTATTTGTTTACTACAAGATATTTCCCTATTTCTTGCGTTAATCTTGTGTAATCTAGTGGTTTTGTATTATCTTTCCATTCTTTTGTAGATACCGATATATACCACAGTAGTTCCCACCACCGTTAGTACATGTATATGACTCCTTGCGATATGAAGTGCAATATATATAAAATTTACACCTTGGTTTAGGTATTGCAAACAGCATCATCCAAAGAGGACAGTGTCTTTTATCCAACGCCTTTTTCATTTTACTTTCCGTCATTTTTTTATCTTCCAATCCCCCGTGAGTGCACCCCAATTTTTTTTTGAAAATGCAGGAAGAAGATGTGACCGCTTCCTCTTCGCTACATATACCCGCTTATTTATTGTTACCTTTCACAGTTACCGTTAGTGGTTATGCCATAAAAACTTTTCGGTTTTTTACGAATGGTTACCCTAATGGGTAACTTTGGTGTCTGGTGAATACGCGAAAATGAATAGAAATAGTCGTTTGTTCATGTTGTATATAACGTATAACTTCTACCTATAAATTTAATTTATGACGCAGATTTACACTGATTTGATTTCTTCTGTGTCAATCTGCGTTAAACTGTGTCAATATTCAATTTTAGTTGGCTATTCTGCTTTCTTGATTTATAAAACGTGCTAACGCTTTCGTACACACGCCCCTAAAAAGGCAATAAACGGTGGCGAAGGCTTGTTCGGCCTCGACTTGAATTCCGGATGGAACTGCGTAGCGAAGAAAAAAGGATGCTGTTGGTTCTCCAATATCTCCATTCTCGTGCCACTTCTGTCGGAACCCGAAAATATCAGCCCTTCTTGCTCTATCATACCCACATACTCAGGATTTACCTCATATCGGTGCCTGTGCCGTTCCACGATCTTCTTCTTGCCGTATACCCGCTCCGCTAATGTATCTCCTCGTATAAACACTTCATAATCGCCCAGCATCATCGTTCCACCCTTATCCGTCACACCTTTTTGCTCTTCCAGCAGGTCTATTACCGGCTGAGGTGTATCACAGAGTTCAGCGCTATGCGCATCCTTCAGCTTTGCGATGTTCCTCGCGGCCTCTATCACTGCTAACTGGAATCCGAAACACAATCCCAAAAATGGTATTTTATTCACTCTTGCATATTCTATCGCCTTTATCTTACCTTCGGCGCCACGAACGCCGAAACCACCGGGAACCAGTATGCCCTGCACATCATCAAAAACGGTTATCGCACCTTTAACTTCCAAATCTTCCGCTTCTAGCCATCGCATCGTCACTTTACAGCCTATCGCCGTAGCTGCGTGCTTTATCGCTTCTTTTATACTCAAATAGGAATCTTCTAACTCGGCATATTTGCCCACTATCGCTATTAATATCGCATTATCACCGGCAGAGAGCGCCTTTTGCCGCTCTACCATCTTCAGCCAGGCCATGTCTTTCTTTTGCTGCTCTAACTGCAGCTTTTGCATTACATAAGTGTAAATACCTTCCTTCTCCAGAAGTAGCGGCACTTCGTACACGTCCTCTGTATCCGGTGCACTAATCACCGCTTCCGGCTTCACATTACAGAACATTGCTATTTTCTTCTTCACGTCCTCCTTCAGTGCCTTTTTACATCGGCATACAATCATATCAGGTTGGAGCCCTAGTTCTCGGAGTGCCTTCACAGAGTGCTGTGTGGGCTTCGTCTTTTGCTCGCCCAAAGTAGTAGAAGGAACTAAAGTAACGTGAATGAATAGGAAATCTGTCTCGCTCTCCTCGCCCTGCATTTGCCTTACCGCTTCCAGGAAGGGCATGCTCTCTATGTCGCCAACCGTGCCACCTACCTCCACCAAACAGATGTCGGCGCCACTATTAGCTGCAACATCCCTTATTCGTGCCTTTATCTCATTCGTCACATGCGGGATTATCTGTACC
Source organism: Candidatus Methanophagales archaeon (assembly GCA_013139985.1). Taxonomy (GTDB): domain Archaea; phylum Halobacteriota; class Syntropharchaeia; order Alkanophagales; family Methanospirareceae; genus Methanophaga. Next base: position 20,684 of record WSZT01000170.1, on the reverse strand, counting down.
GTCTGACCCAGATATTCACCCCTCCGCTCTCGCTCTATGACCGCGGAATAAACGACACCCGTGGTAATATTATGCTCTCGCTCCAGCTCAACATCCGTGAACCGCTCGTAATTACCCAGATCAAGGTCAACCTCCGTGCCATCGCCCAGGACATACACTTCTCCATGCTGAAAGGGATTCATCGTACCGGCATCTATGTTTATGTATGGGTCGATCTTTATCGGCACGATTTTATAGTTTCGATCACGCAATATCCGGCCAATGGAGGCCAGAGTGATGCCTTTTCCAAGTCCGCTCATCACGCCCCCGGTCACCACAATGAATTTCATGCTCATTTCTTAGAATAAATATTTGTTTTGCTCTTATTATAACCACAAGCTTATATTAGAAATTATAAATAACGATAAATATGAAGAGCAAAGAGGCGATTAAAGCACATATAAATGACGCTGGCGGGAAATAGAAGACAAGAACGAAGAAAATGAAGAATAATATCGCCGCAACTGCTGACACACCCAATCGCTGAAGAAGGACTTTCTCCTCTGATGAGACTTTAGTTACCTTCTTTTCCTTTAGCTTTGCCACTTCCCATTCATGCTCTTCTTTACGCTCTTCTTTTGCCTCTATTATCGCTACGGGGAAACTCTTCTTCGTCGCTCCATAGCCCGCACTTACGAATATCTCGCCGACATCCAACTCCGCTACCACTCCCGCATAGCTCTTTGGCAGTCTTACAATCGCTGCTATCTTCTCCTTATCTATTACATACACCTTATCTCGCAATATCATTACCTTGTCTTTCATCTGCTCACCGAGCGAGAAATGCACATGCGTTGGCTTTCCATGATTGGTGATAATAATCTCGAAGCTCGTTTCCTCGCCTACGTTCAGTGGAATCTTCAGTACGTCATGCTCAAATTCTATTGAATTCAAACTCTTTCTACTCAGGTATATCCTTTGCTGTATCCGTTCCATCTTTCATCTCCCTGTCCTAAGCGATTGATGGCAAAAATAAAATAAAATGAAATGAAAGGGAATAAAGCAAACTTTAGTCAGAACTTTGCCTTAGCTCTGGCGGCAATAGGTTTGGAATGCCATCATCTATGGGGTACCGCTGGTCGCATTTCCCACAGTATAAGCTTCCGACTACTATCTCTCCCTTTTCATCCTCCTCTTCTATACTTAAATCCAAATCGCCCTTGCACATTGGACAGGCGAGTATGTCCATCAGCTCTTTTTTCATCGCTTACCCTTTAAACTAAACTAATTAACATCTTTGAAAACACTACCTATATATTTATGATGTTCTTTTTAAAGTAAACGTTAGGTCGTGTAGAAACACCTGTTTGTATGGAAAATAGTCCGAAATGGTTGAAAATCGAAATCCCGCACAGGATTTTAGGTGATCATGTTACTTGAGTGAATAGGTTTGCTAGGATAAGGGTATGTATTGTTTTATATGGCTCCATAAGTCAAACACATGACACCCAAAACCTATCGGTCACTCATAATATCATTTCTGTGTTGTTGTGTTAGTAACATTAAAATAGTGTTTAAATAGCAAAAGATACATAGAATATGAAATAGATATTAAAAAAACAAAAGGAGGTGAAAAAAATATTATGGAAAGAAAAAAAAAAATGGCGACTATAGCGGCTATTATCCTATCAGGACTATTCATTGCAAGTGCAATGGGCATAGCAAGTGCGCATTTTACGATGATCTTCCCCAGTGATAGTGATGCTACCCTATGGGATGTAACACCTGAGGACTACATAGCAGAGCTTGGCGAGACAAAGACGGTCTATATAATGTGGGGACACCCCTACGAGCACATATCGTTTGATATGGCCTCTGTACCCGAAGTCTCTGTCAGAAAACCAGACGGCACGATTGAGCAACTTACGACGGAAGAAATAACCGTTGAGGGTATGGACGAAGAAGGGAATCCGGGGACATTCGTAGCCTACAAAGCCTCGTTCACTGTTGATCAAAGGGGCGATTCCATTGTCTTTGTAAGATATGAGGACGAAGACCAGAAATTGACAGACTATGTAAAGGCGATCATTCACTGCGGAGAAGAGCAATGGGTAGGTTGGGATGCGGAACTAGGACAGAAAGCGGAAATCGTTCCGTTCACGCGACCTTATGGCTTAGAAGAGAGCTTTGTGTTCATGGGAACGGCATTATACGATGAAAACGCTCTTCCAGACGCAGACGTAGAAGTTGAGAAGTACCACACACTGGACCTTGGTAAAGCAGTCGTAGAGACAGCAGAGACGATGTTCCCATACGACCCGCCAATGATGTTCACGCGGGTGACAAAGACGAATGCTGCTGGTGAGTTTGCTTATACTCTTGACGAACCGGGCATATGGTTTGTTGGTGCATACGGACCGGAGGTAGAAGGGCTCACGCAGAGGAGTGTGTTTATCATTCCAGTATTGGATGCGTTCCCACCGGTGGCAGGAGCAGAAGCTACGGCGCCTGCGGAACTCGAAGGAGTAGAGACACGTTTAAAAGCGTTAGAAGACAAAATAGCAACTTCCGCACAAGGAGTACCTGGATTTAGTGCGATAGCAGTGATAGCCGGTTTGTTTATCGTCGTGTACCTGGTAAAAAGGAGAAAGAACTAAGCAAGACCTAAGATGGTGCATATATCAGATGGAATTTTATCTCTGCCTGTATTGGCAGCGGGATGGGCAATCGCAATTGCGTTGATAGCAGTAGCGCTCTGGTGGAGCAAAAAAAAAGGCAATATAGATGAGGAGATCCCGAAGTTATCTGTGATGACAGCGGCATTTTTCGTCGCTTCGCTCATCCATATACCCGTAGGACCGACAAGTGCGCATTTTATACTTAATGGCCTGGTGGGTGTAACACTTGGGATACTTGCCCTTCCCGCAATTTTTATCGGCGTTGTTCTCCAAGCTGTTCTCTTTCAGCACGGCGGCATAACAACTATCGGGATAAACACAGTAAACATGGGCATCCCAGCATTAATTGCCTTTTGTATATTCAAGTGGGGGAATAAGAGGGGTATGATGTTAACGAGAAAGGATTTATCAGCCGGTATATTTGGCGCTCTCGCAGGAGGAGTGGCGGTATTTCTGGCTGTGGTTTTCACCGCGTTTTCGCTTATCCTATCAGGTAAAGAGGCTTTTTCGGCCGTTGCTATTCTACTTACCGTCGCGCACATACCCATAATTGTGATAGAGGCGATAGTAACAGGATCTATTGTCGTTTTTCTGCTGAGAGTTAAACCAGAGCTAATAGGTGGTTTAGGTGGTGATGAGAAATGAAATGGGAACAGATGATTAGTATTTTTGCAGTACTCCTAGTGCTATTATCATGTTTAAGCATAAGTGTGGTGAGTGCACATCGCATGCATGTGGTTCATAAGATAAGTGAACTAGAGATAGAAGCGTACTTTGGTGGTGGGTCTCCATGTCGAGATGCCGAAGTGACGATATACGACAATGAAGGGAATTTGTATATGGAAGGCGTGACAGATGATGATGGTAAGTTCGGTTTCCCGCCAAAGATTGGTATGAATGAATATATAGTTGTCGTTAATGCAACACACATGCCAGGTCATAGAGGCGAAACCACGATAAACTTGAGTCAAAACGTTGCAGAAGCCGGTGGAACGGGCGCAGAACTGCCGTTATATTCACGGATTATCGCAGGATTGGGGTATTTAATAGGCATTGCAGGTGCAGCAATGGCATATATGGGCTGGAAGCAGAAGAAGAAATACGGACGAGGGGATAAAGAGCAGTAATGGTAGAATATCCCGAGATTGACCGGTATTCATCGCTCGATTCGCCGATGCATCGGTTTGACCCAAGGGCGAAGCTAATTGCGTTTACAATCCTTATTTTCTCTATTGTTCTACTACCAAACCTGAAATTGGCTCTTATCGGATTGCTCGCTTCTATTCTCTTTCTTATCGCATCAAAACTACCTCTTCGGTTTGCTCTGCAGCATATCAAATGGGTTTTTTTATTCGTTGTTCCTTTTATCATCATCATGCCCTTTACAGTGAATGGTACAGAAATATTCAGCTTCTATGGATTAACGATGACATACGAAGGTCTAGAATACGGCATTTTAGTAGCTGTAAGGGCTATTTCTGCTGTTATACTCGTTTTACCGATGATTGCAACCACGAGGTTCGACATAACAATAAAGGCACTGGCTAAGCTAAAAATGCCCAACATGCTTGTTCAAATGTTCATGTTCACGTATCGGTACATCTTTGTCTTTGTGGTCGAATTTCAAAGGACATGGCGGGCTATGGCTGCGAGAGGGTTCAAATTGAAGACAAACGTATACGCGCTCAAGACGATAGGGAAAGCGCTGGGCACGCTTTTTGTACGGAGTTATGAACGTGGTGAGAGGGTGTATCAGGCATTGCGGTCTCGAGGCTATACAGGAAGCCCAAAAACGCTGGTTGTGTTTAAGATGCATGTACTGGACTATATATTGGCAGGTACTATTATAGGGTTTGCTGTTTCCCTGCATATTATTCCTTTGTATCTGCATAGCTAATCAAGATAATAAGTAATCTTACTATGGTGTGAAGAGGAAATGAAAAGAGAAGCGATAACGGTAAGGAACTTAAGTTATAGTTATCCTGACGGCACAAAAGCGCTCGAAGATGTGAATCTGGAAGTGTACGAGGGGGAGCGGATTGCGTTAGTGGGACCGAACGGAGCAGGGAAAACAACATTTATGCTGCATCTTAATGGTACTCTACGCGGCACCGAAGGACAGGTGGAAATATTCGGTAAGAGCGTGGACACGATGAGGCGAGAAGAGATAGTAAAGGAAGTAGGGCTGGTTTTTCAAGACCCGGATGATCAACTGTTCATGCCCACCCTCTTCGATGACATCGCTTTTGGACCGATAAATCAGGGGCTAAAAGAATATGAGGTACGGGAAAGAGTGGAAAAGGCTATTTCGTCACTTGGGCTTTCGGGCTATGAAGACCGGTCACCACATCATCTCAGTTTCGGCGAGAAGAAGAAGGCGTCATTGGCTGCTGTTATTGCTATGGAGCCGCGGATACTGGTGCTTGACGAGCCCACTGCTAATCTTGATCCGAGGAGCAGGACGGAACTGATAGGGATAATAAATGAATTGAACGAACGAGAAGGAATTACAATGGTGATAGCAACGCATGACGTAAATGCTATTCCTGAGCTCGCGGACCGTATATACGCACTGAACCGGACGATAATAGAAACGGGCACGCCCCACGAGATATTTTTCGATGGTAAGTTACTGAAGCAGAACAATCTGGATGTTCCAGATGTATTTAAACTGTTTGAGGTGTTGAGGTGTTTTGGGTTCAATTGTGAAAAACTGCCATTATCTCTTGACGAGGCTATATCAGGATTAACAACGGTGATAGAGACCGAAGGCGGACACATACATCTGCACATCCACGAGCACACGCACGAAGGGGTAAAGGAATGGCGGAATAAATATGGGCATCATGTACCCAAATAGCGAACAACCTGTTTTTTTTTGTCGTGCCTGACCGCTTTTGAGCCATCTTTGCATCATCCGGAATAGCCGTCGTGTTACGAAACGAACAAAGGTCACATTTAATATCATCTATTTGGCTTTTATCCGAAATTTTAGGTAGCAATTGGACTTTAATCTTAAATCTACACGCAAATATCGAAACATTTAAATATTGGGACCCCTATATAATATATCATGACTGCGATTAATAAAAATGAGTGCCTGAGTAATAGTATGTGCTATTATGCAGCAGAATCGGTAACTGAAGAAATCATGGAGATCTATTCTGTAATCCAGAGCATAAATGATGAAGAATGCTATCAGAACCCATCGTATAATCTTAACACTGTCTTTCAACGATTGGACTATCTGATTGCACAGGCTATATGTGATAAACGAGCAGAAGAGTTCATCTATAATCCAGGATTTAGTTCAGCATTTGATGCTATTACCTGTTTCAGAAGCCGGTATACCGCAAAAATCGAAGTTGAACATGCAAAAGCCATAATAAAGAGCAGGGATCCGTGGAAAACACTCAAAAATTTCGCCTATATCCCCAATTACCTCCAACTGGCTAAGACCGAATATCAAGGATCACCGCTTAAGCCAGGTGACCATGTTCTGTTTCTCGGTAGCGGACCACTGCCTATCAGTCTTATAATTCTTTGTCGTCTGTATGGGCTAAGAGGGATCGGGATTGAGCAAGAACCAGACAGGGCAGAATTGTCAAGAATGGTGTTGCGGAAACTGGGGTTTTCTGATCAGGTCAGAATAATCGAGGGGAACCATTTCTCATTGCCCTTGGAAGAGAAGTCCGAACTCATAATGGTAGCGGCACAAGCGGAACCCAAAAAGGCGATCTTTGATCATCTGGCAGAGGTGCTGCCAGCGGGTACAAAAGTATCCTATCGAATCTATGAGAAAGGGCTTAGACGATTGTTGGACACATTTTCACGTTATGAACTGCCCGAACCGTTTGAAGAATATCTCAGAATCTCACCGAAACCGCCTGTTAACAATACCGTTGTGTTTCTGACCACTAATGATGTCAAGTAAAAAAGAAAACTTAAAGTGTTGTCTGATCTCGTGGTCAGCTAAACAATCACCATAAACTTTATTTCTCGCCAAGCGCTAAAAAGAGATATGGCTTGTTTGCAATTTTATATGACAAGGGTCTGTTTTTAGTTTCAAATGCCCTAAGCTTTTCAAGATTATTCACTGTTATTTTCTTTAATCCGACCTCAGTAAATAGATCAACTACACCGTTTGGCGTAATTCCGTTAAAAAAAGGCAATTGATCTTTTATGGTAGCGTAATGGCTCGTGAACATGCCTGGATTTCGTTTTTCTGTCAAAAAGACAATTATACTACCAAGGAATCGGCGTAAACGCATATGTATTGCAGGATCGTGCCATCGGCCATCAATAAGTATGAGTTTGCCACCGGATTTTACAACGCGGCTCCACTCATTGACTGCTGTTTTGGGATCGGGTAACGTCCAGAGAAGATACCTGTTCATCACGATGTCGAAAGATCTATCATCAAACGGCAAGTTTTCCGCATCGCCATGCATAAAATTAACAGTTAAACTTAATCTCTCCGCGTTATACCGTGATTTTTCCAGCATACCTTTGGATATGTCTATTCCTGTTACCTTATGCCCAAGTTCCGCAAAGAGGAGCGCTAAAAAGCCTGTACCTGTCCCGACATCTAAAATATTGAGATTTTTTTCTGTCCCGATCTCAGTTTTTAGTATGGACTTCCAGAAGTGTTCAGCAGCACTTTGCGATTTATATACATTTCTGTCATAAGTCTGGCTTCTTCTGTCCCAATACAACCCAACGCTGCTTTTCACATCCATCACAAAACCCACCTCATATTATAACATTATTTTACTTTATCATATTATCACTCTCTTATTTATTTTGCAGTAATATGAATATCTGTTACAATATATTTAAACTGGTGCGGTGGGGACTGGTAAGGGAACCGCCAGCAAATAATTTACACATTTTGCTAATTATCATAGACACAGATTTCACAGATTTACACAGACGCTACTGTCCCGAAAAGATTATTAAGTTTTTACGGGTTGAATAAAAATTAAAAAATCAATACACTACTTTAAATCTGTGTTAATCCGCGTTAATCTGTGTCAATAATTTATTTAAAAAAATATTTCTTTTGGTAATGCTTTTCTTTCTAAGAAAAGATTTTTTACCGCCGAAATCGGAGCGGTAGTGCATAGAGATGGCAACAAAAAAGATAATGGTGCAGGGCACGGGGTCAGGCGTGGGCAAGAGTATAATTGTAGCTGCGCTTTGCCGCATATTTACCCAGGATGGCTATAAGGTCGCGCCCTTCAAATCGCAGAACATGGCTCTTAACTCTTATGTCACTGCGGATGGTCTTGAAATAGGGCGTGCGCAAGCGTTTCAAGCGTCCGCCGCTTCTAAAGAGCCGACAGTGGAGATGAATCCTATCTTGTTGAAGCCAACAAGTGATACCGGCGCTCAGGTCATCATACGTGGCAAGCCGATAGGCAATATGACGGCAAAGGAATATCATGATTACAAGCCAAAAGCATTGGCGCTCATAAAGGACTGCTTTGAGCATCTCGAACGTGAAAACGAGATCGTAGTGATAGAAGGTGCGGGCAGTCCAGCGGAAATAAACCTCCGTGCGAACGATATTGTAAACATGCGCATCGCAAAACTGTTAGATGCGCCCGTGCTACTTGTAGGCGATATAGACAAAGGCGGCGTCTTTGCCTGGATTGTGGGAACACTCGAACTGCTTGAGGCAGAAGAGCGCGAGTTGGTAAAGGGTATACTGATAAACAAGTTCCGCGGTGACCTGGACATACTCAAGCCTGGACTGGAGTACCTAGAGAAAAGAATCAGTAAGCCAGTAATAGGAGTTATACCATATTTTCAGGATATTAAGATACAGGAAGAGGACTCGCTATCACTGGAAAAAGGAAAGAAAAATTTACCGTTAGAGGAGAAAGAGATAAATATAGTGGTCGTTTACCTGCCACACATATCAAATTTCACGGATTTTGACGTTTTAGAAGCTGAGGATACTGTCTCGCTGCGATATGTTGGCAAGGACGAAGAAATAGGCGAGCCGGATGTGATAATTATACCGGGGTCAAAGAATACCATTGGCGACCTGCAGTATCTTAAAAGTAAGGGATACGCATCAGCGATAGTGGAAAAAGCAATAAGCGGTACGTGCGTTGTTTTTGGCGTCTGTGGCGGTTATCAGATGCTCTGTACTACCCTGATAGACCCCAAAGGTGTGGAATCCAAACTCCGTGAGATGGAAGGCCTTAACCTGCTGCCGGCTACAACGGTATTTGAAAGCCATGCACAGAAAATGACGAATCAAGTGCGTGCGATAGCGGATTTGGAGTTCTACAAAGGGGCTATAGAGGGCTATGAAATACATATGGGGCGGACTCATTTCTCCGCTGGCACAATAAAAAATGCCTTTACGATTGTTGAACGCTCAGGTGAGAAGGTTATGGATGTTGGTGGTGCTGTTTCCAGTAACGTCATAGGGACGTATATACATGGCATATTTGACAACGATGGATTTCGACAAGCTTTTTTGGACTACATAAGAAAGAAGAAAGGATTAGCTATGTACAAGAAGGGAGACAAAAGTGGTGGGATTGATTGGGACATAGAATATAATAAATTAGCAGACCTCATGCGTAGAAATAGCGATATGAATAAGGTGTATGAAATCCTGAATCGCACAGGAATGATGAAGATATAATTAATGTAAGAATATGAATAAAGTGGCAGAACTGCTAAGCGGATGGATAAGAAAGAAGGTGGAGGAAGCATCTGCTGAGGGTGTTATCTTAGGTATGAGCGGTGGGTTGGATTCTTCTGTAACTGCGGTTTTATGCAAGAATGCATTCCCTAAAAGCACACTTGGACTGATAATGCCCTGTTTCAGTGATCCTGAGGATATAGCGCATGTGAAACAGGTAGCGGAAAAGTTTGATATAGAAACAAGGAAGGTTGACCTCTCACCGGTCTTCCTCACGGTCCTTGAAACGCTTGAATCTCGGGCATACGAGGGAGATATTGCAACGGCGAACCTTAAGCCGCGTCTGAGAATGCTTGTGCTTTACTACTTCGCAAACAAGCTGAATTATCTGGTTGTCGGTACAGGGAACAAAAGCGAACTCATGATTGGCTATTTCACCAAATACGGCGATGGTGGTGTGGATCTACTTCCATTGGGCGATCTTCTGAAGACCGAGGTGAGAGCTCTGGCTGAGGTGTTGGACATCCCGAAAGCGATAATAGAGATGCCACCTTCTGCTGGGCTCTGGGCTGGGCAAACGGACGAAACGGAGATCGGAATGTCTTACGAGGTACTTGATGGGGTATTGAAGGCAATTGCGTCAACTGATTTCGCAGGTTGCGATATGGATAAGGTCGAGAAGGTGAAGGACATGGTTAAAAGGGCAGGACATAAACGGGAAAAAACTCCGGTTGCCTATTTATAATCTTTTTACGATATATTGAATATTAGTGCGGAATGTGGGATAGAGGCGAAAAAATGAAAATATCAGGAACGGGAATAGCGATGGCAATCATCCTCATAGCCGTATTAATATCTCATGTATCGGCGGTGGAACATTACGAGGTGAGCGTTACCACCGGTAACACCACATGGACGATAGACCGCACAAAGCTGCCGGTATCTTTCGATATGTCGGGCACGGTAAGTGGAAACGGAACAATGATTCTGAAGCATGGTATAGACCTTGCAGGTGTGCGTAAGAAGGATTTGATCCGCACGCAGCCAGGCGAAGTTACAATAAGTGAGTCCCTGGACCTGAAATCAACGACAGATCATGTAAATATAACCGCCACAGTCCAGGAAGATAATGCAACGATGAACATAACAGAAGCTTGGCCCACCTCTTTGATAGACGAGACAGAGCTGAGCTACAGCGGAAAAGGAATATCATCCTGGGAGATATATGGCAATAACAACGATGTCATTTGCTCCCGGTTTAGAGCAACGAAGTTTGAGAAGGTGAGTAAATGCAATGCAACCGTATTAAAGATGATTTTTAGTGCTGTGGTAACGCCTGAAACTGTAACAGAGATCCAAGGCGTCGTCACGGGCACTGATTACAATCTAAAAGCTACTTCTGATAAATTCTCGCATTTGGATTACAAACATGAGGTGAAAGATAAGACATCAATAATGGGATCCGAGAGCTACTTCGGTAATTACTCTATTGTAACTGCGATTAAGATGGCTGCGTTTGTGGAAGAACCTAAGGACGAGGTATCGGAGGCGTGGTTACATTGCTCCTGTGGTGACCCATAAACTAAAAAGGGAATAGGTCGAAGAGATAAGATGAATAAAGAAGCGTTAGCTTTTAAAACTTTTTGAAAGTTTCAAAAGGTTTTTTATAAATGTAGCGTATCTAAATTAATGGAGAGAAGATGAAAGCTCTGATAAGCGTATACAATAAGGATATTGTAGTAGAATTCGCAAGAGCCTTGAATGAACGAGGGCTAGAAATAATCGCAACAGAAGGCACCGCGAGGCTGATTCTGGATAACGGGATTCCGGTGACCAAAGTGTCCGCGTTCACAGGCGTTCAAGAGATGCTAGGTGGGAAGCTGAAGACCCTGCATCCAACAATTCATGCAGCAATCGCAACGGGTGCGATAGAAATCGTTGTCGTAAATCTCATACCGCTTGACTCATCAAGCGAAAACACACTGGATACTATGGACCTTGGCGGTGTTGCAATGCTCCGTTCAGGAATAAAGAATTTTGAACACGTTGCGGTAATCGTAAATCCAGCACGATACACGGAAATAATAGATGAGCTTCGTGTATCCGGGCAAATAGCTCGTGGTACAAGGCTTCGCCTAGCGCAAGAGGCATCAAAATATACCGTTGCATACGAATCAAAAATCAATGTGATATTAGAGCGGCTGGAATAAATGGACTTAGATACATTATTGCGGGAATTAGAAGAAATACACGATGATTTTAGACTTATTCCTGCCGAGGAGATAGAAGTAGCCGAGTGGGTGCGTTGGAAATGTGAATATGGATGTAGAGCATACGGGAAACATCTGACCTGTCCGCCTTATACGCCAAGACCCGAAGAGACGAGGAAGTTAATAAGAAGCTATGAACAAGCGCTAATCGTGCGTTTTAACGATGTGCAGCCGAATTTGAAGGTGCCGCATGCGCATATCCATCATTACCTCTGGGATGCGATATTAACAATGCACAGTACGATGTTTGAATTAGAAAGGCATGCTTTTCTCGCGGGCTATTACAAAGCATTTGCAATGGCGGCACTACCTTGCTCTTTCTGCCGTGATTGTCTGCCAGAGAGAGAGAATTTCACTTTAGATCAGGCATCTAAGCGATCCTGTGAGCATCAGGATAAAGCAAGACCGTCTATGGAGGCATGTGGTATTGACGTGTTTAAGACCGTGAGGGCGGTAGGATATGAAATAGGTGTGCGCACCTCACCAAAGGATCGGATAACTTTCTTTGGGTTACTGTTGATTGAATGATTGAAGGCGTGACGATTGAAATAGGGATTGGAAAAATAAAGAGGGTAGTTCATAAAATAAACATCTTTTATATTTTACGGTTGGAATATAAAATGGGATGGAAACTATTCGCACGGGCGTTTATATCTGCCATTGTGGCGTAAACATAGCGGCGGCGGTAGATGTTAAAGCGGTAGCGGAGTTTGCAGAAGGTTTACCCAGCGTAGTTATTGCAAGAGATTACCAGTATATGTGCTCAGATCCTGGTCAAGAGTTGATAAAAAGCGATATAAAGGATCTTGGGTTGAACAGGGTTGTTGTTGCCTCTTGCTCACCGAGGATGCACGAGCCCACATTTAGAAATGCATGCGCAGATGCGGGCTTGAATCCCTATTGTTTCGAGATGGCGAACATAAGAGAGCAGTGCGCCTGGGTTCACCATAAAGGAGCAACGGAGAAGGCGAAGGATTTAGTTGCTTCGGCTGTTGCTAAGGCGGCGTTGTTAGAACCTTTAGAGCGGAAGAAAGTAGGAGTTATACCAAGGGCGCTGGTGATAGGCGGAGGGGTAGCAGGAATATATGCTGCATTAGAGATCGCGGACAAGGGATTTGAGACGTATTTAGTGGAGAAAGAGCCCTCGATCGGCGGACATATGGCTCAACTTGACAAAACGTTCCCCACCTTAGATTGCTCCGCCTGCATACTCACGCCGAAGATGGTGGAAGTGGCAAGGCACAAGAATATCCAGTTGCTCTCTTACTCGGAGGTGAAAGAAGTTAATGGATACATCGGGAACTATAAGGTGAAGATAAGGAAGAAACCCCGCTATGTGGATGAGGCTAAATGCACAGGTTGTGGAGAATGCGCAAATGCGTGCCGGCTCCATGGAATAATCCCCAATGAATTTGATATGGGCTTATCGAAAAGGGCTGCGAGATATATACCTTTCCCTCAAGCGGTTCCTCTGGTTTATACCGTAGATCCCGATCGCTGTATCTACCTAACAAAAGGTAAGTGTGGTAAATCTCCGGCATGTGTAGATGCGTGCCCTGCTGACGCGATTGATTTTGATCAGAAAGAGGAAGAGCTAGAAGTGGAAGTGGGGACGATTGTGGTTGCAACCGGATACGAAATGCTCGATCCCGCCGAAAGACCAGAGTATGGCTACAAATACGCTGAGGTTCTAACCGGGTTAGAATTTGAACGGCTTTCTGTTGCTTCGGGCCCTACTGGTGGGCGGATTATAATAAATGGTAAAGAGCCAAAAGAAGTGGTCTTCATCTCTTGTGTGGGTTCGAGAGAGAGGAGAAGGGAGAATGGAGAAGGGGGAGGGGAGAGAGGAGAAGGAGCAAGGAATGAATATTGCTCACGGGTATGCTGCATGTATATAGCGAAACAGGCACATCTGGTAAGCGAAAAAATTCCGGATGCTAGGGTTAGGATATTATACAATGATATGAGGGCATATGGAAAAGGATTTGAAGAGTTTTATAATCGTGTGGTAGCGGAGGGGGCGGAATACATAAGAAAGGAGCTCGAAGACGAAGTGGAGGTAATAAAAAGGAGCGAAGATAATGATAAAGTGGTAGTAAGAACGATAAGTAAAGGCGAGAAGATAGAACTGGAAGCGGATCTGGTTGTCCTGGCTAATGCCCTCGTGCCAAGAAAGGACGCAGATGAACTCGCTAAGATATTGAAAATCACAAAAAGTGGGGATGGATTCTACTTAGAAGCGCATCCCAAGCTCCGTCCTTTGGATACTTTCACTGATGGTATTTTCATCGCGGGATGCTGCCAGTCACCAAAGGATATTCCAGATAGTGTTGCACAGGCGGTTGGTGCGGCAATAAGAGCTTCGATACCCCTGATGCAGGGTGAAGTAGAGGTAGAGCCGTTAGTAGCATTCGTGGATGAGGATGTTTGCGTGGGCTGTGGAACATGTGAAGCAGTCTGCCCATTTGATGCGCTCTCTCTCGAAGCGGGTGTGATGCACGTGAACGAAGTGGTATGTAAAGGATGTGGTTCTTGCGGGTCTGCATGTCCTTCTGGAGCAATTACAATGAGGCATTTCAAAGATGAGCAGATATATGCACAGATAGAGGCGATGTGTCTCCAGAACGTATAATCTATTATTGTTCAATGTATAGAAGAGCCAAAAGAGAAGTTAAGACGATGAAAATAGGCGTATATGTCTGTCATTGCGGAACGAACATAGCAGCGACGGTGGATGTGGAAGAGGTAGCGAAGTTTGCAGAGAGTCTACCTGACGTTGCGGTATCACGCGCTTACGTATATATGTGCTCAGATCCGGGTCAGGAGCTGATAAAAAGAGACATTCGAGATGCGAAGCTAGACCGAGTGGTTGTTGCTTCTTGTTCGCCACGCATGCACGAAATTACATTCAGAAGGGCATGTGAGGAAGCAGGCTTGAATGCATATTGCCTGGAAATGGCAAATATACGAGAACAGTGCAGTTGGGTCCATTCAGATAGAGAAAAGGGAACAGAGAAAGCGAAAGAGCTGATTGCAAGTGCAGTTGCCAAAGCATCCTTGTTAGAATCTTTGGAGCCTATGCGTGTGGGTGTAACACCATCTGCACTGATAATAGGTGGCGGTATAGCAGGGATACAATGTGCACTTGATATTGCCGATGCTGGTTTCCAGGTATATTTAGTAGAAAAGGAGCCATCTGTGGGTGGGCACATGGCACAACTTGATAAGACTTTTCCTACTTTGGATTGCTCTGCTTGCGTGCTCACACCGAAGATGGTGGATGTAGCACGCCATGATAAGATCAAGTTGATTACGTATGCTGCGGTGGATAGCGTAGAAGGCTATATAGGGAACTTCAAGGTGAGGGTAAAGAAGACCCCGCGCTATGTGGACGAGGCTAAATGCACGGGCTGCGGCGAATGTGCAAATATATGCCCGATAAAAGATGCTGTGCCCAATGATTTCGATTTGGGATTATCAAAAAGAGGAGCGGTATACATTCCATTTCCGCAAGCTATCCCGATGGTATACACAATTGACAAGATGGGGGGTATACCACCATGTAGATTGGGCTGCCCGGCGAATGTGAATGTGCAGGGCTATGTTGCGTTAATCGCACAGGGCAGATACAGAGAAGCAATTGATTTGATTCGCGAGGTGAATCCATTACCGGCGATCTGTGGGTATGTATGCCCACACCCATGTGAGGAAGAATGCAACCGGGTAGAAATTGACGATCCGATTGCAATTTGTGCGTTGAAACGATTCGCGGCAGATAACATAGATTATGATGCTGAAACTGACGGTGAAACTGAAGAGGCTGATGAGACTGAAGATGCAACTAAGGAAGAGCGAGCGGAGAAGATAGCGATTATTGGCTCTGGTCCGGCGGGTCTAACAGCAGCATTTTATCTCGCGAAGAGCGGGTATCAGGTGCGAATAGTAGAGAAGTTACCGGTTCCGGGTGGTATGCTCGCTGTCGGAATACCCGAATACCGGTTACCACGAGATATTTTGAAGAAGGAAGTTGAATACATCAAACGAGAAGGCGGGAGAATAGAAATAGAAACAGGGGTGGAGATAGACAAAGACGGTTTTGAGAGACTTAATAGGGATTACAATGCTATCTTCGTCTCCATCGGTGCAGATAAGAGCAGAGCGCTTGGTATCGAAGGTGAGAACCTGAAAGGGGTAGTTCATGGTGTTGATTTCCTACGTGAACTGAATCTGGGTAATACTGTGGAGCTGGGCAATAAAGTGGCGGTGGTAGGCGGTGGGGACGTAGCGATAGACGCAGCGAGATGTGCTTTGCGATTGGGCTCTGACGTAACAATAGTGTATAGACGGTCGAGAGAGGAGATGCCAGCAAGGGACGAAGAGATAGAAGATGCCGAGGCGGAGGGCGTGAAAATCACATATTTGACAAATCCAAGCAGAATTATTGGCGATGATATTGTGCAGGGCATGGAATGCGTAAGGATGGAATTGGGTGAACCGGACAAATCAGGTAGGCGGAGACCCGTACCTGTTGAGGGTTCGGAATTCATACTGGATGTGGATACTGTGATACTGGCGGTAGGCCAGCAATCGGCGCTTGGATTCCTTGAAGGTAGTGGTATAGAGATAGATGGCAACTGGATTAAGGTGGATGGGCATGGTAGAACAAACGTAGAAGACGTATTTGCAGCGGGTGACGCTGTAACAGGACCTGCAACGGTGATAGATGCGATTGCAGGCGGTAAGCATGCAGCAGAGGCAATTGACCGCTATCTGCGTGGAGAGCCATTGCCCGAATTAGATAGTGAGGAAAAGAAAAGGATAGAGCTAGAGGACATAAAGGCGCGACTACCGGAATTGGAGAAGCACGAACGGCGGAAAGTCGCGAAACTTCCTGCTGAAAGAAGAAAGGATAGCTTTGAAGTAGTTGAACTTGGATTTACTGAGACAGATGCGATCGAAGAGGCAGAGAGGTGCATGAAGTGCGGTATCTGTGCAGATTGCAGGCTTTGTGAGACGGTGTGCGAGGCAGATGCGATATTTCACGAGATGGGAGAAGAATTGGAGGAGATAGAAGTAGGTGCGATAATAGCAGCAACGGGCTATGATTTATTTGACCCTTCTTTGGAGCCCAATTATGGCTATGAATATGACGAAGTAATAACAAGCATGGAATTCGAGCGGCTTTGTAACGCTTCCGGTCCGACAACGGGACATATAGAGATAAATGGGAAGACGCCAAAAGAGGTGGTGTTTATAAGCTGTGTAGGGTCGAGAGAGGGTGGCAAAGGGCAAAGGGCAAAGGGTGAAAGAGCGGGTAATGAATATTGCTCGCGAGTATGCTGCATGTATATAGCGAAGCAGGCGCATTTGGTGCGGGAGCATATTTCGGATGCGAATGCGACTGTGTTTTATACGGACGTAAGAGCGTTCGGTAAAGGCTTTGAGGAATTCTACTGGCGAGTGAAAGAAGAGGGCGTGGATTACATAAGAAGGGAGTTAACGGACGAGCTAAAAGTAGATAAGGATGAGAATGGGCAGTTGAGAGTGAAGACGGTAAGTGAAGGTGTACAGATAGAGAAGGAAGCAGACCTTGTTGTGCTTGCAACCGGGATCGTCCCAAAAGAAGATGTTCGCGAGACCGCAAGGAAGTTGAAGATAACGCAAAGTGGCGATAAATTCTTCCTGGAAGCGCATCCAAAACTCCGTCCTGTGGATACACTTACTGATGGTATTTTCATTGCTGGATGTTGTCAATCGCCGAAAGACATACCAGATACAGTAGCGCAGGCATCGGCAACGGCTTCGCGAGCTTGTAGCATCTTATGCAAGGAGTATGTAGAGGTGGAGCCGATAACCGCGGAAGTGGACGAAACTCTCTGCTGCGCTTGTGGTATATGCGAATCGGTATGTCCTTATGGTGCAATAGAAGTGGTAGATACGGAAGAAGGAAGAAGAGCAAGAGTTACCAGTGTAAAATGCCATGGTTGTGGCACCTGCGGGTCGAGCTGCATAAAGAAAGCAGTTAAAATGCACCAATTCACCGATGAGCAATTGATAGCACAGGAAAGAGCTGCTTTGGCGACGGAGAAGGTGGTATTCTAATGGACGAGGTAAAATTAATCGGTTTTATGTGCAATTGGTGCTGTTACGCAGGTGCGGATTTGGCTGGTGTCTCTCGCTTTCAATATCCACCTAATATAAGGATAATAAGAGTGATGTGTAGTGGAAGAGTTGATCCGGAGCTTATCCTAGATACGTTCCTACACGGTGCAGATGGCGTGTTTATAGGTGGTTGTCATCTTGGGGATTGCCATTACCTGGAAGGGAATTATTATGCAGAGAAGAAGGTAGGGATGGCGAAGAGATTGTTAAAGGCGGCGGGAGTTGAACCGGAAAGGTTAAGATTGGAATGGATAAGTGCAAGTGAGGGCGAGCGATTTGCAGAGGTTATTAGGGAGTTTACGGAAGAGATAAAAGAGTTAGGCCCTGTTAAATGTGAAAAAGAGGAACTGGAAGCGGCATGTATAGCTGCTGCTGATTATAAGTTGAGGATATTGGCAACAAAAGAGCGGGAACTGCTGGAGGAGGGTAACAAGTACGGAGAAGTTTTTACGATGCATGAGATGGATAGATTGCTAGGGGATATGGTGCAGGAGGATTATGAAGCGAAGAGGATACTATTGAAGTTAAAGAAGCCGATGTCGGTGAAGAAAATAGCATCTGAGCTGAATTTGAAGCCAAACGTGGTATTCAGACGCATTCTGGATTTGAAAAGGCATGAACTGATAGGAATTCATGAGATACGAGATAATACACCAACGTATATTGCAAATACAAGGGAGGGTCTTGAATGAGTGTTTTGGTTATAGGGGGAGGCTACGCAGGATTAAAGGCGGCTTTAGACTGTGCCAATGATGAAGAAGTCTTTTTTGTTTTGAGGACACCGAACATCGGCGGGTTTTTTTCTAAGCTCCATTTGGTAGAGGGAAAACATCCTTTCGACATTTTATCGCCCCTTATAGAGCAGATAAAAGAGAATGATAAGATACACGTATTTACCAATTCAGTAATCGAAAGAATGAAGGAGGATGATCACGGCTTCAGGGTGAGTGTACGAAGGAACCCAATTAGAATTGATGAGACAAAATGCGATTCGTGCGGCGAGTGTTGGAAGGTGTGCCCGGTTACATCTCCAGACCGGTGCAACGGATGGCTAAGCAACAGGAATGCAATATATACACCAGAGGATGCACTCTCGTATGCGATAGAGCGGGAAACGCCATTCTGTCAAGCTACTTGCCCGGTCAGCCTGGACATTAGGGGCTATGCGGGATTTATTGCAGATGGCAAATTCAAGGAAGCTTACGATCTGATAAGAGAGAAAGTACCTTTTCCAGGTGTTTTAGGCAGAGTTTGCACGCATCCATGTGAGGACCTATGCAAACGGGGTTTAGTAGACGAGCCCATTTCAATTGCGAAACTGAAAAGGTTTGTTGCAGATCATGTCTATGAGAATTACGGAGAGGAGATAAAGCTTGAGCCTATTCCGGCTACGACCGGAAAAAAGGTAGCGGTAATAGGTGCCGGACCTGCGGGTCTGAGTGCCGCGTACGATTTGAAAACATTTGGATATGATGTCACTATATTTGAGAAGCTCCCGGTGGTTGGAGGAATGATGGCCGTGGGTATTCCGGAATATAGGTTACCCCGAGCGACTCTGGAGCGCGAAATAGAATTTGTTAGGGGTGTGGGAGTGGAAATAGCAACTGGGGTGGAAGTTGACAAGGCCACGTTCGCAGAACTTCGCAGAACTTACGCTGCCACTTTTATTTCTGTTGGTGCGCATGTGAGTGGTAAATTGGGTATTCCGGGAGAAGATTTAGAGGGGGTTATACCTGGTATTGATTTCCTTCGTGCCCTTAATCTTAATCTCGGGAACGAAGTGAAGATAGGTAAGAGCGTTGTGGTGGTGGGTGGCGGGAATGTTGCGATGGATGCAGCAAGATCAGTATTACGTTTAGGCTCGAAAGTGTTTATCGTTTATCGGCGCTCGAGAGCGGAGATGCCAGCGTCACAGGAGGAATTGGAATCGCTGGAGGAGGAAGGCATAAAGATTATATTCTTAGCGAATCCAACGAAGATTCTGGGCTCAAGCAGAGTGGAAAAGCTAGAATGTATTCGTATGGAGTTGGGCCCGCCGGATGATACGGGTAGGCGGCGACCTGTTCCTGTAGAGGGCACTGAATTTGTGATGGACGTGGACACGGTGATGCCCGCGATAGGCCAAGCATCAGATTTGAAGTTCCTCGAGGGCTGTGGCGTTGATACACCAGGAGGAAGACGGATTAGCACGTTCAAGGACGGCAGAACAACCGTGGCGGGTATATTCGCAGGCGGGGATGCTGCAACGGGGGCAAAAACGGTGATAGAAGCGATAGCAGCGGGTAAACGAGCGGCATTGAGTATAAATGAATATCTAAGCGGCGAGAAACTTTTAAGAGCCGATTTCAAAGTTGAATCGGAAATAGATTTAGGGGAACGCGAAGCCCGGGAAAAAAGCAACCTTTTAAGGAATTATTTCCCGATCAAAGATATTGCGCTCCAAAAACGGGTGAAGATGCCCACGCTTCCAGCAGAGGTGCGGATAAGCAATTTTGAAGAGGAAGAGCTGGGCTACGATGCGAAGATGGCAGTCGAAGAGGCGAATAGATGTTTGAGCTGCCGGAAATGTATTGGTTGCGGCATCTGTGCGGAGGTCTGTCCACAGGAGGCAATAGTATACGACCAGACGGAGGAGAGACTGGATCTGGAAGTGGAAAAGCTAATATTCGCGGCTGATATGGAGGAAAATGTCCCACCTGGGGAATACATGTATTCAAATGTGGTTACGCAGATTGAGTTTGAACGTATGCTTAGCGAGTCGGGACCTTATGGCGGCATCATAATGAGACCGTTTGACGGTGACATCCCAAGAGAAATAGCGTTTATACATGTTTTAGACGCGGATGAAGATGAATGTTCTCCCCTCGCATTTGAATTCCTGGTACAAGAAGCAAAGAGCGCAAAGGAACGTGATGTGGATTCTTGTATCTT